>CAJYTF010000035.1 GCA_913777665.1 uncultured Myroides sp.
TCATTTATTAAATAATTATCCTTATCATATTTCAAAATTATTTCTTCAATTTTATTTAAGGATTTTATATATTTTGAAATATTTTTTTTAAAATTTTTTTCGGGATTTTTGGTATTTGAAGAGACAAAATAAAAACTGTAAGAATGATTATTTAAGCTTTGTTTGAAAAACATATTAATCATATCTGTAAATGTGCTATGAAGAGTTTCAATTTCTTTATTAGTACCATAACAACTTTTTGGACTACAAACTTCAGGATTTTCTTTATCTCGTTTTATAAGAATAATATAATCCATGTATCTTTCAGAAATAGGTATATAGTTAGCATTTGTTGTATCAAGATTTCCTTCAAACACTTCACAATAAAAATCATAAATAATTTCATGGTTATCATATGACATATCTTCTGCATTCATAAATTCAAAGAGATTTCTAGCACCAATATTCCGCAAGAATTCCTCATACGCTAAAGGTAGTTTACCATACTTTGTCTGTAATATAGAAATATTATTATCATTACATCCTAAAATTTCATTTTTATCAATTTCAAGAATATTTAAATAGTTTTTAAGTGTTAGAAAATATTCTTTGTAAATATTTGATTCAGTCATGATAGCTCTTTTGTAAAATAATAGATAACATATATATCCTCGCAATATACTATTTAAATTTAAATGTTAAAAAAGATTTGATTCGTTTTATATTGCAAATTTTGGTGTTGTATAACATGATTTTTCACAGTAAATATTTAGTAACGTTTAAAACAAGTAAAAAATCTTGTGTAGCGTTATCATTTATTCCATTTCTTCAAAAAAAGTAATCAAAACTTTTTCGTTCTTAATTTTAAGCTTGTTATATTTGTTACTTATCAAAAAACGAAATCATGCACAAAGATTCAAAAAGAAGAGAAGCTTTATTATATCACGCAAAACCAAAACCCGGTAAAATTGCCGTAGTACCAACAAAACCTACAAGTACACAACGCGATTTGGCATTAGCTTATTCACCCGGAGTTGCAGAACCTTGTTTAGAAATCGAAAAAAATCCCGAAAATGCTTACAAATACACCGCTAAAGGAAACTTGGTGGCTGTTATTAGTAACGGAACGGCGGTTTTAGGTTTGGGCGATATTGGTGCGCAGGCATCAAAACCGGTAATGGAAGGTAAAGGTTTGTTGTTTAAAATATTTGCCGATATCGACGTTTTTGATATTGAACTGGATACAAAGAATATCGATGATTTTGTAAAGATTGTAAAGGCGTTAGAGCCTACTTTTGGTGGAATCAACTTAGAAGATATTAAAGCGCCCGAGTGTTTTGAAATCGAACGTCGTTTAAAAGAAGAAATGAATATTCCTGTAATGCACGACGACCAGCACGGAACGGCAATTATTTCCGGTGCGGCATTAATCAATGCGTGCGAATTGCAGAAAAAAGATATTAAAGACGTAAAAATTGTTGTAAGTGGTGCAGGTGCAGCAGCAAATTCGTGTACGCAAATGTACATTTCGGTTGGTGCTACCAAAGAAAACATCGTAATGTTAGACAGTAAAGGTGTTATTCGTGCCGATCGTGAAAATTTAGATCCGTCTAAAGCCGTTTGGGCAACCAATCGCGACATTCATACGTTGGAAGATGCCATGAAAGATGCCGATGTGTTCATTGGATTATCTGCAGCAAACGTGCTATCTCCAGAAATGTTGAATACCATGGCTCCGGATCCTATTGTGTTGGCAATGGCAAATCCAAACCCTGAAATTGCATACGATTTGGCAATGGCAACTCGTAAAGATATCATTATGGGAACAGGTCGTTCTGATTTTCCTAACCAAGTAAACAACGTATTAGGTTTTCCATTTATTTTCCGTGGTGCGTTAGATGTTCGTGCTACAAAAATTAACGAAGAAATGAAACTGGCTGCCGTTTACGCTTTAGCTAAATTGGCAAAAGAAACAGTGCCTGAACAAGTAAATATAGCTTACGGAGCTAAGAAATTAAGTTTCGGTAAAGATTATATCATTCCTAAACCGTTTGATCCACGTTTAATGACCGAAATTCCACCGGCAGTTGCAAAAGCAGCTATGGAATCGGGCGTGGCTACAGAACCAATTACCAATTGGGAAGCATATCGCAACGAACTTTCTGACCGTATGGGATCTGATAATAAATTGGTACGTTTGTTAATGAACCGTGCTAAATTAGATCCTAAAAAAGTAGTTTATACCGAAGCTGATCAGCTAAACGTATTAAAAGCAGCTCAAATTGCTTACGAAGAAGGTATTGCCGAACCAATTTTATTAGGAAACAAAGAAATTATTTTAGAGTTAAAAGAAGAAATTGGTTTTGATGCCGATGTAATGATAATTGACCCTAAAACCAAAGAAGAAGCCGATCGTAGAGAACGTTATGCAGAATTCTTCTGGAATTCAAGAAAACGCAGAGGTGTAACTTTAATCGATGCTCAAAAATTAATGCGAGATCGCAGTTATTTTGCATCAATGATGGTGTTGAAAGGCGAAGCAGATGCGATGCTTTCGGGTTATTCACGCAGTTATCCAACATCGTTAAAACCGGTTTTAGATTTAATTCCGCGTGCAAACGGCGTATCAAAAGTAGCGGCAACTAATTTAATGCTTACCAATCACGGACCAATGTTTTTGTCTGATACTTCTGTAAACCCAAATCCAACAGCAGAAGAAACAGCAAAAATTGCTTTAATGACCAGTCATGTGGTTAAAATGTTTGGAATGGATCCGGTGGTGGCAATGATTTCTTTCGGAAACTTTGGATCATCAAAAGAAGAAACTCCTAAAAAAATGCGTACAGCAGTTGAGTTGTTGCATGAACAACATCCGGAAATGATTGTTGATGGTGAAATTCAAATGGATTTTGCATTGAATCAAGAAATGTTAAAAGAGAAATTTCCGTTTTCGAAATTAGTCGGTAAAAAAGTAAACACGTTGGTTTTTGCTAATTTAGATGCTGCAAATACTACTTATAAAATGTTGAAAGAATTAAACGGCGCAACATCAATAGGTCCAATTTTATTAGGGCTAGAAGCTCCTGTACACGTATTTCAATTAGGTGCAAGTGTAGATGAAATGGTGAATATGACGGCGGTTGCGGTTATTGATGCCCAGGAAAAAATCGCACGAAAAAAGAATATATAGTTTTATAAAATATACCAAAGCCAATAAGCGTTAATTTATTAATAAAATTTTCTATTTTTGATGAAAATTTAAAGTAAAAGAATGATTGCGTTTTTAAAAGGTCGTTTGGTAGAAAAAACTCCTACAGATATTATAATAGATTGCAACGGAATTGGCTATCAGGTTCATATTTCGTTGCATTCTTATTCTTTAATTAAAGATTCGGAAGCAATTCAGATCCACACTTACCTTCAAATTAAAGAAGACGCACATATTTTATACGGATTTATCGAAAAAACAGAACGCGAGCTTTTTAAGCTGTTGATTTCTGTTTCTGGAATTGGCGGAAATACGGCTCGAAACATGCTGTCGTACGTTTCACCAAATGATCTGATACAAGCAATTGGATCAAACGATGTAAAAACAATACAGTCCATCAAAGGTATCGGACTAAAAACGGCACAACGCGTAATATTGGATTTACAGGAAAAAGTGCTGAAATTGTATGGTTTAGAAGATTTATCTGCTCCTGTAAACAATACAAATGCAGAAGAAGCGTTATCTGCTTTAGAAGTTCTTGGTTTTGTACGAAAAGCTACCGAAAAAGTAGTTAAGAAAATCGTTGAGCAAAATCCGGAAGTTACTGTAGAGCAGATTATTAAGTTGGCATTAAAAGGGTTGTAGCATTTTGAGAGCATCTTCACGTATATACATTTATTTAAAATACTTTTTAGTCGTTATCTTTTTGGGTAACGCTGCACCTGCTTTGGCACAAATTGATGAAACCGAAGAAGAAACCGTAATTATTCGCGGAGCTATTTCTTTGAAAGATGTAGATAGTATCATGAAAATGTACACCTACGATCCGGTTTCAGACAAATACTTGTACACCGTTACCAATAACGATTACAACTTGGAATATCCTATGGTTTTAACCCGTAAACAATACGAGGATATTTTGCTGAAAGCTGCCATGCGCGAATACTATTCTAAAAGATTAGCTGCAGCCGAAGACCGATTAACCGAAGATGAAAAGAAAGATTTATTACCGGGATATTATGTAAATTCTAAACTTTTTGAAACCATTTTTGGCGGTAATACTATTGATGTTAAACCTAGCGGTAACGTAGAATTAGATTTGGGTATTCGCTTTACAAAACAAGATAACCCAATTATATCGCCAAGAAACCGCCGTACGTTTGCGTTAGATTTTAACCAACGTATCAACTTAAGTTTACAAGGAAAAGTAGGAACGCGTTTAAATACCGACATTAACTTTAACAATCAGTCAACATTAGATTTTCAAAGACAAATGCTTAAGTTGAACTACGAACCAGACGAAGATGCTATTCTTCAGGGGATCGAAGTTGGTAACGTAAGCATGCCGGTAAACAACTCGTTGGTTCGTGGGGCACAAAATCTTTTTGGTGTGAAAACCAAGTTGCAGTTTGGGAGAACAACAATTACCGGAGTTGTTTCTAAACAAACATCAGAACGTAGAACAATTGTTGCCGAAGGCGGCGGAACGGTGCAAAACTTCGAAATGTTTGCTTTGGATTATGAGCAAAACCGAAATTTCTTTTTATCACAATACTTTAGATACCAGTATGATAATGCTTTAAGAAATTATCCGTATATCGACAGCCGTGTGCGTATTACACGTGTGGAAGTTTGGGTAACCAACCGCCAAAACCGTGTGGGCCAAACAAACAATAACATGCGTAACATTATCGCGCTTCAAGATTTAGGTGAGGCACGATTAAGCAACGCAAGTACCGATCGTATCATTGGGTTGGATCTAACGGCGAATCCTACATTCTTTGGTACTTCGCAAGTAAATGCTCCGGTTGATAATAAAAACAACCAGTTCAATCCGGGAGCTATCGGAACAAATTTCTTAAACGAAGGCATCCGTCAGATCAATACCGCACAAGCAGGATTTAATATTCCGGTAACCGAAGGTCGTGACTATGTGAAGTTGGAAAATGCCCGAAAATTATTAGAAAACGAGTTTAAGTTTCATCCACAATTAGGATACATTACGTTACAGCAAGCGTTGAATAACGACGAGGTTTTGGCTGTAGCGTTTGAATATACCATTGGTGGAAAAGTTTATAAAGTTGGGGAATTTGGTACTGATGGAGTAGATGCTACCGTAATTGGTCAGGATGGAAATAATCAGGATATACCAACAACACAGGGTTTGGTTTTAAAGATGCTGAAAAGTACGTTGGCATCGGTTGATGAACCTGTTTGGGATTTGATGATGAAAAACATGTATCAAATTCCAAATACAAGTTTTATCGAAAAAGAAGGTTTCCGTTTTAACATTATGTACACCGATCCTTCGCCGTTAAATTACATTTCTCCGGTTGCAGGAACAACTTTGCCGGAAGATGTGGCAAATACGCCTTTATTGAATGTATTTAATTTAGATCGATTGAATGCTACCGATGATCCGCAAGCGGGAGGTGATGGTTGGTTCGATTATATAGCAAACAGCCCTACAAGCAATAATCCGTCAAACAACAACAATAATCAAGGCGGTGGCGGTGGTGGCTATGGCAACAACAATAGTAATTCGGCACTGCAGAATATGAATAAGTTCGAAGGTATTACTGTTGATCAAGAGCGCGGACGAATTATTTTTACAACGGTTGAACCTTTTGGGGAACACTTGTTTAAAAAGCTTTCTAATGGAACAGGCGAAAACTATGATGTTGACGCAAGTTACAACCCTAACCAGAAAAAATACGTTTATAAAAATCTGTATCGCAATACTTACATTAAAGCGATGCAAGACAGTGAGAAAAATAAGTTCCAGTTAAAAGGAAAAGCCAGCAGTTCAAGTGGCGATGGTATTCCTATTAATGGATTTAACATAGCACAAGGATCGGTTGTTGTTACCGCAGGTGGTAGAACGTTGATGGAAGGTGCAGATTATACCGTTGATTACCAACGTGGAATGGTTAATATTTTAGATCCGGGTTTACGTGAAAGCAATACGCCTATTGAAATTTCTGTAGAAGAAAATTCAATGTTTTCTCAAACCCGCAGAAACTTTTTCGGGGTACATGTTGATCATCAGGTAAACGACAAATTAATTTTAGGTGCAACCTATTTACGATTAACAGAACAGCCTTTAACCGTAAAATCTAACTATGGCGAAGAATCGGTAAATAACACTATTTACGGTTTCAACATGAATTATTCTACCGATGTGCCTTTCTTAACACGTTGGGTAAACAAATTGCCAAATATCGATACCGATGTAATGTCAACCTTAACTTTTAAAGGAGAATTTGCGTATTTAAAACCGGGTGCATCTAAAATGGATCAGCTTAACGGGGAAGCAACTTCTTTCATTGAAAATTTCGAAGGAACGCAAAGTAACATCGATGTGCTGAATCCTACCATGTGGTTTTTATCATCGGTTCCGGTTGGCTTTGGAGAAAATTTTACAGATTTACAATCTGGCTATCGTCGTGCAAAAATGTCGTGGTATAATATCGACCAGATTTTTTACAGTCCGTACCGTCGTCCCGACAGTGTTACCGATGCCATGATTTCATCGAACAAAACCCGCCGTATCAATAAAGAAGAATTATTTCCTACAATGGATGTGGCGCAAGGGGAACTGTTAACGGTAAATCCATTAAACTTAACGTATTATCCAAAAGAACGCGGACCTTACAACTTTAATCCGCAGTTTTTAGCAAATAACGAATTACCAAATCCGCAGCAAAACTGGGCAGGTATTATGCGTTCTATCGCATCAACCAATTTTGAACAGGCAAATGTGGAATACATCGAATTTTGGATGATGGATCCTTATACAGGTAATGCCGGCGATGTTACAAGTACAGCAAATACCGGTAAGGTTTATTTCAATTTAGGATACATTTCAGAAGATATTTTGCAAGATGGTATGAAGCAATACGAAAACGGATTGCCTACACCGGGAACAAATGCACCAACAATTAGTTCGGTTTGGGGTAAAGTTCCAGCATCAACTGCTTTAATTTATGCGTTTGATACCGATGCAAACAATCGAATTTATCAGGATGTTGGTTTAGATGGATTGAACGATGAGGAAGAAAAAGCGAAGTTTACGCAATTTTCTGGTTTAGCAGATCCAGCTGCAGATAATTATGAATTTTTCCTTACGGCACAAGGCGATATCATTTCGCGCTATAAAAATTACAACGGTTTGCAAGGCAACACGCCAATTCAGTTTTCGGACACAAACAGAGGAAACAGTAATTTACCTGATGTAGAAGATATCGATAACGATAATACCATGAACACCATTAATGCGTATTATCAGTATGAGGTTAATGTAAATGCCAATCCGGTAATTGGTGAAAATTATGTGGTAGATATTCGTACAACTACTGAGAAATTTTTAAACGGAAATACAACTCCGGTTAAATGGGTGCAGTATAAAGTGCCAATTATTGCAAGTCAGGAATACGCTGTTGGAGCCATTTCAGATTTACAGTCGGTACGTTTCATGCGTATGTTCTTAACAGGTTTCTCTGAAGAAGTAACGTTGCGTTTTGCGACTTTGAATTTGGTTCGAAGCGATTGGAGAAGATATACCGATAATTTGGTTGAAGATCCTAATGTAGTAGTGCAAGGAACTAACACCGGTTTCGATGTTACCACACTGAATATATTAAACAACTATTCACGTACGCCAATTCCGTATGTATTGCCTCCGGGAATTACCCGCGAACGCGTAAATCAAAATAACACCATCATTAACCAAAACGAGCAGGCATTGTCATTACGCGTGTACAAGGCAAATTCTACGGTGACTCCCGATGGTTTAGAACCAGATGATTCCAGAGCGGTATTTAAAAATGTAGGTAATATTGATATGCGCCAGTACAAAAAACTGCGTATGTTTTTACACGCCGAAGCATTAGAGAGTGCTACAGATGCTTCAAGGTTGAAAGATAATGAAATGGTTGCATTTATTCGTTTTGGTAACGATTTTACAAACAACTTTTATCAGGTAGAAATTCCGTTGAAGTTAACAGAATGGGGTACAACTATTTCAGAAGAGGTTTGGCCGTTAGCCAACGAAATTGAATTACAGTTAGAATTGCTTACCAAGTTAAAGTTGATGCGTAACCGTGATCAAAATCAAGATCCGAGTTTTATTTATTTTAAAAACGAAGACGAACTGGCACCGGAACTGGCAAGCAAAATCAATAAACTGCGTATTGGTATCAAAGGAAATCCAAACTTTGGTATGTTAAGAACCATTATGATTGGGGTTCGAAACAATACAAGAATTCTGTATCAAGATTCGCCACAATCGCCAAGAGATATTCGTGGGGAAGTTTGGTTTAACGAATTGCGTATGTCTGATATGACCAATAAAGGCGGTTGGGCAGCTGTTGCAACGGTTGATGCTAAAATTGCAGATTTTGCAGCGGTAACGGCAACGGTTAACAAACAAACTATGGGCTTTGGTGCATTAGAACAAGGTCCGCAAGAACGCAGTAGGGAAGATATTTTTAATTACAATGTTACAACGGCAGTAAATGCACATCAGGTATTACCTAAAAAATGGAATCTGAATATTCCGTTCAGTTATTCTATTGCCGAAGAAAAAATTACACCAGAGTACGATCCGAATGATCCGGATGTTCGCCTACAAGCAAAAATGGAT
This sequence comes from uncultured Myroides sp., assembly GCA_913777665.1. Taxonomy (GTDB): domain Bacteria; phylum Bacteroidota; class Bacteroidia; order Flavobacteriales; family Flavobacteriaceae; genus Flavobacterium. The sequence continues at coordinate 8,832 of CAJYTF010000035.1, forward strand.
GAAGCGCAAAGTGCCGATGAACGCAAACAAATTAAAGATCGTGCCATTGAATATACCAAACGTACAAGTATCAATTTTATCGGGGTAAACAAGCAACGCAGTCCAAACCAAAAACAGCGTTTTTACGATGTAGAGAATTTAACGCTTTCTCATTCGTTCAATCAGGTAGAACAGCACAATTTCGAAATTGAACAACTGTTAGATCAACAGGCACGTTCGTCTTTAAATTACGCGTATTCGTTCAAACCTTGGAATATCGAACCATTTAAAAAAGCAGAAAGCCTTAAAAAGAACCGCTATTTAAAATTGTTCAGTGATTTTAATTTAAATCTGCTGCCAACAAGTGTTACTTTTAATTCGGATGTATTGCGTCAGTACAACCAGCAAAAGTACAGAATGATCGATGTGGAAGGTATCGAAATTCAACCATTGTACCGCAGAAATTATTTCTTTAATTACAATTACGGTCTTAATTTTAATCTTACAAAAAGTTTAACCCTTAATTACACGGCATCAAACAATAATGTGGTGCGTAATTTTATGGATGAAAACCGATTTGTAGATAACTCTTTGGGAATATGGGATGGTTATTTTGATCCGGGAACGCCTAATTTACGCATGCAAACGCTGCAGTTAAACTATAAATTACCTTTTGATAAAATTCCGTTTTTGGCATTTCTTAATAGTGATTATTCTTACACGGGCGATTACAGCTGGCAACGCGCAACAGATGCTTTTTCAAATGTAGATTACAACGGAGTGAATTACCAATTGGGTAACACCATACAAAATGCCAACAGACATAGTTTAAATACCAACGTACAAATGGATGTATTGTATAAGTATTTAGGCTTGGTAACAAGTAAGCAAAAAAATAAAAAGCCAACAGCATTAGCTAGCCAAAAGCCACAACCGGGACAAAAAGTTGAGCGTAATAAAGAGTTAACCGATAAAGAGAAAAAAGAACAGGAAGATCAAGGTTCGCCGGTTGTTGATGCGCTTATTAATGTGGTTACCATGGTTAAAACGGCAAGTGTAACCTACGAACAATCAAACGGTACAGTATTGCCTGGTTATTTGGGAGGTTTAGGTTTCTTTGGAACTTCGAGACCTACCTTGGGTTATGTGTTTGGTTCACAAGAAGATGTTCGATACGAAGCTGCACGTAAAGGTTGGTTAACACAATACCCTGAATTTAATCAGGAATTCAGCCGTATGCACACCGAAAATTTAGGATTCAGAGCCGAAGCACGTCCTTTCGCTGATTTATTACTTACGATTGATGCAAGAAAACAATACAGCACCAACATGTCTGAACAATACGATGTTACCGATGGCATGTACAATTCGCGTTCGCCTTATGAATACGGAATGTTTCAAACATCAAACATAATGATTGGAACGGCATTTGGAAGAAGTGATGTAAATGGTTCTGCTGCTTTTGAACAGTTTAAAGCAAACCGTATTGTGGTGGCAAATCGTTTGGCAGCGGCTCGTGGTATTGATTTGTCTGATCCTGCAAATATCGATCAATATGGTTATCCAGTCGGTTACAGCAGAACCAATCAAGAAGTATTGATGCCTGCATTTTTGGCGGCTTATTCGGGCAGAGATATATCAAAACAAGATAACGGATTTATGCGAAATATACCTTTACCTAACTGGGAATTACGCTACACCGGTCTGGCTAAACTGGGTTGGTTTAAAAATACCTTTAATAGAATTACATTGTCTCATAAATATACTTCGAGCTATTCGGTAAACAATTTCCAAACAAATTATGAGTATTTGGAAAACCCGAATGCCTTGAATGCCGGTGGAAATTATCCTACTAAAAATGTAGTGAGTAATGTTACGATGATGGAAGAATTTAGACCGTTAGTTCGTGTGGAGTTCTTAACGAAATCTAATATCGATTTTGGTTTTGGTATTAATAAAGACCGATTGTTATCTATGAGTTTTGATAATAACTTGCTAACCGAAGTTCAAGGAAGCGAATACAACTTTAAGTTAGGGTTCATTATTAAAGATGTTGGTTTTACAACGAATTTTGAAGGTGTTGCCAATGGCGGCAGAATCATAAGCGATATGCGTTTTGTTACCGAATTTTCATGGCGTCGCAATCAAACGCTTATTCGATATTTAGATTATAACAACAACCAAATCGGGGCAGGGCAGGATATTAAAAATATTAGAGTAACCGCCGAATATGATTTAAGTAAGAATTTTACCGCTCGTTTTTATTACGAACACATGTTTAGCAAAGCAGTAATTTCAACCAGTTATCCAATTACCAATTTACGTTCGGGAATTACATTGCAATATAAATTCGGAAATTAAACCCTAAAAATTTTACAATTCTTAATAAAGTTATACATTTGCTTTTTAAATAATAAACAATGAATATACCAGCTAATTTAAAGTACACAAAAGACCACGAGTGGGTTAGTTTAGAAGGCGACATTGCAACGGTTGGAATTACCGATTTTGCACAGAAAGAATTAGGAGATATCGTGTATGTTGAAGTGGAAACACTTGACCAAACATTAGATCAGGATGAGGTTTTTGGAACGGTTGAAGCCGTTAAAACTGTATCTGATTTATTTTTACCTGTTTCTGGCGAAGTGGTAGAATTTAACGAAAACCTGGAAACAGAGCCAGAATTGGTTAACACCGATCCTTATGCTGCAGGTTGGATGATTAAAGTTAAAGTTGCCGATACTGCTCAGTTTGATGCTTTATTAACAGCTGATCAATATAAAGAATTAATTGGTGCTTAATAAAAAGCTTATTGCCATAAGCTGGAATGTTTTAATATTGGTTTTCTGTTTGATAAATCTGTCAAACATTAACGAAGTTCAAAAAATACGCATTCCAAATTTAGATAAAGTTGTTCATTTTATATTTTACACAACATCATCTTTTTTATGGTCTTGGGCGTTGCTGAATAAAAAAGCATCCACCTTTAAATTAAATCTTACCTTAATTGTTTTTGGTTTGATTTTATTTGGACTGATGGTCGAGTTTTTACAAGATATACTACCAACACAACGTTCGTTTGAATGGTTAGATGTATTGTGTAATACCTTGGGCGTTTTATTCGGAACCACCGTTTATTTAATATATACAAAATTTAAACCTCACAATTCGTGAGGTTTTTTTATTTTAGTAAAATGAAGAATGTAAACGATTTTTTAGACGCTACCTATCTTAAAACACCTGAACAGGCAAATATTTCTAAATTAGAAAACGATGCTGTTGTAGAAGAGTTGTTGCAAAATGCCGTAAAGTATAAGTACAAATGCGTCATGATTCGTCCGGAATATGTTGCAACTGCTAAAGAGTATCTTATAAAAAATAAAAGCAAGGTTTTGGTGGGAACAGTTATTGATTTTCCGGAAGGAATAGCAAGCTTAGAAGAGAAATTATCGCAAGCTCAATTGGCAATTGATAATGGTGCAGATGATTTGGATTTTGTAATAGATTATCAGGCGTTTAAAAACGGAGCGTTTGCTTTGGTTCAAAATCAGGTGAAAGAATGTACCCAATTGGGTTTGCAACATCATAAAACCGTAAAGTGGATTATTGAAACCGCGGCATTATCAAACAAAGAAATTATTCAGATTACGGCATTAATTAAAAACGTGGTTATTAGAAATTTTAAAGAAACCGATTACGCTAATGTGTTTGTAAAATCATCTACAGGATTTTATAAAACAAAAGATAATCAACCAAACGGAGCAACGCCAAACGCAATTACTTTGATGTTAGAAAACGCTACACCTTTATCTGTAAAAGCATCGGGCGGAATAAAAACGTTAGAAGAAGTTTTGTTTTATCTGGAAATGGGGGTAAAGCGTATTGGTACTTCGGCTCAAAAAGAAATTATTGAAGAAGCAATAAAATCGTAATTGCAATTTGTTTACAATGTGAAAAGGATGATCGGTCTTTTGAATACGAAAGACTGATTTTTTAGGATATGAATAGCAACGGACTTTAGTCCGTTGGAAAAATTAAGATGAATAAATGGCTTTAGCCAAACCTTTTTCGGTTTTGTTTAACACTTTAAAAGCGTAAATAGTTAGTTTTAAGATTTTTTTTAAAGTATATTTGCAAACCAAATTTCATCAGCAAATAAGTCATTTTGGAAACACCTTCATCAACAATAAAAGTTTCAGCGCTATCAGAATTTAAAAGCATAACCAAAGCAGGGTTAGCCTTCAGTGTGGTTTTTTCTACTTTGGCAGGATATCTTTTGGCGGTGGAAGACTGGCAGCAAATTGATTTTGTAAAGTTGATGATGTTGGCTGTAGGCGGATATTGTATGGTAGGTGCATCAAACGCATTTAATCAAATCATTGAAAAGGATCTGGATGCTAAAATGGATCGAACCAAAAACCGACCAATTTCATCTGGAAGAATGTCAAAAAATACCGCATTTGTTTTGGCTTCTGCTTTAACGGTTGTCGGTTTGATTATTTTGTACATTGTAAGTCCTAAAACGGCAATGTTCGGTGCTATTTCCATCTTTTTATATACAAGTGTTTACACTCCTTTAAAACCATTAACACCATTGGCTGTTTTTGTGGGAGCTTTTCCCGGAGCCATTCCTTTTATGTTGGGTTGGGTTGCACATACCGATCAGTTTGGTATCGAAGCTGGAACACTTTTCTTGATTCAGTTTTTTTGGCAGTTTCCTCATTTCTGGGCATTGGGTTGGTTCTTATTCAACGATTACGAAAAAGGCGGATTTTATTTATTGCCAACCCGTAAAAAAGATAAAAAAACCGCATTACAGGTTATCTTATATTGTGTTTGGTTGATTATTGCATCGTTGTTACCGGCGTTAGGTCATATAGTTAGATTGTTTTCTTCTGGAGAAGGACCTGTAAGTTACACCGGCAGATTGTATTTATCGCCAATTGCAGCAGTTTTGGTATTGGCAGCAGGTTTATGGATGTTGTATGGCGGCGTGCAGTTGTATAGAAAACAAACCGATAAAGCCGCAAAAACATTAATGTTGATAAGCGTAACCTATATTACTTTAATTCAGATAATTTTTATTTTAGATAAATTCCTGCGATAATGAATATTGAAGAGATTAACAGAGAACAAATGCAGAAAGGTAAAGCATATAAAACCATGCTTATTTTTGCAATGGGAAGTATCGTAATGATTTTTGCGGGCTTAACAAGTGCTTATGTAATCAGTAAAAACCGTCCGGACTGGCTGAAAGATTTCGATTTACCACAAGCTTTTTTATGGAGTACTTTGGTAATTGTTTTAAGCAGTGTTACATTCCATATAGCTAAAAAAGCAATCGATAAAAATAACCGATCTTTAACAAGCATTATGTTGGGTGCAACCTTGATTTTAGGTTTAGCATTCGTAGCATTACAGTTCGAGGGATTTAATCAGGTTATTAAGGCTGGATATTTTTTCACGGGTAGTCAAAGTACCATAACAACATCATTTTTATATGTGGTGGTTTTAGTACATATTGCCCATTTGGCAGGCGGATTAATTTCGTTATTAATTGTAATTTATAATCATTATAAACAAAAATATAATGCATCTCAAACCCTTGGAATTGAGTTAAGTGCAATGTTTTGGCACTTTTTAGGTTTCTTGTGGTTGTATTTGTTTTTATTTTTTACTTTTTACAAATAGTCTTTTTACTTTTCTTTAAAAGAAAAAAGATGTAAATTTGGGAACTTTTTAACAACTTAAACTTTTTATGGGAGCGACAGTTACTACAGCAGCGACTAAAGAAAAAATCTGGGAAGGTGGGGAAGATATCCATCCTCTTGGAGCGAGCTATGGGAAAATGATGATGTGGTTTTTTATCTTGTCTGATTCATTAACTTTTGCAGGATTTCTTGCGGCGTATGGATTTACAAGATTTAAATTTATGGACTCTTGGCCAATTGCCGATGAGGTTTTTAATCACTTTCCGTTTATGCATGGTGTTGATGCGCCAATGTATTACGTAGCATTAATGACATTTATCTTGATCTTTTCATCGGTAACGATGGTATTGGCAGTAGATGCTGGTCATCAGATGAAGAAAAAGAAAGTGGCAACTTATATGTTATTAACCATTGTTGGTGGTCTTGTTTTCGTTGGATCACAGGCTTGGGAGTGGAAAAACTTTATAACAGGTACTTACGGTGCTGTTGAAACAAGAGGTGGCGAAATACTGCAGTTTGTTGATAAAGATGGTAAACGTTTGGCTTTAGCAGATTTTGCTGATACTACAATGGCAAGAGAAGACGCTGCTTTAACAAGAAGTAAAGGTGTTTGGGGAATGACAGGTGGTAGTAATACTTCTGTTTCTTTAAACCAAGTAAAAGCCGGGTTAGAGAAAAATCCAGATGTTTTAATTAGAACGCAATATACTGTTCCGGGTAATAAGCATGAGAAAATTACGTTAAACCGCGAAGAAACTTTAAAACGTGCAAACGATTTTAAATTTGTAGTAGAAGGTGCAAACTTGGTTCGTAACGAATACGGTCACAAAAGTTTTGGCGATTTATTCTTCTTTATTACAGGTTTCCACGGATTCCACGTTTCTGTTGGGGTATTGTTAAACATCATTATTTTCTTTAATGTGTTGTTAGGTACTTACGAGAAAAGAAGAACTTACGAAATGGTTGAAAAAGTTGGATTATACTGGCACTTTGTAGATTTAGTATGGGTGTTTGTATTTACATTCTTCTATTTAGTATAATCTTTTAAAAATTAAAAAAATGGGAGCACACGCATCAAATACAAAAAGAATTTGGCAGGTATTCATCTATTTATCTGTACTTACTATAGTTGAAGTTATCTTGGGTATCTTAAAACCAGATGCTTTATTTCATAACGAATTATTTAGCTTAAGTTACTTAAACTGGATTTTCATCATCTTAACAATCGTAAAAGCGTACTACATTATGTGGGCGTTTATGCACTTAGAAGGTGAAAAATCATCATTCCGCTGGTCAATTGTTGCACCAATGGTATTCTTAATAGCTTACTTGGCTTGTTTGTTGTTAATTGAAGGAGAATATATTCACGATGTATTTAAAACATCATCAATGAGATGGATATTTTAATCTATAAATAAGAGTTAAAAAGGCGGTAATTACACCGCCTTTTTTTTATTTTTGTAAAAACTTTTTAGAATGAAAAAAGTACTGCTTTTGGTCGCTCTTTTTGTAGTGCCCGTTGTTGCTTACCTGTTTTTTGCCTCGGGTGTTAACTCTTTTATTAAACTACCCGTTGTTACAGAAAAAATCCCTGAACTTTCTTCAAATTGGGAACCACTTTCGGGAAATCCTATTCAGATGAAGAATAAAATTACCATTTTAGGTTTTGCAGGAAACGATATTAAATATGTTGAAGGTAATATTACCAATTTAGCCCACAAAATTTATGATAAAAATAAAGACTTTGTAGATTTTCAAGTAATTATGATTGCACCGAAAGGAACCGAAGAAGCAATTAATAAATTGAATCAGCAGTTAAGTGTCAATATCGATTTAAAACATTGGCATTATGTAATGGCAGATCAAAACGAAATTCAAGAGTATTTTAAAAAATTGAATCTGGTTGGCGGATTAGATGGAAAATTTGGTACATCAAACGTATATATCATCGATAAAGAACTAAATCTGCGTGGTAGAAAAGGCAAGAACAAAAAAGGGGAAGACGAGTATCGTGAAGGATACAACACCATTTCTGCAGCCGATCTTCACAACGAAATGTCAGACGATGTAAAAGTGATTTTGGCAGAATATCGTTTGGCACTTAAAAAGAACAACAATAAAGACAACATAACAAATTAGTAATGAAAAAAAATTATTCGTACATCTGGATTTCGCTGATCGTTTTGATTTTCGGAATCTATTTTGTTCCAAAAATTGTAGATCGTTTTAAAAGTGCTTCGGTAGTAGAAAGCGATCGTTTAAATGTGGCAAACCGCCGTGAACTGAAAGAAATTGGTAAAGCACCCGCTTTTTCGTTTACTAATCAAGATAACAAAACCATTACAAATGCCGATTATGAAGGAAAAGTTTACTTAGTTGAATTTTTCTTCAGCACGTGCCCTACCATTTGTCCGGTAATGAATGAAAACATGGTGAAACTTCAAGGTGAATTTGGTAAAGATGATCGTTTTGCAATCGCATCAATCACAATCGATCCTGAAACCGATACACCAGAACATCTAAAAGAACACGCAAAATTTTTGAAGGTAACCATGAAGAACTGGCATTTTTTAACGGGATCTGAAGATGCTATTTTCGCTCTTGCTAAAAAATTCAATATGTATGTTGGTAAGAATGATGATGCTCCGGGTGGTTTTGAACATTCAGGCTTATTTGCTTTGATCGATAAAAAAGGAAAAATCCGTTCACGTAATATGGAAAACATGGATTATCCTATTATATATTACGATGGAACTACAGAAGAAGGTGTGCAAATGCTTCGCGAAGATATTCAACAATTAATTAAAGAGTAATGGATCATATACAAACTGAAAAGAAATACAGCATCTGGATTTGGATTTTATCAATAGCAATACCGGTTGTTGTAGCCATATTATTTAGTGTAAACCTACACGATTTAGGTTACGATGTTAAACCACTTTCTTTTTTACCGCCCATTTACGCTACAATTAACGGTTTAACAGCAATATTGTTGTTCTCGGCAGTTAGGGCTATCAAAAAGGGAAATCAGGCATTACACGAACGATTAATCAAGGTTTGTATTGCATGTTCAGTAGCCTTTTTGGCTATGTATGTTGCCTATCACATGACATCGGTTGAAACAAAATTTGGTGGAGAAGGAGCAGTTCGTTACATCTACTTTTTTATATTGATAACCCACATTTTATTATCAATCATCATTATTCCGTTTGTATTGGTAACATTTGTTCGCGGAATTTCGGGGTCGTACCAACGTCATAAAAAACTGGCGCGCATCACCTATCCAATGTGGATGTATGTAGCTGTAACCGGTGTTATTGTTTATTTAATGATCTCTCCATATTATGTTCACTAAAAAAACATACTATCTGTTTTCTATTTTCTTTCTTCTTTTTTCTATTGAAGGATTTTCTCAATGTGCCATGTGTCGTGCAGCGTTAGAAACCGAAGAAACCGGAATGCAGGCGGGAGCAGTAAATGATGGAATTGTCTATTTAATGGCTTTTCCTTACTTATTGTTGTTGGTTGGCGGAATTATTATTTTCCGAATCATGAAAGGTAAAAAGAAGAATAAAGTTTAGCTTGATGACTTATATTTTAAATATTGAAACAGCTACAAAAAACTGTTCGGTTAGTTTAAGTAAAAATGGACAAACAGTTGCGCTTAAAGAGTTGAGTGAAGAGCAATTTAATCATGCCGAAAAACTCCATTTATTTATAAAAGAAGTTTTAGTCTTAGAAGGTATCTCATTAGCAGATTTAAATGCTATTGCTGTCAGTAAAGGTCCAGGATCTTACACAGGTTTACGAATTGGAGTTTCGGCTGCAAAAGGATTGTGTTATGCTTTAAATATTCCTTTAATTGCGGTTGATACATTGGCTGTTTTGGCTGAAAAGATATCTATTGATTCTGGAATGATCGTTCCAATGATTGATGCTAGAAGAATGGAAGTTTTTACCCAAATGTTCGATAAAGATTTAAATGTGTTATCTACAGCTGAAGCTTTAATTGTTGATGAAAATGCCTTTGCTGATATAACTGAAAATATTCATTTAATAGGCGATGGAGCGATGAAATGTAAAATCGTTTTAACCGATGATAAATTTATTTTTCATGAGAATGTTATCTATCCGTCGGCAAACGATATGAGTAGATTATCCTATAAAAAATACATAGAAAATACTTTTGAAGATGTAGCGTATTTCGAACCATACTATTTGAAGGATTTTATGCTTACCACAAAAAAATAAAGACTCCAATTTGGAGTCTTTTTTGTTATTAGATAGTCGCTAAGAAATTTCCTAACTTAATCATATCACTATCGTTTTCTTTAATCTTATTTTCCTTATAAAAAGCTTTGATTGCATCGCTCTTACCAGAAATGATTTTCTCTAAAGATTTTTGTTTTCCATCAAACTCAAATGTTTGGTTGTTGTAAGTTATAAAATAAATCTCTTTATTAGCCTTATAAGCAGCTTGCGTATCAGTATCATAACTGCTTGTCGCCTTTTTTGCAGGAATTAATTTTATACTTTGAAACTTTGAGATTTTAATGTCGTTTTTATCTGTTAAAACTTTATGGTATCTGTTATGTGATTTTCCATCTGCTTGATATTGAAACAATTCATATACACTACCATCTTGAAATGTAAAATGAGTGTTTTTTTCTTTAATAAGCTCTAATACATCACTTCCATTTTTGTATTCCATCATATCTGTGAAAGCATTGTATCGAATTTGAAAATCTTGGTCTCCTTTGTTAACTTTCGAACTTTGAAAATTTTCAGAAAAATATTTAGATCCTGTTGTATTGGCATCATTAAAATCTGGACTTTTGCTAAAAGATAATACTCCACCACCTGTATTTATTTGTACTTGCGCGTTTATTGTTAGTGAGAAAAACCCTAAGGAAAGAATATAAATTACTTTTTTCATTGTGTCAATTGTTTAGTTCATTAATATTATTTGTTGCTAATCTGCAGCTGTTGATATTACAGATTTGAAATTTTTTGTCTTGATTTTTATAGTGGCTTAAAATAGGTATGTTTAACGAATTGTCTAAAACTATTTTAAACGTGTTTTTTTGATTGATAATTGTTAATTCTTCTTTTGAAACATCTTTTAAAACGATATATTCAAAATTATCTTTAAAAATTAAGTTGTTTGTTAACCATTCTGAATAAGCGCTGGCGTAATTAATCTGACTTAAAATTCGGTTGGTCATTTCTTGTGACAGCTGCATGAAATAATCGTTTTTAAACAGAAAACCTACATAAAATAAATTTCTTGCCATTATTGCATTTGCAGAAGGTATTACATTGTCTTCAATTTCAAAAACTGTACCAATTGTTTCAATTTCAGAAGATTTAAAGAAACCTTGTTTTGTGTCAAAGAATAAATCAAGTGCTTGAAAAGTAAGATTTTGCGCAAATTTTAAATGCTGTAAATCTTGCGTTTCATTGAATAATTCTAAAAAAGATTTAATTGTAAATGCGTAATCTTCTAAATTTCCTGAAATGTAATTTTGGTCGTTTTTATAAACGTGTCCTAAATTATCATTTTTATATGCTTTAAACTGTAAAAATGTTGTTAAATTTTCAGTTGCAGTGTTTAATTCTGTTGAAGAAATGATTTTTCGAGCACTTAAAAATCCACTTAAAAGTTGAGCATTCCATGAAATAATTATTTTATCATCAAGCAATGGTTTGTTTCGTTGTTCGCGATTTTTCAAAAGAAGATTCTCCCATTTTACTTTTAGAATCTGAAGTTGATCTACATCGAAATTATGCTTTTTAGCAATGATTTTTAAATCATCTTTCTGAAATAAAACATATGCATTTGCTTCTTCCCAAAATCCATCTTGATTAATAGAGAATAGATCAGCAAATAAGTTCCATTCTTCTTCACTGATTAATTGTACAAGTTCTTCTTTCGTCCAAAAATAATACGCGCCTTCTTCTAATTTGTTATTGCTGTTTAAGCTGTCAGCATCGTAAGCAGTGTAAAATCCACCCGAAACATCCTGCCAATTATTCAATATAAAATTTACGGTCTTTTCAACAACTTCTTTAAAAAGTTCATTTTTTGTAGCGATGTAAGCGTTGGTATAAGTAGTTAAAAGTTGGACGTTGTCGTACAACATTTTTTCAAAATGCGGAATATGCCATTTGTGATCTACGCTGTAACGAGAAAATCCTCCTTCAATAACATCGAACAAACCGCCGTAAGCCATTTTGGTAAGCGTTAATTCTACATACTCGGTCAAAAAAGTATCCTTGTGAATCAAACCATATTGATAAAGAAAATTCAAATTGGTAGGCATCATAAATTTTGGCGCACGTTGATATCCTCCCAATTCCAAATCGAAACTTTTTTTCCAATTATCAAGCAACGGATCAAGGTTGAAATCAGTTGTTTCCTTAGGATAAATCTCTAACGTATTATTTGCTAACGCAATGCCATTTTGAAGTTTATCAGCATAATCGTACATCTTTTCAGGGTCTTCTTCAAACAATGTATTCAGTTGCTGCAAAAGATCGATCCATTGATTTTTAGGAACATAAGTTGCGCCCCAAACCGGTAAACCATTCGGTAACGCCACAATGTTCAAAGGCCAGCCTCCTTGTTTGGTCATAAGCTGCAAAGCCTGCATGTAGTAAGCGTCAACAGCGGGTAATTCTTCGCGATCGATCTTAAAACTCGTAAAGTAAGCATTCATGACAGCCGCGACTTCATCATTCTCAAAACACTCTTTTTCCATAACATGGCACCAATGGCAGGCTGCATAACCAATACTTATAATTAGCAACTTGTTTTTACTTTCTGCATTTTGAATATTCTCATTGTTCCAAGGTTGCCAATGCACCGGATTTTCTGCGTGTTGAAGCAAATAAGGAGAGTACGAATTGATTAACTGATTGCGCATAGAATTTTTTATAAATGAAAAGGTTGAGAAAACTCAACCTTATTTTTTAACCGTTTAAAGCCTCAACAACAATATCGTTGTTATGCAGCATTTGGCGTAACATGTTTTCGATACCGTTTTTCAGTGTAAATGTTGATGACGGACAACCGCTACAAGCTCCTTTCAACGTTACGGTAACTCGTTTGGTATCGTCGTCGTAATTTTCAAAAGTGATATTTCCACCATCTGATTGAACTGCAGGTTTTACATATTCTTCTAAAATATTGATGATTTGTTGCGATGTAACATCTAAATTATCAAAGTATTGATCTTGTTGTTGTTCGTGTGCTTTGGTTTCAACAATTAACGATTCATCTATAACCGTTCCACCATTTTCAATGAACTGTTTAATAAAAGTACGGACTTCAATCGTAATTTCATCCCAAGAATAACTTTCGAATTTTGTTATTGAAACATAATTTTCATCAATAAAAACTTCTTTTACGTAAGGCAGTTTAAAAAGTTCAACCGCTAAAGGCGATGGTTTTGCTTCATCGATGTTTTTAAACTCAACTGCCGTTTTGGTAAGCGATTTGTTTGCTACAAATTTTAAAACCGCAGGGTTTGGAGTTGTTTCTCCGTAAACAGTTACCGGAATTTTTTTTGTAGTTTGTGTTTCGGTTTCAATTAAAACTTTTCCGCCGTTGGTAACAAAATCTTCAATTTGATTTTTAACGTCGTCTTGTACATCTGCCCATTCTACAATAGAAAAACGCTCCACAGCCACAAAATTACCAGAAACATAAACCGATTTTACAAAAGGAAGGTAAAATAACTGTCTGGCTAAAGGAGAATTTGCTGTGTCATCGATGTTTTTGAACTCAAAATTAGATCCATAGCTAATAAAATCAGGGAACTCAAACTTGATTATAGCTGGGTTTTGGGTTTCTTTTATATTTATTTTAAACATTTTTTAAGATTTTTTTCAAAATTAACAAAGAAATATCAATTGAATATTTATATTTGGAAATTAAACGTAAAATTAACATATTTGAATTCGTGATTTTTCTAGAATATTTTAATGTCATGATATTAAATATTATACTTTTTATATATATTTGTTAACCATTTCTAAAGAGAAAAAAAGAATTTATGAATATATTTACTAAATCCTTAGTAGTTGTTATATCTTCATTATTTGTGTCGCAAGTAAGTAACGCGCAAGAAGGAATTGCAGTGTATCAAGATTATTTAACAGATAACTATTACCTTATACACCCTTCAATGGCAGGTATAGCAAATTGTGCAAAAGTTCGATTAACGGCTCGTCAACAATGGTTTGGTGAAAAAGATGCGCCAGCTTTACAAACCGCCAGCTTTAATACATCGATTTCTGAAAGATCAGGGATTGGTTTTGTAGCATTTAATGATAGAAATGGATACCATAAGCAAGCAGGAGCAAAAGTAACCTATGCGCACCATATTACTTTCTCACGAAGTGATTATGATTTGAATAAACTTTCGTTTGGTATCAGCGGGGGAATGGTTAATTCTCAATTAGATCAATCTGAATGGGGTAATGGAGTATTTGATCCATCCGTTAACGGAGCTGAATTAAAATACAATTATTTTAATGTGGATATTGGTGCGTCATATCATTATTTAGATTTTTATGCACACGGTACCGTTAAAAACGTAATTACTTCTGATCGTGAAATATATTCACAGATAGAAAGTGATAACTTACGTAAATATATTGTTTCTGCAGGATATGTTTTTGCGAAGAATAGAGGGTACAGATCTTACAGAGATCAAGGTTTTTCTTGGGAGCCTTCGATGTTGTTCCAGTATACAGAGCAAACTCAAGAGAAAATGTTAGACGTGAATTTAAAAATGTATAAAGAATTTGCAAACGGACAATTCTTTGCAGGTGTTTCTTACAGAACAATGTTTGAAGGAGCTGAATACATGGAAAATAATTCAGACGTTAAAAAACAAAACTATCATTCGGTTTCACCATTGTTAGGTGTTAAGTTTAAGCAAATTATGGTTGGTTATACTTACTCGCATCAGTTTGGAGAAATTGGATTTGCAAAAGGAGGCTTCCATCAATTGACACTAGGATTTAACTTCTTATGTAAAGAAAGTAATTACAAATGTAACTGCCCGTCAGTTAACTTTTAATATTAACAGAAAATCCCGATATTTATCGGGATTTTTTATTTTATAATATGGCTTTAATTAAATCTATAAACGGAAAAGAACCTAAATTTCCCGATAATTGTTTTATTGCAGAAAACGCAACGTTGTTAGGCGATGTTGAAATGGGTGAACAATGCAGTGTGTGGTACAATGCGGTAGTACGCGGCGATGTTCATTTTATTAAGATGGGAAATAAGGTAAATGTGCAAGATGGCGCTGTGATACATTGTACGTATCAAAAACATCCAACAATTATTGGTAACAATGTTTCTATTGGTCACAATGCCATTGTGCACGGCTGTACTATTCACGATAACGTGTTGATTGGTATGGGAGCAATAGTTATGGATAATTGCGTTGTTCACAGTAATGTTATTGTTGGCGCTGGTTCGGTTGTAACACAGAATATGGAATTACTGTCAAACGGAATTTATGCTGGAGTTCCCGCTAAAAGAGTGAAAGAATTAAACGCAAGTGATTTTGCCGGAGAAATAGATCGTATTAGTAATAATTATGTATTGTACAGCAGTTGGCAGTAATTTCAAAAAAGATATAGTAAAAAATCGTTTCAAAATGAAACGATTTTTTTATGCTTTCTTTAAAAAGTTCGATTTGCTGTAGAACAAAATAAACTGGTAAATGTGTAGTGAAGCTTCTCCTTCTGTCATTCCGTTATAAATTAATCTTCGCATTAATTTCTGGTATTCTGTACTTTGTTTAAAGCGTTTGTGCTGATAATCTTTAAAGAGCTTTAATTGATTGTAGTTAAAAGTTTCGGTTCTACCAATATTTCCTTTTTGAACTTCAAAAACAATGTAATTGTCGTAAATTGGGTTTAAAGAATCGTTTGCTAAAAATTTTTCTGAGCCTAAACCAATATCAAACAAACCGGTTACCCAACTTAAAAACATAGGTTCGTCTTTTTTGTTTAGTTCGGCAAGTACTGATAAATCTTTTGTTTTAGGATTTCTTCCGTTGATGTAAATATTGTTTAGAAAGAATTTTTTGTCCTTGACTTCAAACGCGGCAAGATAATTTCGATTCACAATAGTAGTGTCAATATTAGGAACGGGGCGTTTATCTGGATAATATCTGAAATATTGTTCCATGTGGTGGTAGCGGTACGGGTAGGTTGTTCCGTTCCATGTGATGTTTTCGGGTTCGTACTTTTTTTGTGCCCATGTAAAAATAGTGCATAAAAGTAAAATAATCGTGTAAAGATGTTTCATAAGCTTAAAAAAAATACCGACAAACGCCGGTATTAATTATAATGAAAACGATATATTAAAAATCGTCGAATTCTACGTTTGTGTAGCTTTTTTCAGCAACTAATTCTTTCTTAAAATCTTTTTGATGTCTTTCAGAAATAACCTCTTCACCTTTTTGTTCCAAAACATAATCAGTCATTTCGTTTAAGATTTCTTTGAAAGAAACAAAATCTTCTTTATAAAGGTAAATTTTGTGCTTTTTGAAGTGGAATGATCCGTCTTCTTCAGTAAATTTTTTACTCTCTGTAATTGTTACATAGTAATCGTCTGCTTTAGTAGATCTTACATCAAAAAAATAAGTTCTTCTGCCGGCTCTTAATACTTTAGAGAAGATTTCCTCTTTTTCTAGCATTTCATGGTCTCTCATAGTCCTTTCGTTCTGTTAAAATTTTTACATCCCTTCAAAAGTCTAAAAAAAAACTAAAAAAACAAAATTTAAATTACATCTTTTTCAGCTAATTGCTTATTATATAAATTGTTGTAATATCCTTTTTGGTTTAGTAGTTGATTATGAGTGCCTTGTTCTATAATTTCGCCATCGTTCAAGATAATAATTTTATCGGCATTTTTGGCAGATGATACTCGGTGTGTTACAATTATGGTAGTTTTCTTTGCCGAAATGTCTTTTAAATTATTCAAGATACGCTCTTCGGTTTCGGTATCAACTGCAGATAAACAATCGTCTAACAACAAAACAGGAGCATCTTTAATTAAAGCTCGGGCAATAGAAACACGCTGTTTTTGTCCGCCCGACAAAGTAATTCCGCGTTCGCCCAAAATAGTATCGTAACCTTTTTCAAAACGCATAATGTTTTTGTGAACATCGGCAATTTTAGCAAAATGTTCAATTTCTTCTTGCGATGCATTTTCTTTACCAAACTGAATGTTGCTTTTAATGGTATCAGAAAAAAGAAAGGCATCTTGCGGAACAACAGCAATCTGATCACGTAAATTTTCTACATTTAGATCTTTAATATCGATATTATCAATAGAAATCGATCCGGAAGAAACATCGTACAAACGTGAAATAAGCTGTAATATGGTTGATTTTCCCGATCCGGTTTTTCCTAAAAAAGCAACCGTTTCGCCTTCGTTAATTGTAAAAGAAATGTTGTTTAATGCGTGAATTTTGGTGTCTTCGTAAATAAAATGAACATTATTAAATTCGATCTTTCCTTTTAAATCGTGTTTTTCTAATGTTGTTGATTGGATCGATGGAACTTCGTTTAAAAATTCATTGATACGTTTTTGAGAAGAATCAGCTTCCTGAACCATAGACGATACCCAACCTAACGACGCAATTGGCCAGGTTAACATATTAATGTATAAAATAAATTGTGCAATAACACCAATTTCGGTTATTGTGCCGTTGATGTACATGCGTGCGCCAATATAAATTACCAGTAAATTACTTATTCCGATTAAAAAAATCATCAACGGACCAATTAAAGCGTTGGTGTACGTTAAACGCATGAATTTGGTTTTACTTTCGGTTGTAGCTTCATCGTAGGCTTTGTTTTGCTTGCCTTCTAAAGTATATGCTTTAATTACACGGATTCCCGAAAAAATTTCTTGAGAAAACGAAGATAATTTTGATAAATTCTGCTGATAAGCAAAGCTTCGGTTATTGATTTCGGTACTTAATTTATACATTAAAATTGCCAGAAATGGTACAGGAATTAACGAATACCAAGTTAGCGTTGGCGATATAATATACATTTGTACAATTACAACTGCCATTCTAAAAACGGTATTTATAGAATACATGACCGCCGGACCAACATATTGACGTACTTTGGCAACATCTTCTGAAATACGACTCATTAAATCGCCTGTACGCTGACGTTTGTAAAAATCTAAACTCAGTTTTTGGTAATGCTCGTAAATTTCGTTTTTAATATCGAATTCTATGTGGCGCGACATTACAATGATCGTCTGACGCATTAAAAAAGTAAGGAAACCTGCCAATAATGTAGTGCCAACAATTAAAAGCATATTGTGCCATAAAGCTTGTTTAGTGGCTTCGGCAGTTAATTCATCTTTTAAAAAATGCTGTAAAACAGTAATAGCATCACCAATATACTGTGGTGTAAAAACGGTAAATATCTGCGATGCAATGGTAATAACGATACCCAAAAGGAATCGGTATTTGTATTTTATAAAGTATTTATTAAGTTTTTGAAGTTCTTTCATTACTTAGCTTCTAT
>CAJYTF010000036.1 GCA_913777665.1 uncultured Myroides sp.
ATATCACCGTTTTTATTTGCACAAACCTTCAATTTACAAAGTTTTTCCACTGGTTTTACTAGCCCTATTGATATTGCAAATGCAGGTGATTCTAGGTTATTCATCGTTCAACAAAACGGAATTATCCGAATTGCGCAATCAAATGGAACCGTTAATACCACAAACTTTCTTGATATTAGTTCTAAAGTTTTAAATAGCGGTGAACAAGGTCTTTTGGGTTTGGCTTTTCACCCGCAATACGCAACTAACGGACGATTTTATGTCTATTACAATGCAATAGGTACAGGTAATATCACTATTGCAAAATATACGGTTAATACTACAAACCCTGATGTTGCCAATGTAAATTCCGAAGAAGTTTTAATGAGCATATCCAAATCATTTTCAAATCACAATGGTGGATGCTTAAAATTTGGTCCCGATGGTTATTTATGGATTGCAACGGGCGATGGTGGTAGCGGTGGAGACCCACAGAACAATGCTCAAAATTTAAGCTCTCATTTAGGCAAGCTATTGCGTATAAATGTAAATGGAACTACAGGCTACACCATTCCAAGTGACAATCCTTTTACAGGAACAGCTACACAATTAGATGAAATTTGGGCATACGGTTTGAGGAATCCTTGGCGTTTTTCGTTTGATACATTAACAGGCAATGTACTTATTGCTGATGTGGGGCAAAATAATTCAGAAGAAATTAATAAGGTTGCTGCAACTCAAGCTGGTGTTAATTACGGTTGGCGATGTTACGAAGGGAACGATCCTTACAATACTGCAGGATGTGCTGCTTCAAATACAATGACTTTTCCTGTAGCTACTTATAGTTTGGCAGGTGCTTACTGCTCGGTTACAGGTGGTTATGTTTACCGCGGTGCAACATATCCTTCTTTAACAGGTCTTTACTTTTTTGCAGATTATTGTGCCGATCAAATTGGAACAATGGATGCGAACAATACTATTACGTGGAGCTCAACTTTTTCAAATGTTTCTTTTACAAGTTTTGGAGTTGATTTTCAGAATGAATTATATGTCGCATCAGCTCAAAATGGAACAATTTATAAAATTACTGCACCAAACGCTAGTATTGAAGATATTGATAATCAAAACAAAATAAAAATTTACCCTAATCCTGCATCCAATAAAATTTATGTAGAAGGTATAGAACAAGAAAATCTAAATGCCGAATTTATAACTTTAGAAGGAAGGATAATCTTGAATAAAAACTTAAATGCTAACAATTCTATTGATATATCAGGTTTAAAAAGTGGAATATATTTTGTAACTATTAAATCGAATCAAACTAAAATATATACTCAAAAAATTATAGTGAAGTAAGGCGTTCTAAATCTGTCATTCTACATAGCAATAACTATTGAAGAGGAATAGGTTTTCCTCTTTTTTGTATATTTAAATCAAAATTCCAATTATGAAGTTTAAAATACCTATTATCCAAATACATTTTACCTCAGTTTGTATTTTATTTTTAAATTTCATTTTACATGTTGGAACAGATTATTCCTTAAGCTATTACATTAAAACAATTTTAAAAATAGTACTTGTATTATCAGGTGTTTTATTCATTTGTTTATATAGAAAAAAATCCTTTATTTTTTATAGTTACTCTATAGTTTATGTACTAATTAGTATCTTAACTATATTAAACTATTCATTTTTCAAAAGGTTAGATTTTTTCAACATAGTAAGCGAAAAAAATTACGATGAGAATGGATTAATTCTTTACAGACAATTTCCTTATTATAAATTGGAATGTTGCTACTTTTTGGTATATAAAAAAGAATATTTTCTTTTGGAGAAAATGTTAGGTTATATAAATACAGAAGAAAATATTTCGAATGAGAATCATGAATTAAAATTAGAAGGAAATAAAATAGTAGTGAAGTCAGATGGAACATATTATAATGAATCAAAAGACAGCATTGAAAATGCTGATTTAATATTACATTATCAAATTACACAAAATCCTTTTTAAAAATAAACTCCTCACTTTTACAGTGAGGGGTTTTGATTTTATAAAACATCTTTAATAATGCTTTCAACAATTTCTGGATTTAATAAAGTACTTGTATCACCTAAATTTGAAAAATCTTTATTGGCGATTTTTCTCAAAATTCTACGCATAATTTTTCCCGAACGTGTTTTAGGAAGTCCTTCTATAAACTGAATTTTATCTAATTTAGCAATTGGTCCAATTTTATCAGAAATCTGCTGGTTAATTTCTTTTCGCAAATTATCCTGATTACGATATTCGCCGGTTTCTTTCAACATCACAAAACCATAAAGCGCGTTTCCTTTAATATTGTGTTCAAAACCAACAATAGCCGATTCTGCCACCGCAGGGTGCTCGTTAATAGCATCTTCAATTGGCGCTGTGGTTAAGTTGTGTCCCGAAACAATAATTACATCGTCAACCCTTCCTGTAATTCGGTAATAGCCCACTTCATCTCTAAAAGCACCATCGCCCGTAAAATATTTTCCTTTAAAAGTAGAGAAATAGGTTTCTTTGTATCGCTCGTGATCGCCCCAAATAGTTCGGGCAATTCCCGGCCATGGAAACTTAATGCACAACCTACCTTCTACCTGATTTCCTTTTAATTCCTCGCCTTGATCGTCCATTAAAGCAGGCTGAATACCAATAAACGGCAAGGTTGCATAGGTTGGTTTGGTTGGCGTCACGAACGGAATTGGAGAAATTAAAATACCACCCGTTTCGGTTTGCCACCAGGTATCTACAATCGGACTGTGTTTTTTGCCGATATTATCGTTATACCAGTGCCATGCTTCTTCATTAATTGGTTCGCCAACAGACCCTAAAACTTTTAACGACGACAAATCGTACTTTTCTACATATTCTAAACTTTCTTTTGCTAATGAACGAATGGCAGTTGGAGCCGTGTAAAAAATTGAAACTTTATGTTTTTCAATAGTTTCCCAAAAACGACCAAAATCAGGGTAGCTTGGCACACCTTCAAACAAAACAGTGGTTGCGCCATTTGCCAATGGACCGTAAACAATGTAGCTGTGACCGGTAATCCAACCTATATCGGCAGTACACCAATATACATCATTCTCTCTGTACTGAAAAATATTTTTAAAAGTATATGCCGCATAAACCATGTAACCTGCCGATGTATGTACCATTCCTTTTGGTTTTCCGGTTGATCCTGAGGTATATAGAATAAACAACGGATCTTCGGCATCCATAATTTCAATTGGGCAATCGGCATCGGCTGCATCTAATAAAGGTTGAATCCATAAATCCCGTCCTTCCTGCATTTCCACCTGACCATCGACACGTTGTACCACCAAGATTTTTTCTACCGATGGACAATTTTTCACGCCTTCATCGACAATTTCTTTAAGATTGATGGTTTTTGAGCCGCGATACGATTTATCGGAAGTAATTACAACTTTACAAGACGAATCGGAAATACGAGCTTCTAATGCCGATGATGAAAACCCTGCAAACACTACAGAATGTATCGCACCAATACGCGCACAAGCCAGCAAAGAAACAGCCAATTCTGGAATCATAGGTAAATAAATGCACACACGATCTCCTTTTTTAACACCTTGCTGTTTTAAAACATTTGCCATTTTACAAACACGGTGATATAATTCTTGATACGTAATGTGCTGTGCAGGTTCGTTAGGATTGTTAGGTTCAAACAAAATTGCCGTTTTGTTAGCACGCGTTCTTAAATGACGATCTACACAGTTTTCGGCAACATTCAGTTTTGCGCCTTCAAACCATTTTACTTCGGGCGTTTCAAAATTCCAACTTAAAATATTGTTCCATTTTTTATGCCATACAAAGTGCTCTTCTGCCAATTCTTCCCAAAAACCTTCAGGGTTATTAATTGATTTTCTATAGATATGAAAGTATTCTTCGAAATGTTTAATGTGATAATTACTCATGATTTAATTTTTTGATGTTTATTAATTAGATTTTATGTTGTTTGTATACGTGTAAAATTTCGTTTATTATTTCTGGATCATCGATTGTTGATGGTATGGTGTATTGTTTTTTATCTGCCATATCACGCAATAATTTTCGCAATATTTTGCCTGAACGTGTTTTTGGCAAACGATCTACCATAATTACCCTTTTTAAAGTGGCAATAGCACCTATACTCAATCTTATTTTGGCGATTATTTCTTGTTCTATAACCGATTCTGCAATATCGTTACCTGCTTTTGTGACTATTAATGCTAATGGAGTTTGCCCTTTAATTTCGTCGTGAATTCCAAAAACAGCACATTCTGCCACTGCACTGTGCGATGAAATTACTTCTTCCATTTCGGCAGTTGATAATCGGTGACCGGCTACGTTAATAACATCATCAACCCTACCTGTTATATAAATGTATCCGTCGGCATCTTTAAAACCACCATCGCCCGTAAAATAAAAACCATCTATTTGTTCTAAATATCCCGAGAAAAAACGTTCTTCGTTATTCCAAATTCCCATTAATGTTCCTGGTGGTAAGGGTAATTTTACTACAACAAATCCCTCTTTATTATCAGGAAGTTGATTTCCTTCTTCATCGACAATTTGAATATTAAAACCACAAACAGGTTTCGCAACCGATCCGTATTTAATGTTGGCATCATCAACCTTAGTCATGATCGATGCCATTGGCCAGCCCGATTCTGTTTGCCACCAATGATCAATTACAGGTCGGTTTATTTTTTGTGTAAGCCACTCTACAGTAGCAGTATCGCTTCGTTCACCCGCTAAAAAGAAATAATTTAAGCACGATACATCGTATCCGCTCATTAATTTGGCTTCGGGATCTTCTTTACGAATAGCGCGAATTGCCGTTGGTGCAGCAAAAACCGATTTTACATTATGTTCGCTGATAATTCGCCAAAAAGCAGAAGCATCGGGTGTTTTAATTGGTTTTCCTTCAAAAAGAACGGTGGTATTTCTGTTAAGCAACGGACCATACACAATAAAACTGTGCCCAACAACCCAACCAACATCGCTTGCTGCCCAAAAAACTTCGCCCGGTTTTACATTATAAATGTATTCCATACTAAATTTAAGTGCAGTAGCGTAGCCGCCGGTATCACGAACAATACCTTTTGGTTTGCCCGTAGTACCCGAAGTGTGTAACACATACAACGGATGATTCGCTTCTACAATAACCGGTTCTGCTTCGCTTGATGCAGCTACTAACGATTTATAATCGATATCGTATTCTTTATCGGGAACAATTGCACCTAAAAGTCGTTTAAATAAAATTACATGTTCCGGTTTATGTTCGGCAATTTCTATTGCTTGATCTACAAAAGGTTTGTAAGGCAAAATTCGATCTACTTCCACACCACTTGATGCTGTTAAAATAACTTTTGGTTTGCAATCATTAATACGTACTGCTAATTCGTTTGGAGCAAAACCGCCAAAAACTACCGTGTGTGTTACGCCTAAACGTGCACAAGCCAACATTGAAAAAACAGCCTGCGGAATCATTGGCATATAAATTAAAACGGTATCGCCTTTTTGTACGCCTAACTTTTTTAAACCGCCGGCTAAACGAGCAACTTCTGAATACAGTTCATTAAAAGTAATGTTGCGTTTTCTGTTGGTAACGGGCGAATCGTAAATTAGGGCAATTTCTTCGCCATACGCTTCTTCAATATGCTTGTCGATACACAGATAACTCATATTTAATTTGCCGTCTGCAAACCATTGCGGATAATTATTGTGATAAGACAAAATTGTTTCAGGAAATTTTTTCCAAGCAATTTTTTCTGTTTGTGCTTTCCAAAAGTCTTCTGGATTTTCGATACTTCTTTTGTAAAAATCGTGATATACTTCCATACAAATACAGTAAAAAAGTTATTATTAAAACGATAAAATTTAAGATAAGAAGTTCTTGCGCTAAGAATTTAGCACTGTGGAAGAAGTTTTTATCTGAAGATCATATCATTTAGTTAAACGTGTTTTTATTTTGCACACAAAACAAACTTAACTAAGCAATTCATTGATTTCAGTGATCATTTTTTTAAGCGAAAAAGGTTTGGTTACATAACCTGCAGCACCCAACTGCAATCCTTTTTCTATATCTGCGGGTTTATTTTTAGCCGAAAGAAAAAGCACTTTTACAGCTGCTAATTTTTCGTTCTCTTTTATTTTTTGCAATGTTTCGTATCCGTCAACATTTGGCATCATAATATCTAATAAAACCAAATCGGGCACTTTCTTTTTTAAAATATCTAACGCTTCCTGACCGTCTCTGGCTACAAAAACCTCAAACCCGTTTTTTTGTAAAGCATATTCTAAAGACATTACAATATTTGGTTCGTCATCAACAATTAAAATCTTTTTCATTTCGGTAATTTTACAAAGAAACGTACGCCTTTACTTTTTTGTTCCACCCAAATAATTCCTTTGTGACTTTCTACAATGTGTTTGCAAATTGATAACCCAAAACCACTGCCAACAGGTTTTTTAGTTGTTTGATTTTTAGATTGATAGAACTTATCGAATATATATTCAAAATCTTCTTCAGGGATACCTTTTCCGTTATCTTCAACAGAAATATAAACAAAATCGGTATCGTCTTTAAGGTTTAATTCTATAAGCCCGTTTTGGAGTTCTACAAACTTTATTGCATTGGTAAGCAAGTTACTAAAAACTTGTAAAATACGATCGTCATCGTACCTAAAAAATAAAGATTTAACATTATTTTTAATTACAATTTGCTTGTCTGCCGCCGATTGTTCTACAAAATGAATCGCTTTTAAAACAGTTTCTTGGATATTGTTGTTAGAAATATCGAGCTGTTCACGACCATTAGCCAGTTTTTCTAAATCTAAAATATTGTTAATCAGCTTTGTTAATCGGTTAGTATCGTCAACAATATTGTTTAAGAATTTTTGTTTTAAATCAGCCGGCATATCATCATCAAACATCAAAACTTCTGCCGATGATTTAATTGCGGTAATTGGTGTTTTTAATTCGTGTGCAACGGTATCAAGAAAATCGTCTTTCTGCTGATCTTTTAAAACCAATTCTTCGTTTACCGATTTTAATTCTTGCGTTAATCTAGTTAACTGATCAGATTTTTCCTTTAAGAACTTATTGTTACTTAAGGTTTCTTTGCTTTCTTCCAAGATTTTTAAGATCTCGGTTAAGCTAACAGGTTGTTCTTTTATTACATTGCTAATTAATATTTTAGACGATGTACTACCAATGATTCCGGTAAGTAATTTTTCTGAGAAGTTGATAAACTTAGCATCGGCTTTCACAGTATTTTTTGGAATTTTGTTCTTAGCGAAGAATAAATTTATAACTCGGTTTGTTTTTTCAGTTCCTAAAAATTTTTCTAAAACACTGCGAATATCATCAATATACGCTTCGCCTTTCCAAACGTAAGCTGTTTCTGAAAACAAGGCAAAATCGTTAGAGTTCGATACAAAAAGTTCGGCATAATTTCGTTCGCGGTAACTGCCTTTTACATACATAGATCCCACCAAATACATGACCACATTTACCGTTACACTCCAGAAAAAAGCGTTGGTTGTTGGGGTTAAAAAGTTTAATCCAAATAAATTATAAGGTTTTAACAAGGAAATTCCAAACGGACCATTTTCGGTAAAATGATAATTATTAAAAATAGCATCGCAAATAAACGGAACAATTAATGTGTAAACTACCACAAGAAATCCTGAGGAAATTCCTAAAATAGCACCAAACGAATTACCTTTTGTCCAAAACATTCCAATAAAAAAAGCAGGTGCTAATTGGGCAATTATTACGAAAGAAATGTATCCGATTGAAAATAAAGTGATCTCGATTGAAAAATTAAAATAGAAAATATATGCCAGAATAATCAGCGTGAAAATTGAAAATCGACGAATATTTTTGATGTACTTAGTATTTTCTTCGGGATTATTTTTGTTGAATGTATCCAGAAATCCGTAGGGAATGATCAGCGAATTACTAACCATGTTTGATAACGCTACGGTTGAAACTACTACCATTGATATAACTGCCGATAATCCGCCAATGAAAACCAATAATGCCAACCAGAAAGAATCGTATTTTAAGGGTAACAAAAGCGTGTAATAATCTGGATTTACTGCCGATGGATCGAAATTAAGATTTCCTGCCCATGCAATATAAATCACGAACAAATTAAACAATAAAAGATACAACGGAAATAACCAAATGGCTGTTTTTAGATGATATTCGCGATCGTTTGAAACCACACTCATTTGAAACTGGCGCGGTAGCAAAAAAATAGCAATAAACGAAATAGCGATCATGTAAAACATGTTCACACCTTCGGTTAAACTGCTTATGGTACTTAATTTGTAAACATCGAACGAAGAATTTGCCTGCTGAAACAAATCGGTAGTTCCATCGTAAATAAAAAAGGTTACGTAAACGCCAATTATAATAAAAATCAATAATTTAATTAGCGATTCTATTGCAACTATGAAAACAATTCCACGGCGTTTATCGGTTGTATCGGTAGTTTGAGTTCCGAAAAAAGTAGCAAAAAGTGCAATTAAAACGGCTATGTAAAAAGTGGTATCTTCAAAAAGAAAAATGCGTTTAACGTTGGTTTCGTTGGTAATAATCTGAAAGGTTTCTGATATCGCTTTTAACTGTAATGATATGTACGGAATAATTCCTAACAAACAAATCACGGTTACCAATGCGCCAATAAACCGGTGATTTCCGTAACGAAGCGCAATAAAATCGGCTATTGACGATATTTTTTGATACTTTACAATCCGCAGGATCTTTCGTAAAACATAAACCCACAAAGGCGCTGCAATTACAGGTCCTAAATAAGTGGTAAGAAAACTAATGCCGCTTGTTGCTGCAATTCCCACACTTCCGTAATACGTCCAAGCAGAACAATAAACGCCCAATGAAAGACTGTAAACATAAGGGTTGTTTACCCATTTGCTGTTTACATTTTTATCGGACCAAAGCGCAATTAAAAATAAAACACCAAAATAAACTAATATGATTATGACCAGTAAATAGTTATTCATAATATTTTTTTAGCGTGTAATAAGACCATATAATTACCAATAACCAAATAATAAAAATGGCGAAATAAAACACCGGAATTCCTAAAACAGCTGCTTTATGATTAAACATAAAAACCATAGGCACGTTAAGTACCATAAGCAAAAACAGCGAAATTAAAAGGAATTTTTGTTTGTGTCTTTTTTTCATAGAACTAAATATAGAACAATTTAAGGTTTATTTCAAAACTGATCTTAACATTTTATAAAAACAAAGAAAGAACAGTACATTTTGCACTGTTCTTCTCATCCAAAAAATTAAAATAATACTTACGCTTACAGCTTTTTATCGCTGTATTCATTGCATAGTGCGTAGTATCCAAAAACAATTAAACCTAACGTAATCAATGGCATTAACACAAAAAGAATAATAATTCCAAAAACAATTCCGTCTTGTGTGCCCGACATTAAACGCGGATAACCAAATTGAATCATAAGATACGCGGTAACAACACCTAATAAGATCCATACAATTCCTAATATTTTTTTTATTGCTTCCATAATATTTTATTTATCGCTGTATTTAGTAACTTTTTTATTGATGTAGATAAACCCGATAACGAAACTTATTGCTCCTACAATTATTGGATACCACAAACCTTCCAAGAAAAATTCCGAATGACCTGTTTTTTCTGCATTTGCCACGAAATAAGTCGATATTGCAGGTAACAATCCACCAAAAATACCATTTCCAATGTGATAAGGTAACGACATTGATGTGTATCGAATTTTAACCGGGAACATTTCAACCAAGAATGCCGCAATTGGTCCGTAAACCATAGTTACAAATAGAACCTGTACAAAAACCAAGAATACTAATTTCCATTTTATTGCACTGGTAATAAACATTGTTTTCTTTACATGCTTATCAACATCTCCTTTTTCGGTTATGTTTGCCACACCATCTTTTAAATGAACAGTTGTAGTTTCGCTGTATTCAGTTCCATCGGTATAAAACTTTTTCACTTTATAGATTGAATCCGAAACAGCATTTGTTGTTTTAATTTCTGCCGAAGCAATGCGTTTATCAACCATTTCAGTTTTTAAATTGGTATCGGTACTTGCATACATTGCTCGATATATTGGTCGGTACGAAATAATTGCAATCAACATACCTGCCAGCAAAATAGGTTTTCTTCCTACTTTATCACTCAGCCATCCAAAGAAAACAAAGAAAGGCGTTCCCAAGAGCAGTGCGATACCGAGTAATCCATCTACCTGATTAGAATCTACAAACATTACGGTTTTTATATAACTCATGGCGTAAAACTGACCCGTGTACCAAATGACACCCTGCCCCATTGTTGCCCCGAAAAGTGCCAATAGTACAAATTTTAAGTTGTAACGATTTCCAAAACTTTCTTTTAACGGATTGGTACTTGTTTTTCCTTCTTTCTTCGCTTTAGCAAATTCCGGAGATTCGCTCATGTTTTTACGAATCAAATACGAAACATAAACCATTACAATTGATAACCAGAATGGTACGCGCCATCCCCAAAGATCAAACTGTTCTTCGGTCATTACAGAACGTGTGATTAAAATTACAATTAACGAGATAAATAAACCCACCGTTGCAGTGGTTTGTATCCACGATGTCCAAAAACCGCGTTGCCCCTTTGGTGCGTGTTCTGCCACATAAGTCGCAGCACCTCCATATTCGCCACCAAGTGCCAAACCTTGTAACAAACGCATTATCAATACAATAACAGGAGCTACAAAGCCAATAGATTCATAACTTGGTACGCAACCAATTACAAACGTTGCACCCCCCATTAACATTAACGTTACCATGAAGGTATATTTTCTTCCGATTAAATCGCCCAATCGCCCAAAGAACAAGGCTCCGAACGGACGTACTACGAATCCTGCAGCAAAAGTTGCCAATGTTGATAAAAATGCAGCTGTAGGATTATCAGAAGGGAAGAATTTTGTTGATAGCACAATTGCTAAACTTCCAAAGATGTAAAAGTCGTACCATTCTATTAATGTTCCCATAGATGAAGCCATAATTACGCTCCAAATACTACTTTTCTTAGTTTCGGTATTATTCATATTTTATAGTTTTAGTTTGTTGATTTTTATAGGTAGATCATTGCCTGAAGAGTTACAATGTCTCTTTTTACTGCACCAAAGTCTTCGTGCGAATATTCTAAGGTAAGTTTTGAATTGTTTCCGTTTAAGTAGATGTTTGTTCCAACGTTGAAAATATTTCTATTGTCGTCTATAGCATCGTAACTATTTAAAGAAACCGATGTGTATGGCTGTAATTTTGTTTTTTTACCAATAGTTGCCGGAATTAAATATCCCACATGACCATACGTCATACTACCAGTTCCATATACGTTATACAAGTAATTTGTTCCGTAATCGTTATTCTGATAGGTTGCATAAGCTGTTAAAGCAGCACCGTTTTCGCCAATTGGCGCATCGTAAAATGCATCAACAGCAAATATATTTACGTTTTCGCCTTTAACTTCGTTGTTTTCAAGAATTGCAGCTCCTGAAGGATGCGTAAAAAATCCGGCGCCAACATTGAATACTTTTTTAGCGCCAAGATATGTTCCTACTTTATAAGGCAAAAAGTTAGATTCCATATCTAAGAAATTGTAT
Source organism: uncultured Myroides sp. (assembly GCA_913777665.1). Lineage (GTDB taxonomy): Bacteria > Bacteroidota > Bacteroidia > Flavobacteriales > Flavobacteriaceae > Flavobacterium. The sequence continues at coordinate 11,683 of CAJYTF010000036.1, forward strand.
TCAAAATAACCTGCGTATGTTTTACCTGCATCTTTAGACCCCAATAATTTTCTTCCACCATAAACCGCTTGATTTGCGACAGCTTCGCGAGCATCTAAACTATTGGTAATGGCATCGTTAATTGAAACACGATAGTGAAATTTTCCAAATTCACCTTTTGCATAAAATCCCAAATGACGTGCAAATTGATCAGACAAACCTAAGGTAGCCCATGACTGTCGGTTGTTATCCATCGTCAAAAAGTTTAAAGTTCCCTGATTGTTTAAGCGCGAAATTCCGTTGTAGTAATGTAATCCGCCACCTAAATGATGCGTTTTAGCGACTTTATATTGTGCCGTTACATCGTGAAGAAAAAATTGAGAAGCTTCTCCCGTTCCTGTCGGAGTAAGATTATTAGCGTTTAAACTATTTAAACCCAAGTGGGTAAGAATTAAAAAATCGTCGCTAATTTGGGCATATAAAATTAAACGGGCTCTGCGCAAATTAAAGTTTGTTTTACTTTGATCTTCGGCAACACTGTTATTATGCGATGCCTGAACCTGTGCCCAAGTTATTAGCCTAAAATAACTGCTACCTTCTTCGTTCAATTTCACTTTTAAACCACCGTTGTAATCTGGAGCGGTTTGTGAAAACATTTGAGAAGAAAATAAAGCTAGGGCAAATCCTAATAAAATCTTTCTTTTCATAATAAAAAGTTTATACTGTTGTTTGGTTTGTTTTGTGTGCAGTACGAACTTCTTATTTTTTTTAGATTTGATAAAAAATAGTATATATAACTGTTAAATTTATATATTAATCTTTAAAACGCTCCCATTTTATCAGCATAAACTTATCGCCCAATTCAGTAACAATTACACCAGATCCTTTCACATTTTTAGGATCGCTGAAATACTTACTTAATTCACTGGAATTTAATATTTTATAAGTAGGATGATATTCTGAATTATACGGTCGTTTTATGTTGTATTTCTTTACCCAGTTCATAATAGTAACGTGCGAAATCCCTAAAATTCGTTCTATCTCGCGATACGTTAAACCTTCTAAATACAATTGCAAGGCTTTGTTCACATAATAATCATCAATCTGCTTTCC
>CAJYTF010000037.1 GCA_913777665.1 uncultured Myroides sp.
TGCAATATTGTCTGTTGGTACAGCATGTAGCAATGACGACAACGCAGTAATGCCCCCACAACAGAAAACAATTACTGCTGTTATAAGTGAAAACAGTAATTTTTCTATGCTTAAAGCTGCGGTAACAAAAGCCGGATTGGCCGAAACTTTAAACGGCGCAGGTCCGTTCACTGTTTTTGCACCAGACAATGCCGCTTTTAGCGCGTCGGGACTTACAGAACAATCGGTAAACAATATGTCTGCCGAAGACCTTAAAGATGTTTTACTCTACCACACTGTTTCAGGTAAAATTATGGCTGCCAACGTACCTGAAGGTCCAAATGCCGAAGTAAGCACCGTAAACGGTATGAAAATCTATGTTACAAAAGATGCAAGGGGTGTTTTTGTAAACGGATGGAAAGTTAAAAGTGCGGATATTGCTGCATCGAATGGAGTCATACATTCTTTAGAACGTGTTTTAATGCCGGCGATGGGAACCATTGTGCAAACGGCACAAAGCAATGATAATATGACTTTTCTTGTTGCTGCGGTACTACGTGCAAGTCAGGGATCAACCAATGTTGCCGCTGCGTTATCTGCACAAGGTAACATGACGGTATTTGCCCCAACTAATCAGGCGTTTATGAATGCGGGGTTCCCAACTATTGCATCAATTCAAAATGCCGATCCAGATATGTTAGCCGGCATACTTACCTATCACGTTTTGGCAACAAGAGCATTTTCGTCTGATTTAAGAGACGGAGCAACTTTACCAACCTTAAACGGAGGAAACATTACAGTAGCTTTAGGAAACCAGGCAACAGTTAAAGGAAATGGCAATACTATGCCTGCGACCATTGGCTCAATGAACATAATGGCTACCAACGGTGTAATTCATGTAATTGACAGCGTACTATTACCATAAGTTTAATTATTAGAAATTGAAAGCAGGCACCAAATGCCTGCTTTCTACATTTATACTGTATTTGTGTTCATGATAACTTAACAAAAACCTAACAAGCAGTAAGTTAGGATAATGCTTAAATTTTTAGTACCTTTGTACCGTTGCTAAACAATGTTTAAGCTTTACCCGAAACATTTTAATCTTACCCATTCTCAACCAACGAGAAATTTTTCAGATTCTAATCCCTTTCATTTTCAATTAGCATTTAAAGTACAGCTTCTATCTAAAACATAGAAAGGTATCAATCTTATATGTATTAAATCGCGCATAGGTTAATTTTTGATATAAGATATCTACAATAAGCTTATGATCGTTTTTGAAGCAACATTTAATATTCACTTATAAAAAATAAAAAGTATGAAAAACAAAAGAAAATTAAATGAACGTTTACTGGCAGTTATATTATTAATTATCGGTGGTGTATCTATTGCTATTTACGCCAATGGTTTTTTAATTTAATGATTGATACATTGTATCTATTTTAAATTACAATTATATGTAAATAAAGGTTGCAGTATATAAGCCCGCAACCTCTTTTTATTATTTTAGAACGATTAAATTTACTGTTGATGCATTCTACTATTTACAAATCAACCTTAGTTTCGTAAGCTGCTTTATACACTACATCGTCTTTAATATCTGATGGATTGTGCTGCGGATGGGTTTTACCTTCGGATTTCATTTCGGAAAGTTTTTGCTCTAAAATTGATATAACCTGATCTTTTTTACCCGCTGCTTTATCAACAATAGAATTAAGAACGGTATCAAAATCCTGATTTTTAGAAGAGGTAAGATCAGATACTAATTCTTTAAAATTTTCTTTAGAATCTTTAAAAGCATCTGCTCCCGATTTTAGATGATCTGTTATCATATTACTGATTTTCTTTCTCTTTTCAGGCATTAACAATACACCTACAGCGGCACCGGCAGATGCACCCGCCAGAACAGCTCCAAATTTTATTAAATTTCTCATGATTTAAAAATTTAAGTGTTATACAATTCAATCTTCATTAATCAATGGTACAAAAATCAATCCTTAAAAAGATCAGATTAAGACGCATATAAAAAAAATTGAGTAATAATTGGCAGAGTGCGCTACAGTTGTGCTATCCAGAAAAAAATCCAGTATAAATGGAAATCTTATCTTAAAACTATTTTTATTTATAGCATGTGATAAAATCTACATTAAATGTAAAATTTATACAGTTGTGTTTGTTACTGTATGTTAGTACGACAGGCTTAAACCATTCGTATCAAGATGTTCGTTGTACTGCACTTGCGTAAGTCTGCTATATTTTAACAACTGGAATTTTTTAAGATCTTCTAATTCCTCTTCGTTAAAACCTTCTGTAGAATCGTAAAGGTATGTATAAATCCTGTAACCTTCGTTTAACCCTTTGCGTTCGTAAGCCTGAATAATAAAGTATCCTTGGTTTACCATATCGTTCAACATTATTTTTTCTAAAGGATCAAAAACCAGATCATCGTCTATCTTGTAAATAGTTTTCATGTGCGATTGTTATAATTTTTACATGAATATAAGCTTTATTTCGCTTATTGGCAAAAAACCAGTATGTTCAAAGCTCATTAAAAAGTAAGTGAAGTTGCAAAGATGCCTAATTACTATTAAGATATTCTGTTTTATAATCTCCAATGTGCTGTTCGCTTAATTTAATCATCTTTTTGTTTTTAAAATAATTAGCTACTCCATAAAGCAACAGCATAAACGAAATAATAAAGAACGCCCACATTACCAAATGTGTTTCATTAAATTTAAAGAAACTATCAATAGAAAGACCTGCTACGAAAAAATACATTGCCGTTCTAACAAATGCCAGCAAAGCGGTTTGGTTAGCCAAATGCGTGCGTTGTAATGCCAATTTTTCTCGTAAAATAAGATCTTTATTCATTATTGATTGGTTAAGCCGGTTTTACAAAGATAGTCACATTCCTTTGAAAATCTATTTTAAATGTTAACCGATGATTCACGTATTATTAGCTTTTTTAAGGTATGATATGCTATATTTGCACAAAAAAGTCATGACTTCAATAAATGAAATAAACAATTACATACAGCCGCAGAAAGATAAACTTATTAACCATTCATTATACAAAAAAATTGTTACCATTGCCGATTTGCAACAATTTTTAAAGGTTCATGTTTATGCCGTATGGGATTTTATGTCGTTATTAAAAGCATTACAGTCAAAGCTTACCTGTACAACAAGTCCATGGTTTGCCTCTCCCAATCCTGAAGTTCGTTACCTTATCAACGAAATTGTTCTTGCAGAAGAATCTGATTTAACATTGGATGGAAAAAGATTGAGCCATTTTGAAATGTATCTGGAAGCTATGCGCAAAAGCAATACGGATACGAAAGACATTGAAGCATTTTTAAAAGATGTACAGCAAACAGATATATTTAATGCGATAAAATTGAGCACGCTTCACCCAAATATCAAAGAATTTCTAACATTTACTTTTGAAGTTATTAAAGCAGGCAAACCCCATGAAATAGCTGCAGCATTTACCTTTGGGCGTGAAGACCTGATACCGAATATGTTTACCGAAATGCTTAAGGAATTTAAACTGCGCTTTAAAGAAACCGATCTTACCGATCTTGTTTATTATTTTGAACGCCATATTGAACTAGACGCAGACGAGCACGGTCCCATGGCATTTGAGATGATTGCCTACTTATGTGGAACTGATGCTGTAAAATGGAACGAAGCCGCACAAACAGCAGTTACATCTTTAGAAAAAAGGATTATGTTATGGGATGCGATTGAAGAGTTAATAGATAACAACAATAATTAAAGGAATGGATTATTAGTACGATACAAAAAACCGATCATCTGGATCGGTTTTGTTGTTAATTGCGATAGTTATCGTATTCTTCTTTTGATATATTCCGTAAGCTGATTTGGTTGTACCGTTTTAAATTGTCAAAAAAAGTCGTGTTGTTTTTAACCTCATCGGTCATTTCAAACAAATAATAATCAGAATTAATCTTTATGAGCACGTTTTCATTTTTCGTTGTAGCAGCATCTACCGCAGTACCCTTATCTGCCCTTATAACGTAATAACCGTTATTAATCAAATGGTAACCATTTTCAAATACAGTAATAAAAGTAGGATCTCCTGTATACTTTTTTAGTTTTTTCATAGCTTATTATTTTTATTGTTGTTACTTAAAAATACAACTTTTACAGCTAAAATTTTAGTACTATAACAAAAACTTAAAACTATTTTCTATTGAAATTTTACATGCCAATGTGACACAAATTTTGCTAAAAGGTATAAAGTTTGCAGCTTAAATTACCATTTAACACAAAACAATGATATATGGAACCTAAATTTAAAATTGGAGATGTTGTGGAATTAAACAGTGGCGGACCACAAATGACAATTACCGTTGCTGAAAACATACATGCGGTAACAAGAAAAAAATTGCCCTTTAAAGGAATTGTTACAACTGTTTGGTTTGAAGACAACAGTAAATTTGAATCGAAATTTCCACAAGATGCTTTAAGTCTTACAAAAGAAAACTAATTGAATTAATCCTTTGGGTAAATTACTTTAAAACGTCACTTCGAGTAAAATTTCTGTAACGAAGTGGAAGGAATTTTGTATCGAGAAGTTTCTTTTTATGTAGTTATCGATACAATTTTTCTCCGTTTCACTACGAAAAACCACTCGAACTGACGTGAAAATTTAATCTGTTTTTAATTACACCCAACGGATTTGAACTATTATAGATCTAAGCTTAATTTTAAATCACATAAAAAACACTTTCAACGTTTTGAAAGTGTTTTTATTACTTATAAATTTATTGCTTTTTAGTACTTTTTAGTAACAATGCCAAAGCAAAGCCCACACCGGCACCAATTAAAACTTTATTTTTAAACGAACTGTATTTTTGCAATTGTGGATTACCGTATATTCTTAAAGGTTCTTTAGATTGTTGCAATATATTGCCTTCAACATCTGGTCCTTTTTGAAAATTCATCATTATGCGAACAAATGCAAACGCAGCGTAACTGAATGGTTTTGGGAAAATTCGATAGATTGTTGTGATAAGTCTGGAACTAAAATCAGGATACACATCAGATTTAGGATGGGCAGCAAGTGCTACCATTGTTTGTGCCGTAAGACGCGGATCTGAAGCTAATGGAGAAATTCCCATTTTAAAACCGGAATATTTTGCAGAGTGCAGATTACCGGTAGAATTTTGCAGTTGCGGATAAATATTACAGATATGAATATTACTGTAGTTTGATATTTCTGCCTGCAGACCTTCCATCATTCCCTTTATACCGTATTTCGATGAGGAATATACAGCACTGAATGGCGCAGGCATTAATCCGCCTATAGAAATATTATTGATAAGAATACCGTACTGCTGCTCTTTGAAAATTTTTATGGCGTTATACGCACCGTGCATGTAGCCGAAAAGATTTGTTTTTATCACCTGTTCATGAATCTCCATAGGTATCTCTTCAAATTTGCCATTTGCCATAACTCCGGCATTGTTCACCCAAACATCTATCCTACCAAAATGCTCTAACGTTTTTTCAGCAATTTTTTCTACTTCTTCTGCAACAGATACATCAGCAGAAATACCCATGGCAACGGCTCCCAAATTTGTGCAAATATCAATTATCTCATCAATTCCATCTTGTCCGCGGGCAACCAAGACTAATTTGCAACCCGTAGCCGAGAAGGCTTCGGCAGCTGCACGCCCTACTCCACTGCTTGCTCCTGTAATTACAATTACTTTACCGCTAATAATATTTTGTATGTGTTGTTTTGTATCCATAGCTATAGTTTTTTTCTAATAATAAAACATTTATTGTGCCACCAAAACGGTTTGTAATTCGTTAAGAAGTTAGATGGAGATGTTTTACTATTTTAATCGGGACAATGTTGTTAATTAACATTTACGAGCCTTGTACGGAATGATTTTGGTTTTTACAGTAATAACCTTAATAATTTCTTATATAAGATTCAGGTTTTTACTTAATTAATTTAAGGTTCAAGTGGATGTTTATCATCCACTTTTTTATGTAAAACACTATTGATTATAAAATGCGCAAGGTATTTAACACACTTAAATTCATTTATTTATAAATTATAAATGCATTTTTAGCTTTATATGTTCAAATTCGAATTATTCTAAAAAGTATCCAATTAAACTTTTGTTACCATTATCTACATACTGTATAATTTTT
>CAJYTF010000038.1 GCA_913777665.1 uncultured Myroides sp.
TTTGCTACCTGTGATAAAGCCGTTGCCGACCCGTAATAATCTACAAAAACAGCACCCAACATTTGCGGGTTTGCTTTACCTGCACGAATGTTTAACAAGGCTTTGTTTAAATGCTCAATAGAACCGTTCATTGATTCTTTTGCTTCGTCTATAATAAAATTAATTTCTTCTGTCATTTCTATATCTTTTTAATAAACCGTTGTACCAATGTTATCGCCTTGGCACACTTTTAATAAATTACTTTCTTTGTTCATATCAAAAACAACAATTGGTAAGTTGTTTTCCTGGCTTAAAGTAAAAGCCGTGGTATCCATAACATTTAATCCTTTTTCTAACACATCGGCAAACGAAATGGTTTCGTATTTAGTAGCTGTAGGGTCTTTTTCTGGATCGGCAGTATAAACGCCATCAACGCGCGTACCTTTTAAAATAACATCGGCACCCACTTCAATTCCTCTTAAAACCGCAGCTGTATCTGTTGTAAAATAAGGGTTTCCGGTTCCGGCTCCAAAAATTACAATTCTGCCTTTTTCTAAATGGCGAACCGCTCTACGTTTAATGTATGGCTCTGCAATAGCTTCAATTTTTAAGGCAGTCTGTAAACGCGTAAGCATACCGGCATCTTCCAACGCACCTTGTAACGCCATTCCGTTAATCACGGTTGCCAGCATTCCCATATAATCGCCTTGAACGCGATCCATTCCTTTACTTGCTCCGGCAACGCCTCTAAAAATGTTTCCTCCGCCAATTACAATGGCTACTTCCACACCTAAATTAACGATTTTTTTTATTTCTTGGGCATATTCCGCCAAGCGATTTGGGTCAATGCCGTATTGGTTATCGCCCATTAAAGCTTCACCGCTTAATTTTAGAAGTATTCTTTTGTATTTCATACTGAGGAAAATTTATTTGCAAATATATTATTTTTGATATTGTTTAAAAACGCTTAAGGTAATTTATCTTTCATTTTTTCGAAGTTCTTTTTTGCTTCTTGATAACCGATATCAAAAATTTCGTCCATTCTTTTTTTCGATGTTTCAAAGGTACTGTAATTTGCCAGCGCTTCGGGTTGAATGTGCCAATCGCACAATTCGTTTTGTGGAAAAGTGTTTTGCATCATCATAATTTCAAACGCTCTCAAAGCAACCGATTTTATAGAGCTGAATTTAGCTGATTGTTGTGGTAAATAAGGATTTACATTGCTGCCTATTAAAAAATCGCATCGCCCTTGAATGGTATTTACCGGATAATTGTTTAAAATACCGCCGTCACTATACATTTTATTGTTGATAATTACTGGCGAGAACACACCTGGAAATGCGCTTGATGCTAGTATTGCTGACACTACCTTTGTGTTTTTGTGGAAGATTTTTAACTTGCCGCGTTCGATTTCGGTTGCCGAAATATACAATTCAATATCTAATTCTTTAATGGTTTTATTTCCAAATTCTTTTTCCAGATAGCGTGCAAATTGGTCGGCGTCTAAAAAACCTGCTTTTTTAAACGATAAATGCGTCCAACTGAACAAACTTACCGATTTAAAGAAAGTAAGAATATCTTTCGGCTTCATTCCGTTAGCATACAATCCGCCTACTATAGATCCTGCACTGGTTCCAGATATAATTTCAGGAAAAATTTCCTGTTCGTTTAAAAATTGTAGCACACCAGCATGGGCAATGCCTTTATGACCGCCGCCCGATAATGCCAAACCGAAAACGGTTGAGTTATGATTCATTATTTTTTGTAACGTTAAATCGTTATTTTTGCATAAAAATACAAATTATGCAGGCAATATTTCAAAAAGCAATCGAAAATTCGATGTCTTATAACGATTATTTAAATTTGATCGACAAAAAAATTAACGAGAACAGTTCAACCGGACACGAGCAAAACGAAATGCTTACCGATTTTACAAAACTGAACCGTGCCAGAATGAAGCGTTTAGATAAAACCCAGCAAATACTTCCTGAATTGGAAATCATTACAAAGAATATTAGCGAAAAGCAAGTTTGGATCGTGCTTACAGAAAGTTGGTGTGGTGACGCTGCACAGAATGTTCCGGTACTCCAAAAGCTTGCTGAAATAAATCCGTTAATAGATTTGCGATTGGTTTTACGCGATGATAACGATGAATTAATGCAAAAGTATTTAACTAATGGTGGAAAATCGATCCCTAAATTAATTGCTGTTTCTGCCGATTTAGATAAGGAATTGTTCACTTGGGGACCACGCCCTGCAGCTGCGCAAGTTGAGGTTAAACGCTTGTTAGATGAAAACGGAGGTTTTAATGAGAAAGTAAAAGAAGGTATCCAGATTTGGTACAATAACGATAAAGGAATTTCTATGCAGAATGAACTGAGTGATCTATTAAAAAACGCAGCTAATTAAGCTGCGTTTTTATTTATTATTAGAGATATTTTTCGTTTGTCATTCTGAGTGAAATGAAATGTAGCGAAGAATCTAATTCAAGTGCAAGTGAGATTCCTCCTTCGTCGGAATGACAAAAATCTAAAATTTAATATTATTTCAGTAAAGCATTCGTTCGTCTAATAGCTTCGGCATCTTTATAATCTAGCCATTCTTGACCATTACGCTTACGCATAAAATTATCGTAGAAACGGTTAAATGTAACATTTTTTAAACCAGCAAATAAATTTTTTGGTCTGCCAGCTAATGATCGTAAACTTAACGAAAATCCTGGAGTTTGATACTTCATGTAATGCCACCAACCTTCGGGCATATACAGCATTTCGCCGTGTTGTAACTGAGTAATGTACGGATTTACCTTTTTAAGTGCTGGGAAACGTTCAAAATCGGGATTATCAAAATCTATTTCTTCATGACAAATCCACGAATACGGTAAGCGGTACATGTATTTTGTTTCTTTAGGATCTACCAGCACACACTGCTTTTTCCCATTAAAATGAAAATGGAAAATGTTTGGTAAATCAATATCGTAATGCATGAAAACCTTCGCATCTTCGCCACCAAAAAATACCAAGGGCAAGCTTTTTATCAAACGTAAACCTAAATCGGGCCAGCGCATATCGTCTTTCATCTGCGGAGCATCTTTCATAAGGTTGTACAAAAAAATACGTAAATCGGTCGGTCCTTTTTCTAAAATATCAATGTATTCAGCCATTGTCATTTTAAAATCGGGTTCGTTTACTTTTTTGGTATAATCGGTTTTTCTACTATCGTACAGCGGAACAATTTTATCGCCAGCAATTTCTTTAATAAAGTCTAAATTCCACTTGGTAAATGCAGGCCAATCTTCAATTTGATTGGTAATTACCACAGGTTTTTGTTTTTTGTAGTAATTTTCTATGAACTCTTTTTTTGTAAGCTTTGTTACACGTTCAATCTCTATATAATTAAAACTCATACTTAAATTTTAGCTTAAATATTTGGTGGTATAAATGTACTAAATTTTAAGATTTATTGACTTTAATTGAACTTTTTTTTAACAATAAATCCTTAGTTTTTAGACTAAGGATTTATGTGTTTAACTTAAAGATTTTGTATTCATTAAATCGGCAAAAGCTTTATTGGTAGCTTCGGTAATTTTTGCATGAATTCCGTTGCCGTAACTTACTCTGTGTACACCCAAAGCAGCAAACTCTTCGTAAGTTTTCAAGCCATCTTTCATAAAAACGTTCAAAGGTAGTTGCGTGGTTTCCAAAACAGCTTTTATGTCTTCATCGGTATTTATCAACGGAACAAAAAATCCGTCGGCACCCGCAGTTTCATAAGCTTTAATACGCTTTAAAGTTTCGTTGATTGCATAAGGATGTTTGGTTGTGTAAGTATCAATACGCGCATTAATGTAAATGTCTTTTCCTTTTGATTGAAGATGCGATTTTATTGCTTTGATCTTATCAGTCAAAACCAAAATATCACCTAAAGATCGATCTTTTCCGTTGGTTAAACCATCTTCCAGATTAATTCCTAAAATACCAGCATCAACCAATTTTTCAACATTTTTGGCAACCTGTTGCGGATCATCAGAATATCCTGACTCAAAATCGGCTGAAACCAAAAGCGATGTTGATTTTGCAATTTTTTCGACCACAAAAAACATTTCTTCAAACGGAATATTTTCACCGTCTTCATATCCCAAAATATTTGCAATGGCGTGGCTTGATGTTCCTATTACCTGAAAGCCTGCTTTTTCGGCAGCTTTACTACTAATGACATCCCACGTATTAGCGATTAACAAAGGTTGGTTCTGCTTGTGTAACGATTTAAATTTGTCTAAACTCATAGCTTTATAATTTTCTTGTTCCTTATAAAATTACGGTTTTTTCAATTGATATAAAAAGGAGTTTATCAAACAAAACAGTTTTTAACGTTTGTTTTTTATGATTTCGATTGAATTAGGGCAAAAGAGACGCTGGGCTATGCTACTTAAATTTACGAAAAAAATACTTAAATCGCTATGTTATTTGTCATGATTTTTTTGAAGGAAGCGCAATAGATTTGTTTTAAAGATAAATCAAATTTTAAATAACGCAATTATGAAACAAAGAGTTCCAGTGTCACAAATTATGACCAAAAATTTAGAAACATTAACAACAAATCAATCACTTTACGAAGCAGAAAGTTTATTCAAAAAGCACAACATCAGACATATTCCGGTTGTTGAAGGAAAAAATATTGTAGGTGTTTTAAGTTATTCCGACTTGTTGAAAATTAGCTATGCTGATGTTACCGATGGGGAAGAAGCGGTAGAGGCTGTTGTGTACGATATGTTTACAATTCCGCAGGTTATGGCGAAAGTTCCGTTAACGGTTACGGCTGATACAACGGTGAAAGAAGTAATTGAAATTTTAGCAAAGCAAACGTTCCATTCGCTTCCTGTTGTTGAAAATGGCAATGAACTGGTTGGTATTGTTACGACTACCGATTTGTTAAACTACTTTTTAGAACAATATTAAGTTAAGTTGGGCTGTCTAAAAAATATTTCTTACTGTGTCATTCTGGACTTGATCCGGGGCTTGCGAACTTACGAAGTAATCTCATTATCTACTTTATGAGAAGCTGACACGAGCTTGCGAACTGAACGAAGTTAATCAAGTTCAGCTTGACAAATGATTATTTTTAGACAGCTTTTAGATTTGAAACACTTTCAACTTTATTTTTCTATCAAGACTCATTCCGCCTGGGTTACAGCCCGGTTTTCCTTCGGGGATTTCTATGCCGCGTTTTGCAAAATGTTCTGTCCAAACAGGAAAAAAGTTGTCAGACTTTAGTTCTTTATACGTCATTGGGAACAATTTAAAAAACGGTTTGTTTTTATTAGCGAATTTAAAGGCATCGTAAATTAATTCCGAACAATAATATTTGCCGTTATCGTATAAAAAATCATCATCGTACGGAACGCCTAATTGTGATTCGCAAAACAAAATAGCTTTAGGAATTAAATGAAGATGTTTACGTTTTAATGTTCCTACATAAACTGTGTTTTTGGTGTAAGCCAGAAAATTATTCAGCGGTGTTTTTACAACGGATTCGCCAATCGCTTCATAGACAAAAAAATCTTTATTATTTGCAGTAACAACCAAGCCCATGTGGTTAAAATCATTGTTTCTGTAACCGTTCGTAACTGCATTAATAGCATCGCACATGCCGCCACAATTTATATTGATAAACAGCAAATCGCCATTTTTTAATTCGGTTTTTTGTGCGAAAGCGGATACAGAGAATAGTAAAAAGAATAGAATATTTCTCATAAGCAAAAAAGAAGCTTATTCGGCTTCTTTAAAATTTGGGTTGTATATTTTTTCAAAGGCTAAAGGTTCAATAGCATCATTCACAGAAAAATCGCCAATTTTAGTTCTTCGCAAAGCTGTTAAATGTCCGCCTGAATTTAAAGCTTTTCCAAAATCAAAAGCTAAAGATCGAATGTAAGTTCCTTTGCTGCAAACCACCCTGAAATGAATTTCGGGTAAGGCAATTCGAGTAATTTCGAACTCGGTAATTTCAATTTTTCTCGATTGAATCTCCACTTCTTCACCAGCACGCGCATGTTCGTACAAACGTTTACCATCTTTCTTCAATGCCGAAAAAATAGGAGGGAACTGGTCAATGATTCCAATAAACTTTTTACGGGTTTCTTCGATTAATTCGTTCGATATATGATCGGTAGGAAACGTTTGATTTACTTCGGTTTCTAAATCGTACGATGGTGTTGTTGCACCAACAGTAATCGTTCCTGTGTATTCTTTAATCTGACCTTGCAATTCGGCAATTCGTTTAGTAAATTTTCCTGTACAGATAATTAAAAGTCCCGATGCTAAAGGATCTAACGTCCCCGCATGCCCGATTTTGAATTTTTTAGGAAGATCTAAATTCTTTAATAAAGTGTATTTTATTTTGTTTACCGCCTGAAAAGAACTCCACGTTAAAGGTTTATCAATCAATAAAACTTGTCCTTCCAGAAAATCTTCCTTTGATAACTTCTGCATTATTTCGTATAAAAATAAATTAACAGTCCAATTCCAATCACAATTCTGTACCAACCCCAAAATTTGAATCCGTATTTTGTAAGAACAGCAATAAATGTTTTTACGGCAATTAAAGCGGTGATAAATGCCACAATGTTACCAATTATAAAAAGCATAATGTGGTGATCGTCTTGTAAAATCATTTCGTAACCTTTCATTTCGGTTGCTGTTCCTTTGCCCCAGGTTTTTACAAATATAGAGTAAACCGTAACGGCTAACATGGTTGGAACTGCCAAAAAGAACGAAAATTCTGCAGCTGCTTTTCTGCTTAAACCTTGCGTCATACCACCAATAATTGATGCTGCCGAACGCGATGTTCCCGGCATCATAGCCAAACATTGCCAAAAACCAATGGTAATTGCCGTTTTAAACGAAATGTCTTTTTCGTGGATTATTTTAGGGTTTTTAAACCAACGATCTACAAAAAGTAAAACAATTCCGCCTAAAACCAAAACGGTTGAAATAGCAATTTGATTTCCTAAAACAGCTTCAATTTTATCGTCTAACAAATACCCCAATCCCAATGCAGGAATCACTGCAAATGCCAGTTTGTAGTAGAATTGCAGGTTACTGAAATCGAAGAATTTCTTCCAATATAAAACTACTATTGATAAGATCGCTCCAAATTGTATCGAAACCTGAAACATCTTTAAAAACTCAGACTCTTCCATTCCTAGAAGAGCCGCGGTAAAGCCCATGTGAGCTGTAGATGATATAGGTAAATATTCTGTTAATCCTTCAACAATTGCAATGATGATGGCTTGTAATAAATCCATTTATAAGGTGTTTATGCTTTTTTTTGCAGGGTTCTTAAATATCGAATAAATGCAGATTCCGAAACCAATGAAGATTACGGTTGGGGCTAGTTTAATTCTGCGAAAACTAAAAACAGCTTCGTTAAAAACATTAGGATCTTCACTGTTTCCGCCTGCCATTAATAAAAAACCTAAAGCAATTACGGCAACACCTGCCAATAAAAGTATATAGTTCTGTTTGCTGAACAAAAATGATTTTTCGGTATTATTTTCCATAAGTTACAGGTATAAATCGTCTGATTTTAAATTTAAAAAACGTTGCGTTGCAAAATACGTGCTAATGTAAGTAATGATGATTCCGACAATAAAAACTGCTCCGCATACTAAAAGGATCGACTGTAAATCGCTCATTAATCCTAAAGTTGGTAATTTTTTGTCGGCATAAGCGGTTAACGCCAAAATACCAATAATTGCCAAAACCGAACCAATGATTCCCAACTTAACACTTGTAAGAATAAATGGTTTACGAATGAACGATTTTGTTGCCCCAACCATTTGCATGGTTTTTATAATGAAACGTTTTGAATAGATCGATAAACGCAGCGAACTGTTAATTAAAAGTATCGATATAAAAGCAAAAACGCCACTGATTATCAATATCCAGAAGCTGATTGTTTTAATGTTTTTGTTTACTAAATCAACCAATTGGGCATCGTAAACAACTTCATCAACCAACGGGTTTTCTTTTATACTGATTTCAATATCTTTAATAGAATCTTGCTCAACATAGGCTCCGTTAAAGTGCAAATCGAACGAATGTTGCAACGGATTAAAACCTAAAAACTTTACGAAATCTTCACCAATTGTTTTCTGGTGGGCATTTGCTGCCGAATCTTTATGAACAAAAGTAAGGTCTTTAATAAATTTCTGCTGACCTAATTCGGTTTGATAGGCTGCAAGCTGTGTTTCGTTCACATTCTCTTTAAAATAGATCGACATTGGAATGTTTTCTTTAAAATTGTTCGATATTTTCTCGTAATTAATCACGAACATTCCTAATGATCCCAACAAAAACAACACTAAAAAAATACTTAAAATAACCGAAAAGTAAGACGATATTAATCTGCGCTTTTGATATTTTTCGTACGCTGTAGCCATAAATTTAATTTTTAAAGGGTAAAGATAACAAACAATTTAAATATAAAGCTACCTAAAATTATGTTAATGCGTAAAAGTGCTTTGTAAAATAAAAAAATCGATGACACGCATCGATTTAAATATTCATTATATAATTCTGTAAATTCTATTTACCGGTATGGTCACTCCTTTTTTAAGCACCAAATGCTCTGGCGTTACTGCCCAAACGGTGGTGTTTGTTACCAGTTGGTTTGTATCGTCTTCAAAGAAAATTTCAATTTTTACGTGATCGGTATTTCCCATAGCCATTGCTTTTTCCAGATCTTGTTTACGCTGAAAAATTTCATGCTTATCAGTTAAAACATCTGTTATTGGAAAAACTAACTGTGCGATATCTTCTTTTTCTATAGGTTTAAATGTCGTGGTCATATTCAATGGTTTTTAGTATTATTTTATGATATTCATTTTTAGAATAATAATTTTTTCTAAAATAATTAAGTTTTTTTGTAAAATCAAGTATGTTAAGGTTTTTTTTGATAAAATCAAATGTATAAAAAAAATTATTGCTTAAAATTAATCAAGATTAATTTCTACGTGTGGTTAATATAATAAAAAATTAGTAATCTAAAGAAATTAAAGTAATTTTGTAATCGTTAAAAATCACAGGCTTACAAAATGAAATACAATCCAAACGAAATAGAAGCCAAATGGCAGAAATACTGGAGCGATAATAATACCTTCAAAGCAGAAAATCAATCAACAAAACCAAAATATTATGTGTTAGATATGTTTCCGTATCCGTCTGGGGCAGGCTTACATGTTGGGCATCCGCTGGGTTACATAGCTTCTGATATTTATGCGCGTTACAAACGTCACCAAGGTTTTAATGTATTGCATCCGCAAGGGTACGATTCTTTTGGTTTACCGGCAGAACAGTATGCGATACAGACAGGGCAGCATCCGGCAGTTACAACCGAAACCAACATTAAACGTTACCGTGAACAGTTAGATAAGATTGGTTTTTCGTTTGATTGGAGTAGAGAAGTACGTACATCGAACCCGGAATATTACAAGCACACACAGCGCATTTTTATTCAGTTGTTTAATGCGTGGTACAATAAAAATACCGATAAAGCAGAAAATATTTCTACGTTGGTTGATTTATTTTCGAAAGAAGGAAATGCGAATGTAAATGCAGTATCGGATGAAAATATCGACGTTTTTTCTGCCGATCAGTGGAATGCTTTTTCTGCTGATGATCAAGAAAGAATTTTATTAAAATACAGATTGACCTATTTAGCTGAAACCGAAGTAAACTGGTGTCCTGCATTGGGAACGGTTTTAGCGAATGATGAAATTGTAAACGGCGTTTCAGAACGTGGTGGGCATCCGGTAATCCGTAAAAAAATGACCCAATGGAGCATGCGTATTTCGGCTTATGCAGAACGTTTGTTACAAGGTTTGGATACGATCGATTGGAGCGAATCTATCAAAGAAGCACAACGTAACTGGATCGGAAAATCGGTTGGGGCATCAGTAAAGTTTAAAGTTTTAAATTCAAAGTTTGAAAGTTCTGCCGATAACGTTAAACCTGAAACCTTAAACGAAGAAAACTTTATAGAGGTTTTTACAACCCGTCCTGATACTATTTTCGGAGTGAATTTCATGACATTGGCTCCAGAACACGAATTGGTTGCAGCAATTACAACGCCAGAACAAAAAGCGGCTGTTGATGCGTATATCGAAGCTACTTCAAAACGTTCAGAACGCGAGCGTATGGCAGATGTGAAAACCATTTCGGGCGTGTTTACCGGTGCGTACGCAGAACATCCTTTTACCAAAAAACCGGTTGCCATTTGGATTGGCGATTATGTTTTGGCAGGTTACGGTACAGGTGCGGTAATGGCGGTTCCGTGTGGCGATGAGCGCGATTATGCGTTTGCGAAACATTTTGCTGGACAAAACGGAATGCCCGAAATTATTAATATTTTTAATAAGGATATTTCTGAAGAAGCGTACACCGAAAAAGCTGGTTTTGAATTACAGAATTCCGATTTTTTAAACGGATTGGATTACAAAGCTGCGACTAAAAAAGTTATTGAAGAATTAGAAAAAATAGGGCAAGGGAAAGCAAAAGTAAATTACCGTTTGCGTGATGCTGTTTTTTCGCGTCAGCGTTATTGGGGCGAGCCTTTTCCGGTTTATTATGTGAACGGATTGCCTAAAATGATCGATCCAAAATATTTACCGATTGAATTACCAGAAGTTGAAAAATATTTACCAACCGAAGATGGTCAGCCGCCTTTAGGTAATGCAACCACTTGGGCTTGGGATACGGTAAACAATAAAGTAGTTGCAAGCGATCTTGTCATGCAAAACGTGTCATCTCGAGCGGAGTCGAGAGACGAGAACCAAACCATTTTTCCATTAGAACTAAACACTATGCCGGGTTGGGCAGGTTCGTCGTGGTATTGGTTGCGTTATATGGATGTTGATGCCAAAAACGAAATTGCATCGAAAGAAGCTATTGATTACTGGCAAAATGTAGATTTATACATTGGCGGAAGCGAACACGCAACAGGACATTTATTGTACTCACGTTTTTGGAACAAGTTTTTAAAGGATATGGGAATTGTACCAACCGAAGAACCATTCCAAAAATTAATCAACCAAGGAATGATTTTGGGAATGAGTGCAATTGTTTACAGAGTTTCAGGAACAAATAAATATGTTTCTAAAAATCTTAAGAATGATTATGAGGTTGAAGAAATACGAGTTGATGTGAATTTAGTGAATGCTTCTGATGAAATTGATATTGAAGGACTAAGAAATTGGATTCCTGAATTTAAAGAAGCAGAATTTATATTAGAGAACGGGAAATACTATGTTGGTCGTGAAGTAGAAAAAATGTCTAAATCTAAATTCAACGTTGTAAACCCTGATGAAATTTGCGAAGAATACGGTGCAGATACCTTGCGTTTGTACGAAATGTTTTTAGGTCCGTTAGAACAAGCAAAACCTTGGAATACTGCAGGTATTACCGGTGTGTTTGGTTTCCTGAAAAAATTATGGAAGTTGTATGCAGATGATAACGGTTTAATTGTTACCAACGAAGATCCAACGGCTGAAATGTACAAATCGTTACATAAAACTATTAAAAAAGTAACCGAAGATATCGAGAATTTCTCCTTCAATACATCGGTTTCTCAGTTTATGATTTGCGTTAACGAACTGCAACAGCAAAAATGCCATCACCGCGCTATTTTAGAACCGTTGGCAATTGTAATTTCACCTTATGCACCGCACATTGCAGAAGAATTATGGAATATGTTAGGTCATACCGATTCGGTTTCAAAACAACCTTTTCCAAAATTCGAAGAGAAATATCTGGTAGAGAGTTCAAAAGAATATCCGGTTTCGTTCAACGGAAAAATGCGTTTTAAAATTGAATTACCGTTAGATTTAACCGCAGAACAAATCGAAGAAATCATTATGAACGATGAGCGTACACAAGCTCAATTACAAGGCGCAACACCTAAAAAAGTAATTATCGTTCCTGGAAAAATCATCAATTTGGCTGGGTTTTAAAGATAAGTGTCGTCAGTTCGAGCTTGTCGAGAACTTCTCGATACACTTCACTGCGTATCGTTACTCGAAGCGACGATGTTTTAAGATCAATTCGAAAAAAAATAATACAAAACCGCTCAATAAACCGAGCGGTTTTCTTTTTGGCTTGCTTTTTGTATTTGCAGAAGAAAAATAGAACATCATGAAAAAACTACTACTTCTATCAGCCTTATTATTCGCCCAAATAACGTTTGCACAATCGCAACAAAACGATTTGGCTTTTACTGCTAAAGCAACTGTTTTACCTGTTTTTAACAACAACCGTTTAGGTGCCGAAGTCGGTTTAAGATATTATATTACCGACGCTTTTTCAATTGGAAACAATTATGTGTACACAAACGATAAATTTACACACGGTTTTGGGTATTATACCGATAATTCTATTGTACATTATTTAGGCATTAACGTGCCATTGCAGTACGATGTAGTTAATAAAGACAAAGTTCAGATTGGAATGGGCATTTCTCCGGGACTTTCTTTAAGCACGTTACGCGATAAAAATCAATTTAAAATTGATGAACATTACGATGAAGAAACCGGCGTAACCACTGTAGTTAAAACTCCGGTTCGTTTAAATCGCGATGCCTATTTTTCATTAACGCCAAATATCGATTTGTCTGTAAAATTGGCAAATATCGATCCTAAAAGTAATACAGCAATATATGTTACCGGAAATGCGGGTTATCAGTTTACTTTTGGTAAGGGCGATTTTACTAAACCAAGCGATTTTAGAAACTATATTGTATCTTTAGGTTTTACGATTAAAGGTGCGTTAGATTAATTTTAAAAACCAATTATTATGAAACACTTAGTACTTTTATCAACACTTTTATTCGCACAAATAACGTTCGCACAATCGCAACAAAATGATCTGGCAGTAACTATTGGTGCCACTACAATGCCTGCATTCAACAAAAATAAAATTGGTTTAGATCTTACAGGGCGGTATTATTTTACCGATGCTTTTTCGGGCGGATTAAGTCTTAATATCGTCAGTCCAAAATACAATCATGGGTTTGGATTTGATACCGATCGCACACTGATTAATATGTACAGTTTTAGTATTCCGTTGCAATATGATGTGGTGAATACAGAGAAGTTGACTTTGAGTTTTGGTTTTTCGAACGGAATTCTTTTAAACATACTTCGCAACAGAAACGAATCTAACGAAGTGATAAACTACGATCCCGATACAGGAATTGGCTACACCACTCAAGTTCCCCGTAAGTTGAAAACCGATTCGTATTACACATTAACACCTTATGCAGATGTTTCGTATCGATTGATGGCTATGGATATTGAAGAAACTGCCTTTATGTTTCTTACTTCTAAAGTAGGATATCGAAATGTGTTTGGGAACGGTTCATTTTCTAAACCAAGCGATTTTTCAAATTATGTTGTATCTTTAGGCATTACATTTAAAGGAGTTTTAGATTAATTATGAAAAATTCAAAAGCATTAGTAATAGTATTTGCATTCATTGCAATTTTGGTTGTGGTATTAATGGTTGGTTTGCCGGTTTATAACGTTTGGCAACAGGAAATGGCTGGAAAAGCAGAAATGGCGAAGGCGGAACAAAACCGTAAAATTTTAATCGAAGAAGCTAAAGCCCGGTTGGAAGCCGAAAAACTAAATGCACAAGCCGAAGTTGAACGCGCACGCGGAATGGCAGAAGCTATGAAACTGGAAAACGGAACATTAAACACAACTTACAACCAATATTTGTTTATTAGAACGCTGGAAAAATTAGCGGATAAAGGCTCGCTGCCACAAATTATTTATATGCCTGCCGAAGGTTTGGTTCCGGTGATGGATGTAAGCACAAAAGCACCTGCTAAACCAATTGTTGTAAACGACTAATGGGTTTTAAAGACTATATAATTTTATTGCTGATTGTTGCTGTGGTGTATTTCTGGTTCAGGATGCGCAAGTACAAGCAAACGATCGACGATTACCATAAATCAACCGGATATTTAGAACGTAAGTACGAAAATATCGAGCTGGAAAATATCGATACCCGTTTAAACCAGCATCTTTTTAAAAATGTTTTAAATTCGATACAATCGCACGTTTATCAATCGTATTACACCATTGAAAAATTGTCAAATGTGCTAGATTATGTGTTGTACAAAACACCAAAACAATTGGTTACACCGCGCGATGAAATCAATTTTATAAAGAGTTTAATCGAAATCAATAAAATAAAATTAAGTCCGCTTTTTGATCTGCGAACCAAAATTTTAATCGATGACCGCGATCCGTTTTTAGAACGAAAAGTCATTGCACCTTTAGTGGCGATTGATTTAATTGAAAACGCCTTTAAACATGCCGATACCCAAAACAACGATTCCTTTATTTCTATTGTTGTGGAACTGAATAACGGTTATTTTACGCTTTCGGTTTCCAACAAAATATCGGTTCAAACTCCGTTGGCTAAAACAAGTGGCGGTATTGGTGTAAGCAGTTTGGAAAAACGATTGAAGCATCTGTATAAAGATCGATACAAACTGCAAAAAAGTATCCACGATCAGGTTTATTCTGTATCGTTAAAAATTAAATTAGAAGAATAATGCTGCGCTGTGTTTTGTTAGATGATGAATTGCTTGCCCTGCAATATTTAAAGTTGTTGTGTGAGCAGATTAACGGAGTTGAGGTGGTGAAAGCCTACAACAACGCCGAAAAATTTATTCAGGAAAAAGACGAATTAAATTTTGATGTTTGTGTTTCCGATATCGAAATGCCTTCAATCAACGGTTTGCAGATTGCCAATTTATTGTCAGACAAACACATTGTTTTTACCACAGCCTATCGCGATTTTGCGGTGGAAGCTTTTGATCTGGAAGTGATCGATTACATTACAAAACCCGTACAGAAAGATCGTTTGGAAAAAGCATTCCGTAAAATTGAAAAACTAACTAAAGAAGCCAAACAGGTTTCGGAATACATTACGCTTAATTCCGAAAAAGGTAAAAGTATTATTAATACCAACGATGTTTTTTATATCACGGTTTCCGATGTGGATAGTCGTGATAAGATCATTCATTTTAAAGATGAAACCACACTTTTGGTTAAAAATAATTCCTTCGAAAAACTGAAAGAAATTCTACCAATCGGAAAATTTTCGCGCATCAACAAACGAGAAATTATTGCCATGAACTGTGTAAACTACTATTCGCACGATGAAATTGTATCTAAAATTTTAATCGATGGAAAACCCAAAACCTTTACAATAGGCATCAACTTTAGAAACGAATTTTTAATGATGTTATAGATCTTTTAAAAGTTGTTGGATCGTCGTCAGTTCGAGCTTGTCGAGAACTTCTCGATACATTTCACTTCGTTTCATTACTCGAAGGGATGAGTCGTTCAAATAAAATATATTTTTACTGCTACCTGTTTTGGTTTAGAATCTTCATTACAACTTTTCTATGTTTCGTTACATTATCTGCGTTTTATTTTACAATGTAAACACGTATTTACATTAGGTTTTAGACTTTTGTTTGAAATTAAAAAAATACATAATGCGCAAGTACAAGAATTCTATTTTTTACGGGGCTGTAATTGTTGTTTTTTCCTTTATAATGTATCTAACTGTTAACAAGGGAAAATATCTGGAAGTTGATGTTAAAACGGTAGCTTCAGATAAAAACGATTGGCAGGAATTTTTAGATTCGTTTATAAATAATCTCCATCATCCGCTGGCATTGTTGTTACTGCAAATTATTGCCATTGTAATAGCAGCCCGTATTTTTGGTTGGCTTTTTAACAAAATAGGGCAGCCCGCAGTTATTGGCGAAATTATCGCCGGTATATTTTTGGGTCCGTCATTATTTGGGATGTATTTTCCAGAAGCTTCGGCTATTTTGTTTCCTGCAGCATCGTTAGGTAATTTACAGATTCTAAGCCAAGTCGGATTGATTCTTTTTATGTTCGTTATTGGAATGGAACTCGATTTAAAAGTTCTTAAAAGCAAAGCACACGAAGCCGTTGTAATAAGCCACGCCAGTATTGTAATTCCGTTTGCTTTAGGAATGGTTTTCGCATATTTTACCTACACTAACTATGCTCCAGACGGAATCAATTTTTTATCGTTTGCCCTTTTTATGGGAATTGCAATGAGTATAACTGCTTTTCCGGTGTTGGCACGTATTGTACAAGAACGCGGTATCCAAAAAACAAAACTGGGAACGGTGGTTTTAACATCGGCAGCTGCAGACGATATAACGGCTTGGTGTATTTTGGCAGTGGTAATTGCTATTGTAAAAGCGGGTTCGTTTGTTAGTGCGTTGTATGTAATTGCACTTTCAATAATTTACGTAGCAGTCATGTTAAAGTTGGTACGTCCGTTCTTAAAACACATTGGTAATTTAAATTTAAACAGTAAAACATTAAGCAAACCGGTTGTCGCCATATTTTTATTAGTGCTGATTTTATCATCGTACCTTACAGAAATCATTGGTATCCATGCATTGTTTGGAGCCTTCATGGCTGGTGCAATCATGCCCGATAACCATAAGTTCCGTCATATATTTGTTGAAAAGGTAGAAGATGTAGCAGTTATTTTATTCTTACCACTTTTCTTTGTGTTTACAGGTTTACGAACCGAGATTGGCTTGCTAAACGATATTGAGTTATGGAAAATGACCGGAATCATTATTCTGGTTGCTGTAACGGGGAAATTTATTGGTAGTGCAGCCGCCGCCAAATATGTTGGTCAAAACTGGAAAGACAGTTTAACCATTGGTGCTTTAATGAATACCCGCGGGTTAATGGAACTGGTTGCATTGAACATTGGTTATGAATTAGGTGTTTTAACGCCCGAAGTTTTCGCCATGATGGTCATTATGGCATTGGTTACTACTTTTATGACTGGACCATCTTTAGATTTTATAAACAAAATGTTTAAAGATAAAACCATAAAAGCTGAAGAAATTTTGAATGAAACAAAATTTAAAATTCTGTTTTATTTTGACAAAACAAATGCGGGTAAGAATCTATTAAAAATTGCCAATACTTTTACCAAAAATCAACAAGAAAATTCGGTGGTTACAGCACTTCATTTGGTGAATAGCAGCGATGTTGATGTACTTGACAATAAATACGAAGAAAAAGTATTTTCGCCTATCGAAGAGGATGCGCACAAAATAAATCAAAAGCTAATCAATCTTTATAAAGTATCGTATGATATAAGTTCCGAAATTGTTGATGTAGCTCATAAAGGCAATTACGATTTAGTTTTAATGGAACTAGGTTCGTCTATTTACGATGGAACCATTTTAGGAAGATTGTTAGGCTTTACAACCCGAATTGTAAATCCCGAAATCATTGTTGATAAAGTAATAGGTAAAGAAAAATTCTTTGATTATTCACCGTTCGATGATCAAACGCGTTATGTAATTACCAATTCAAAAATCCCTGTCGGAATTTTTATCGACAAAAATCTGGAAGAAGTGAATAAGATTTTTGTTCCGTTTTTCCATGAAAGCGATAAAAAGTTAATTCCGTTTATATTGAAGTTTATTCAAAATAACGATTCGCAGATTGTTATAATGGATATAAAGGGACATTTAAAAACGAATACCTTTATTAAAGAAGAAATCCGTTTAATAGAGCAAGCGAAACCTAATCACATTTCTGTTTTGTCTGATACAGAAATCGACTTGAATTTAATCCAACAACAGGATCTTATTCTAACAACCGTAAAATCGTGGCGTAACATGATCGATAAAAAATACAACTGGTTAAAAAATACCACATCGTTATTATTGATCAAGCCTTAAAAATAATTCAACCAACCAACCAACCCTAATTAAAATGAAGAAGCAGCACTAATGTGCTGCTTGTTTATTTTTTTGAACTAACCAATATCAAAATGTGTCAGTTCAAGCTTGTTGAAAACTTCAATCTTATTTCTTAAGCTTTACTACAAAAGCGTCAGGATATTTTCCTGCAATTTTTTTTAACAAATATTCTGCTTCAATTTTATTCTTGTAATTCCCTACAACCAGTTTAAATTTTGGGTTCGCGTAAATAATGGTCGCGTCAATTTCCGGGTGCTGAATTGTAAAATCTTTGTAAAGTGTTTCAACTTCTTCTTTTGCACCGTTTTTAAGCTGTACCGAATAGTTGGTGTACAACGAAAACTGGTTGTTTTGACTCATTTTTCGCTCTAATAGTAAATCAATGGTTTTTTGGTCGGCGTTTTCAATAACATTAATTTGTGCTTTGGCATTCTGCTGAACAAAAACTGTTAAAATAAATATAATGAAAACTTTATAAGTTCTTAAATTATTCATAATGAGTAAATTTTTAGACAAAATTAAAAAATATTCATGAAAGTAGAATTTATGAATTTATTTAGAATTGTTATAAATTAAGTTTTGGTTTTTATTAAGCTTTATTTAATGAGGCTTATGTTGTATTTTTGTCAAAGTTTATAAATAAAGGTAGAGAATATTCCATGTAAACTATGGAAAAACTGTACCAAAATTAGTTGATAATCATTTTTTTAACTATGAAAAAAGTGGGTAACCATACTTCGTTTTCAAGGATTCTTTTCTTGTGTTTAACATTTGTGTTAACATTTTCTACAGGATCTTTTGCTCAGGATGTTGCGAAAGGTAAAGAGTTATTTAATGCAAACTGTGCAGCTTGTCACAAGCTGGATGCTAATTCAACAGGACCTTCTTTAAGAGGTGTTGCTGATCGCCATTCAACCGACTGGTTGCATAAATGGATTAAAGACAGTTCAGGTTTAATTAAATCTGGAGATGCAGCAGCTGTAAAGATTTTTAATGAGTGGAACAAAGTTCCAATGAACTCGTTTCCTAATTTATCTGATGAAGATATCGATAACATCATCGCTTACACATCAGAGCCAAAACCGGAAACTAAAGCTCCAGTAACTCCAACAGGTGATGGTGCAGCTGCATCAGGTGGTGGTGTTTCTGAAATGGTTGTTTTAGGTGGTTTGGTAGTTGTTCTTGCAATGTTGGTTATTATGCTGATATTGGTAAGAAGAGTATTAAACAAAGTTGCTGATAAAAACAACTTAACGGTAAACGAAACTAAATCGTTGCCAATCTGGAAAGCTTTTGTTAAAAATCAATTCTTGGTAATTACTTCAGTAATCGTATTAATGTTAACAGGTGCATATTTTGCTTTCGGGTTTATGATGCAGGTTGGTGTTGATCAAAATTACGAACCAATCCAGCCAATTCACTTCTCGCACAAAATTCACGCAGGTGAAAACGGTATCGACTGTAAATATTGTCACTCTTCGGCACGTACATCTAAAACATCGGGAATTCCTTCTTTGAATGTTTGTATGAACTGTCACAAGAATATCACAGAATTTACAGGAAGTGCAGATTCTACTTATGTAGATTACAGTAAAGAATTCTATACTGCAGAAATTCAAAAGATTTATGATGCAGTAGGATGGGATCCTGCGAAACAAGCATACACAGGTAAAGAGAAACCAGTTAAATGGGTTCGTATTCACAATCTACCGGATTTTGTTTACTTTAACCACTCACAACACGTTTCTGTTGCAGGTTTAGAATGTCAAACTTGTCACGGTCCTGTTGAATCTATGGAAATTATGAGACAACATTCACCATTAACAATGGGTTGGTGTATAGAATGTCACCGTGAAACGGAAGTAAACGTTAAAGACAACGAGTACTACGCTAAAATTCACGAAGAATTATCTAAAAAGTATGGTGTTGAGAAATTAACAGCAGCACAGTTAGGTGGTTTAGAGTGTGGTAAATGTCACTATTAATAATAATTTAAGAAGCTAATATATATACAATGGCATCAAACAAAAAATACTGGAAAAGTGTTGAGGAACTTAACGAGAACAGTTCTATTGTTGAGACGCTAAGAAACAATGAGTTTGTTGAAGAGATTCCAACAGAGGATTTTCTTGGAGATAAAAGCGCATTGTCGTCTTCATCAACCTCTCGTAGAGACTTTTTGAAATACGTTGGGTTTTCTACAGCTGCAGCTTCTTTAGCAGCTTGTGAAGGACCGGTGAAAAAGTCGATTCCTTATGTATTTCAACCAGAGGAAATTATTCCTGGTGTTGCTGATTTTTACGCAACTACGGTTGCAGACGGATTTGATTTCGTAAACGTTTTAATTAAAACTCGCGAAGGTCGTCCTATTAAAGTAGAAAATAACTTTATGGAAAGCGCATTAACAGGTGCAAATGCACGTGTACACGCTTCTGTATTGTCTTTATATGACAGTTTACGCTTAAAGCAACCAAAAATTGATAACAAAGCTGCTTCTTGGTCAGATGTTGATCAAAAAATTAAAGCAAGTTTGTCAAGCGCAACAGGTCAGATTGTTTTATTAACAAACACAATGGCATCGCCATCAACAGATAAGTTAATTGCAGAATTTAAAGCTGCGTATCCAACAGCAAAGCACATTGTGCACGATGCAGTAGGATCGGATGCTGCTTTAGATGCATACCAACAAGCTTACGGCGAGCGCGCATTGGCTGATTACAATTTTGGAAAAGCGGATGTAATTGTTTCTGTTGGTGCAGATTTCTTAGGAGATTGGCAAGGAGGCGGATACGATAGCGAATATGCTAAAGGTCGCGTTCCTAAAAACGGAAAAATGTCTAAGCACATCCAGATCGAGGCAAATATGTCTTTAGCTGGTGCAAATGCAGACAAACGTATTCCGTTAACTGTTGCAGATCAAAAATTAGCTTTAGTTAAAATATACAATATTGTTACAGGTAATGCTGTAGCAGTTACAAATACTGCTGCCGATGCAGAAGTTACAAAAGCGGCACAACAATTAAAAGCTGCTGGTTCTGCAGGTGTGTTGGTTTCAGGTTTAGACGATGTTAATGCACAGTTATTAGTATTTGCTATTAACCAAGCATTAGGTTCGGCTGCTTTTAACCCGGCACAACCAAAATATGTACGCGGTGGTAACAATAAAGAAGTTGCACAGTTGGTTAAAGACATGAATGCAGGTTTGGTTCATACTTTAATTATGAGTGGTGTTAACCCGGTTTATACGTTATTCAACGGAGCTGCTTTTGCAGAAGGATTGAAAAAAGTAAAACTTTCTGCTTCTTTTTCATTACGTGAAGACGAAACAGCATCTTTAACTACAATCGCTGCTGCTGCACCTCATTATTTAGAATCTTGGGGCGATGTTCAAATGCGTAAAGGACATTATTCTATTACGCAACCAACCATTCGTCCGTTATTCAATACAAAACAATTCCAAGAAGGTTTATTAACTTGGTTAGGTAAAACAGAATCGTACTACGATTATTTAAAAGCATCGGGTACTGCTTTAGCTAACGGAAAAACTTGGAACCAAATGGTTCACGATGGTTTTTCTGCTGTTGAAGTTACAGGTTCCGTAGCTGCATCTGCTGATTTTGGTGGAGCTGCATCTGCATTAGCTGCAACTAAAAAAGCTGTCGGTTTAGAATTGGTATTGTATCCTAAAACCGGAATGGGAGATGGGCAACAGGCAAACAACCCTTGGTTACAAGAGTTTCCTGATCCAATCACACGTGTTTCTTGGGATAACTATGTAACAGTTTCTAAAGCCGATGCGGAAGCATTGGGTATTAAAAACTACAATGTTGCAAATGGTGGTTTAAACGGATCTTACGTTACTTTAAAAGTAGGTGAGAATGTTTTAGAGAATGTTCCGGCATTTATCCAACCAGGTCAGGCAAAAGGTACTTTAGGTTTAGCGTTTGGTTACGGACGTAAATCTGCCTTAAAAGAAGAAATGCAAGTAGGTGTTAATGCTTACAAATTATACAAAGACTTTAATAATACACAAAACGTATCTGTAGAATTAGGTTCGGGCGATCACGAGTTTGCTTGTGTTCAGTTGCAAAGAACCTTAATGGGTCGTGGTGATATTGTTAAGGATACTACATTAGAAATCTTTAATACGAAAGATGTTAAAGAGTGGAATGTTAAACCACACGTATCTTTAGATCACCAGTCGGTTGAAGCATCAACGGTTGATATCTGGGAATCTTTTGATCGTTCAACAGGTCACCATTTCAACTTGTCTATCGATTTGAACTCTTGTACAGGTTGTGGAGCATGTGTAATTGCATGTCACGCAGAAAACAACGTTCCTGTTGTTGGTAAATCCGAAGTAAGAAGATCACGCGATATGCACTGGTTACGTATCGATAGATATTATTCTTCTGAAGATACATTTGCAGAAGATGTAACTACAAAGAACAGTGCTAAAGGTTTAATGGAAAACATTAATACATTTAATGGTTTAGAGCATCCTGCAGATAATCCTCAGGTAGTTTTCCAACCGGTAATGTGTCAGCACTGTAACCACGCACCTTGTGAAACTGTTTGTCCGGTTGCTGCAACATCTCACGGTCGCCAAGGTCAAAACCACATGGCATACAACCGTTGTGTTGGTACACGTTACTGCGCAAACAACTGTCCGTACAAAGTACGTCGTTTCAACTGGTTCTTATACAGCCAAAACAACGCATTCGATTACCACATGAATGATGATTTAGGACGTATGGTATTAAACCCAGATGTTAATGTACGTTCTCGCGGGGTTATGGAAAAATGTTCATTATGTATCCAAATGACACAAGCGAGCATCTTAAAAGCTAAGAGAGAAGGTAGAGCAATAAGCGGAGATGAGTTTGAAGTAGCTTGTTCTGCAGCTTGTACATCGGGATCTATGGTTTTTGGAGATGTGAACGACAAACAGTCTGAAGTGGCTATGTTGTTTGAAGATGACAGAAGATACCATTTGTTAGAGCATATCGGTACTAAACCAAATGTGTTCTACCACGTAAAAGTTAGAAACGTATAAGTTAGTATTAATTAGAAACATTATAATAAAGGATTATGTCGTCACATTACGAAGCACCCATTAGAAAACCTTTAGTTATTGGTGATAAAACCTATCACGATATAACGGTAGATGTTGCTAGACCTGTAGAAACACGTGCGAATAAACAATGGTGGACTGTTTTCACAATTGCTTTAATTGCATTCCTTTGGGGAGCTGGTTGTATGGTTTATACAATTGGTACAGGTATTGGTACATGGGGATTAAATAAAACTGTAGGATGGGCTTGGGATATTACCAACTTTGTTTGGTGGGTAGGTATCGGTCACGCGGGTACACTTATCTCGGCTGTATTATTATTATTCCGTCAGAAATGGAGAATGGCTATTAACCGTTCTGCAGAAGCAATGACCATTTTCTCTGTAGTTCAGGCAGGTTTGTTCCCAATTATTCACATGGGTCGTCCATGGTTGGCTTACTGGGTATTACCAATGCCAAACCAGTTCGGGTCGTTATGGGTTAACTTTAACTCACCGTTATTATGGGACGTATTCGCGATCTCTACCTATTTATCTGTATCATTGGTTTTCTGGTGGACAGGTTTATTACCAGATTTCGCTATGTTACGTGATAGAGCTGTAACACCATTTTCAAAAAGAATTTATTCAACTTTATCATTCGGATGGTCTGGTCGTGCAAAAGACTGGCAACGTTTTGAAGAAGTTTCATTAGTATTAGCAGGTTTAGCAACACCATTGGTACTTTCGGTACACACCATTGTATCTTTTGACTTTGCTACATCGGTAATTCCAGGTTGGCATACAACCATTTTACCACCTTACTTCGTTGCGGGTGCGATCTTCTCTGGGTTTGCCATGGTAAACACGCTTTTGATTATTATGCGTAAAGTTGTAAGTTTAGAAGATTACATTACTATTCAGCACATCGAACTAATGAACATCATTGTAATGATTACAGGTTCGGTTGTTGGTATCGCATATATCACAGAGTTATGGGTAGCTTGGTATTCGGGAGTAGAGTATGAACAATACGCTTTCTTAAACCGTGCAACAGGTCCTTACTGGTGGTCATACTGGTTAATGATGACTTGTAACGTAATTTCTCCGCAGGTAATGTGGTTCAAAAAAATACGTACATCAATTATGGGATCGTTCATTATATCAATTATCGTAAACATTGGTATGTGGTTTGAGCGTTTCGTGATCATCGTAACATCATTACACCGTGATTATTTACCATCATCTTGGACTATGTTCCAACCAACATTTGTAGATGCAGGTATTTATATCGGAACAATAGGGTTCTTCTTTGTATTATTCTTATTATACTCTAGAACATTCCCGGTAATTGCACAAGCAGAGGTTAAAACAATTTTAAAATCTTCTGGTGAAAATTACAAAAAAGAGAGAGAGAACGGACACCATTCACATAATCATTAATAAATTATGAGTACAAAAGTTTTACACGTATTATACAATGATGATGATGTTTTAATGGATGCAGTTAAAACAACCAGAGCTGCACATCATCATATCGAAGAGGTTTATACACCTTTTCCTGTACACGGTTTAGATAAAGCAATGGGATTAAAACCAACGCGATTAGCAATTTGTGCATTTATCTATGGTTTATGTGGTTTATCTTTCGCAACTTACATGATGAATTACATTATGATACAAGATTGGCCGCAAGATATTGGTGGTAAACCAAGTTTCAGCTATATTCAAAACATGCCTTCATTTGTGCCAATTATGTTTGAATTAACCGTTTTCTTTGCAGCCCATTTAATGGTTATTACATTCTTTTTAAGAAGTAGATTATGGCCGTTTAAAAAAGCAGAAAACCCAGATGTAAGAACAACCGATGATCATTTTTTAATGGAAGTTGCTTTACACGGTAGCGAAGAAGAAGCTTTAGAGTTCTTTAGAAACACCGGTGCAGTAGAAGTTAAAGTAATCGATAAACATTAGTAGTAAAAATGAAGAGTTTATATAAAATAGTTGCCTTGGCAGCAGTTTCAACTTTAGCTACCTCTTGTTTTAATAAGGAAAAACCTAATTACCAGTTATTTCCTAATATGTACGAGTCTGTAGCTTACGAAACCTATTCTGAATCAAGCGCATTTAAAAACGGAAAAGAAGGTCAGGTGCCTGCACAAGGATCAGTACCTCGCGGATTTACACCTGAAGAGTATCCAAATACTCCGGAAGGTTTAGCTGCGGCAAGACTAAATTCTAAATCTCCTTTAGATTCTATTACCGAAGGTGATATGACAAAGGCGAAGCAGTTGTACACCATTTACTGTGCAATTTGCCACGGTGATGCCGGAGACGGAAAAGGTAATTTAGTTAAAAGAGAAAAATTCCTGGGAGTACCAAGTTATGCTGAACGTGAGTTAACAGAAGGTGGAATTTACCACGTTGTAACGTACGGATTAAACTCAATGGGATCACATAAAAACCAGTTAACACAAACCGAAAGATGGATGGTAGCTGCTTATGTGTTAAAATTGAAATCGGAATTATAATTGTAAAACTTATTTGAAAGTTTAGATATGTACACATTTTCAGGCAAATTAAAATCCTTTTCTGTTATTTTAATGGTTTTAGGTATCATCGGGATCGCTTACGGCTTTCTTACGGCACCTAAAACAGTTGAAGAGGTTGAAGCAATTTTAAGCGAGCAACATCATGGTGGTCATAGCGCTCACGATGCACATGAAGCACCTGCACATGGTGAAGCTACCGCTCATGCAGCAAATACGGTAAGCCATGATGCACATGCAGCAAATCATGATGCGCATACAGCAACTGCAACAGCTGTTACTAACGATAGTACTGCGCACGCTGCAGATTCAACAGATGCACACACTGCACATGTAACAGAAGCTGCTCCGGCACACGCTGAAGCTACTACTCACGCTGCAAAGGCAGATACGCATGATGCGCACGCAGAACATACAAAACATTTAGAGCACGTATTACACCAGTTACAAAACAAACCTTGGGCTGCTGTTTACGTTGGGTGTATCTTCTTTATGCTTATTTCTTTAGGTATCTTTACCTTTAATCAAATACAGTATGCTGCATCTGCAGGTTGGTCACCAGTATTATTCCGCGTTATGGAAGGCTTATCGGCTTACTTATTACCGGGTTCTATATTGTTTTTCTTAATGTTGGTAGCAAGTTCGGCTCATTTAAACCATTTATTTATCTGGATGGATGCTGATATTGTTGCAAACGATACCATTATTCAAGGTAAAACAGGTTTCTTAAACATACCGTTCTTTTTAATCCGTGCAGTTATTTTCTTAGCTGGTTGGAATATCTTTAGAATGTTATCTCGCAGAAACTCATTAGCTTTAGATGAAACAGGCGATTTAAATTACTACAAAAAGAACTTTAAATTGGCAGCAGGTTACTTGGTGTTCTTTATCATCACAGAATCTATCATGTCATGGGATTGGATCATGTCTATCGATACGCACTGGTATTCAACATTGTTCGGTTGGTATGTATTTGCATCGTTCTTTGTAACAGCAGTAACTATAATTGCATTAGTAACATTATATCTTAAAAACAAAGGATTGTTAGAATTCGTAAACACATCACACATCCACGATTTAGCTAAATTCATGTTTGGTTTATCTATCTTCTGGACGTACTTATGGTTCTCTCAATTCATGTTAATGTGGTATGCAAACATTCCTGAAGAGGTAACGTACTTCATTTTAAGAATAGAAGAATACAACTTACCTTTCTTTGGTATGCTGGCGTTAAACTTTTTATTACCTATATTATTATTAATCAATACAGACTTTAAACGATTATCTTGGATCATTGTTATGGCGGGTACATGTATTATTGCAGGTCACTATTTAGACTTCTTTAATATGATTATGCCTGGAACTGTTGGTGCATCTTGGTTTATTGGTGCTGCCGAAATAGGATCTGTATTGTTCTTTGGCGGATTGTTTATCTTTGTCGGTTTCTCGGCAATTGCTAAAGCTCCGTTATTGGTTAAGAATAATCCAATGGTAGAAGAAAGTAAACATTTTCATTATTAATATTTAAAGTAATAAACAAATGACGAGTTTATTAATATTAGTTATTGTAGCTTTATTAGGAATTGCAATTTGGCAATTAACTAAGATTTTCGACTTAACTCAGAGCAAACAACACGTTGGCGAAGAGTACAAGACGCAGGTTGCTACACATAAAGACAATAATATCAACGGATATTTAATGTTCGGATTCCTGGCATTCATTTACATTTTCACAATTTATAGCTGTGTTAAATGGGGATACATGCCGTTGTTAAGCAATGCAGCTTCTGAACATGGTAAAGATGTTGACCAGTTAATGTGGATTACTTTAGTAGTTATCTTCTTTGTTCAATTCTTAACGCAGTTCTTATTACATTACTTTGCATTCAAATACCGTGGTAATACAGACAGAAAGGCGACGTTCTTTGCAGATAATGATAAGTTAGAGTTCATCTGGACAATTATTCCGGTAATTGTTTTAGCAGGATTGATCTTATACGGATTATACGCTTGGAACAACATTATGCATTACGATGAAGAGGAAGAAGTGATTTACGTAGAAGTTTACGCAAAACAGTTCAACTGGGATTTTCGTTATGCAGGTGACGACAACGTATTAGGTAAAGCAAACGTTCGTTTTATCGAGGGAATCAACGTTGTGGGTGCCGATATGGCAGATCCAAATGCACAAGACGATGTTGTAACAAAAGAATTACACTTACCGGTTGGTAAAAAAGTAGTATTAAAAATGCGTTCGCAAGACGTTTTACACTCTGCTTATTTCCCACACTTCCGTGCACAAATGAACACGGTTCCTGGTATGGTTACGCAGTTTGCAATGACACCAACGGTTACTACTACAGAAATGAGAGACCGTGAAGAAATTGTAGATCGTGTAAACAAAATCAACGAAGCACGCAACAAACACAGCAAAAAGTTGGTTGAAAAAGGCGAGCCTGGTTTAGAACCATATACGTTTGACTATATTTTATTGTGTAACAAAATATGTGGTCGTTCACACTACAACATGCAAGCAAAAGTTGTAGTTGAAACAGAGAACGAGTTTAGAAAATGGATCAGCCAACAACCTAAATTAGGAAAACAAGTAGCCGAAGAGAAAGCTGCCGCTGCTGCTCCGAAAGTTGAAGCACAGCCGGTTCAAACTCCGGTAGAAGAACCACAAATTGTAGTAGATACTACTGCAGTAGTTGCTCAAGTAATTAAATAATTTGTTTACCAATATAAAATTATTAGTATGTCAGCAGTAGTAGGACACGAATTAACACACGATCATTCACACGATGATCACCACCATAAAGAAACTTTCGTAACAAAGTACATCTTTAGTCAGGATCATAAAATGATTGCCAAACAATTCCTTGTAACAGGTATTATTATGGGAATCATTGGTATTGCAATGTCATTATTATTCCGTATTCAAATCGCTTGGCCAGAAGAATCATTCAAAGTATTCTCTTGGTTATTAGGAGACGATTTCGCTCCGGGAGGTGTAATGCGTAACGATATTTATTTAGCTTTAGTTACCATTCACGGAACCATCATGGTATTCTTTGTATTAACTGCAGGTTTATCAGGTACGTTCTCTAACTTATTAATTCCATTACAGATCGGAGCACGCGATATGGCTTCAGGATTCATGAATATGTTATCATACTGGATCTTCTTTATAGCTTGTATCGTAATGATTGCTTCATTGTTTGTAGAGTCTGGACCAGCTTCGGCAGGTTGGACAATCTATCCTCCGTTATCGGCAGTTCCTGAAGCAATTCCGGGTTCTGGTACAGGTATGACGTTGTGGTTGGTGTCTATGGCATTGTTCATTGCACAATCGTTAATGGGATCGTTAAACTATGTGGTAACTGTGTTAAACATGCGTACAAAAGGTATGTCTATGACACGTTTACCTTTAACAATATGGGCTTTATGGGTAACAGCAAT
Source organism: uncultured Myroides sp. (assembly GCA_913777665.1). Taxonomy (GTDB): domain Bacteria; phylum Bacteroidota; class Bacteroidia; order Flavobacteriales; family Flavobacteriaceae; genus Flavobacterium. The sequence goes on from CAJYTF010000038.1 coordinate 28,887, forward strand.
TATTGGTATTGTATCGTTCCCAGTATTATTATCGGCTGCATTATTGTTAATTATGGATAGAAGCTTTGGTACATCGTTCTTCTTGTCTGATATTTATTTGGCAGGTGAAGTATTACATTATCAAGGTGGATCTCCGGTATTATTTGAGCACTTGTTCTGGTTCTTGGGGCACCCTGAAGTATATATCGTAATTTTACCAGCAATGGGTATTACATCAGAAGTAATTTCGGCTAACGCTCGTAAACCAATCTTTGGTTACCGTGCCATGATTACATCAATCTTAGCAATTGCATTTTTATCTACAATTGTTTGGGGGCACCACATGTTCGTATCTGGTATGAACCCGTTCTTAGGATCGGTATTTACCTTTACAACATTGTTAATTGCAATTCCATCGGCAGTAAAAGCATTCAACTACATTACTACATTATGGAAAGGTAACTTACAAATGAACCCTTCTATGTTATTCTGTATTGGTTTCGTATCAACGTTCATTACAGGTGGTGTAACAGGTATTATTTTAGGGGATTCAACGTTGGATATCAACGTACACGATACGTATTTCGTTATTGCACACTTCCACTTGGTAATGGGGATATCTGCATTGTATGGTATGTTTGCCGGTATTTACCACTGGTTCCCTAAAATGTACGGACGCATGATGAATAAAAACTTAGGTTATATTCACTTCTGGGTAACGGTAGTTTGTGCTTACGGAGTTTTCTTCCCAATGCACTTTATCGGTATGGCTGGTTTACCACGTCGTTACTATACTAACTCAGCATTCCCGATGTTTGACGATATGGTAGATGTGAATATCTTAATTACCATGTTTGCATTAGTAGGTGCAGCATTCCAATTGGTATTCTTGTTTAACTTTTTCTATAGTATTTTCTATGGTAAAAAAGCCCCAAGAAATCCATGGAAAGCTACAACTTTAGAGTGGACTACACCAGTTGAACACATGCACGGAAACTGGCCGGGTGCAATTCCAGAAGTATACCGTTGGCCTTATGATTATTCTAAGCCTGGTTACGAAGAAGATTTTGTTCCGCAGACTGTGCCGTTAAGAGATGGCGAAAAAGATGGTGGACATCATTAATATATAAAAGACTCCCGCAATTTGTGGGAGTTTTTTTGTTTTTGAATAATTCTATTTTAATATGAAACAAATTGCAATTATAGGTGCAGGAATTGGCGGACTTACTTCCGCTTTGGCTTTTAAACAAAAAGGATTTAATGTTACTGTTTACGAAAGTGCTGCCGAAATTAAACCTGTCGGAGCAGGAATTGGTATCGCAAACAATGCCATGCAGATTTTTAAAAAGTTAGGTATTCACAAAAAGATAGAAAATGCGGGTGTAAAGGTTTCTTCTATGAACATTACTGATCATCAATTGCGATTACTTTCTGTTATTGATTTGTATGAATTTGAAGTAAAGTATGGAGTTGGTAATATTTCGATACATCGTGCGGTTTTGCAGAATATTCTGGCAGAAGAAATCGGGTTTGAAAATATCAAATTATCAAAACGACTTGTAAAGATTGAACAAGACGAAAACGTAAAATTGTTTTTTGAAGATGGATCAGTAGAAGCTGCCGATGTTGTTATTGCTGCCGATGGAATTAATTCTGTTGTGCGAAATCAGTTGTTTGATCCATCACATATACGAGATACAAGACAGATATGCTGGCGAGGTGTTTCAAAACTATCGTTGTCCAAAGATTACAACAATAAAGCAATAGAAGCTTGGGGAAAAGGAAAGCGCTTTGGTTTCGTTCAAATTAATAATCAAGACACGTATTGGTATGCCGTTGTAAACGAATCGTTAGTCAATCAACATGAAAATAATTTACAAGATCTATTTAAAGACTTCCATACCGATGTTTTAAGCTTTATTGAAAATACGAGTGATGACACCGTTATTAAAAACCGAATCATAGATTTAAAGCCTATCCATAAATGGTATAACAAAAACGTTTGTTTATTGGGCGATGCAGCACATGCTACAACTCCAAATTTAGGTCAGGGAGCTTGTCAGGCAATTGAAGACGCGTATCTGTTGGCTGAACTTTATCAGGAAGATAAACCAATCGAAACTGTCTTTGAAGAGTATCAAAAGCTAAGAATTAAAAAGGCACATGCCATTGTAAATTCAAGTTGGAGAATTGGAAAAATGGCTCATCTTGAAAGTGGTTTTCTCATTTATTTTAGAAATCTAATAATGCGATGTATTCCAATATCAGCAAACAATATGCAGTTGAAAAGTATTTATAATTTGGATTATTTAAGCGATAAGTAGTTATAACAATTTAGTGCATATTTTTGCAATTTTCTTAGGCTCTTATAACTGTAAATGATTCTTATTTGATAAAATAAAAAAAGAAGCCACTTAATGGCTTCTTACTTACTTAAATTACACTTATTATTGTCTGTTGTTTATTTAAAATCCAAGACCAACCGCCATTGCTGTTATATTATTTTGAAAATTTGATACTAAAGTAGCTTGCCCGGTCATTAAATTAATACTGTAAACTCCTTTTGAACCGTTCACTGTAAACAACCCGAAAGCACTGTTGCTTGTTCCTCCGATATCAAATCCGTTATCTGCTTCAATATTTATTCCTAAAGCCCCAACAGAAACTAAAACGCCGTCATTTGGTGGTGTTTGGGTGTATAACATATTTGTTTCAGAATCAACTATATATAATAATGTCGATGTTGCAGAGGCTGTATTATTGGTATAAGCAGCTCCTGTGATATTTGGAGATCGGGGTTTAGATTTCCGTCTGTTGCTGCAACAGTTCCTAAATCTGGGTGTAACCTTAAATTTTGACCATTGTTGCTAACTAATCTGATACGGTCAACAGTGGGATTGAAATCAAAGCCAAATGTCGTTCCTGATAAAGCAGGTGTCAGCGTAGCACCAATCGCGGTTGTTTGACCGTTCGATGTATTAATGGTAAGTAGCCTGCTTTTGTTGGTTATGGCATATAGCATTCCTTTTGCAGGACGAAAATCTAAACCAACAATCATTTCATTGCTTTCAAGACCTAAAAGATCAGTTTGAGAAGAAGAACCATTCATTGGATTAAATCGAATAAGTTTGTTGTCAGATGTGGTAGCAAATGCCACAGGGTTTGTTTTAAATGCCAAACTTATAACAGGTTCGGTAAACATTCCAACCATACTTGCTTTTCCAGAATTTAGGTTGATTGAATATAAGGTTGATTTATCATTATTGCGGGTTACAGCAAATGCCGCAGAATTGTCTGGATTAATATCGAAATCACCTACACCGTTAAAATCTATTGTTAAATTACCAACAAACTGTAAACCTCCATCATTAGGCGGAGTTTGAATATAAAGTTTGTCTTCTTCAAAATCAATATCGTACAATTGTGTTGAAGCAGCTCCTGCAACACTGTTTGTATAGGCGACAGCCCCAATTCTTGGAGAATTTCCACCGTTTATAGACCCGTCAGTAGCCGCTACTGTGCCAAGTTCAGGGTGTAATCTTAAATTTTGTCCCGATTCGGTTACCAATCTGATTCTGTCAACAGTTGGATTGAAATCAATAGAGGCATTTGCACCCGAAACAGCAGGATTTAAAGGTTGGTCACTTAAAGCAGTTGCCAAACCAGAAATTTCATGAATAAAGTATAACCTGCCGGTGCTGCCTAAACCGTATAATTGACCGGTTGCCGGACGATAATCAATACTCGTAATTGTTTCGCCAGACTGCATACCAGTTATTGAAACCGTACTTATAGGATTGTTAAGATTTTTAGCATTATAAAATGCCAGTTTGTTATTGTTTGTTAGCGCAGTAAAATTAACATCAGGAGCTTGAACCGGATTGTCAATTTGGTCGATCGGTAAAATATCATCGTTACAGCCAACCAAAGCCAAACATAAAACAGATGTTTTTAAGATTCCTTGAATTGTTTTCTTTTTCATAACTTTCAATTTAGAATTTTAAATTATATACGAAGCAATTACTGTTTTGGATTTAGAAATTAAAAGAAAATATAATATTTTATACAATTTATTGACTTTTGTACACAAGCTTCCCGACATAGTGTCTCACAACTTTGAAAAAAAATCAAATAAATAATGTAATTCAGGGAAATATGTAATTTTTGTATTTATGTTAGAAATTTATTAATGCGTTGTATTTCAACATCAATAAACAACAAACAATTGCAAAGTATTTTTAATGTGGATTATTTTAGATGCATCAAATGAATAAAAGAATTTTTTTATTTCTTCCTCAAAACCACCAATTTTTCTTCTAACACTAAAATATCAAAACCAAAATGTATGGCAATGTATTCAAACGTTTTAAAAGTGTAAATAAAAACATGCGTTTGATCTTTGCGATAATACCAGTTTTTAAAATCGGATTGGTTGTTGTACAAATGAGTCTTTACAATTAAAAGTCCGTTTGGTTTTAAAATGCTGTGTAGTTTAGTAATTTCTTCCAACGGATTGTAAAAATGTTCAAATACCTCGCAACTAAAGATAAAATCGTAGGTTTTATGTAAGTACAAAGTATCCGGATAAAAATACGGATCGTACAAATTAACCTGATATCCTTTTTCAAGAAGCTGTTTACTAATCACCGGGCCTTTGCCGCAACCATAATCTAATCCCAACATTTCTGTTGTACAGTTCTCTAAAATTGAATTTGTAATTGGCGCTGTGAAATTTTGGTAACCAATATCATTCACATCATTGTTGTGCTGCTCGTAATGATTCTTCTCTTTAGCTTCATCAAAATACAAATCATCACGTTTTAAATACGCGTGACAATTTGCGCAGATGTAATAATCAATATCAGCTTTTTCGGTCAGAAGAGTAGCGCAAAGTGTACAGTTCATTTTTTGTGGTTTTAATAGAGTTAAGGATTAAAGGTCGCTTTTATCTACCTTAAAAACATAGCTCAATGATTATGAACATTACCAAAGGTAATCTATAAATCTTATAAAGTATAGGTTGCAATAAAACTATGTGGTATAGAAAAGTTTAAATGAGATATTTGTAAAAATAGTATATTTGCACTATGAACGAACATTTAAATCCAACCAACGAAAATTATTCGAACGAAGAAATCGATGTAGAAAAAAAGCTGCGTCCGCTCTCGTTTGATGATTTTGCGGGTCAAGATCAAGTATTAGAAAATTTAAAAGTGTTTGTAAAGGCAGCCAATTTACGTGGCGAAGCTCTAGATCACACGTTATTTCACGGACCTCCGGGTTTGGGAAAAACAACTTTGTCTAATATTTTGGCGAACGAATTAAATGTGGGAATCAAAATTACATCGGGTCCGGTGTTGGATAAACCCGGAGATTTAGCTGGTTTGTTAACCAATTTGGAAGAACGCGATATTCTTTTTATCGATGAAATACACAGATTAAGCCCTGTTGTAGAAGAATATCTGTATTCGGCAATGGAAGATTTCAAGATCGATATCATGATCGAATCCGGTCCAAATGCACGTTCGGTTCAAATCAACTTAAATCCTTTTACGCTGGTTGGTGCAACCACACGTTCGGGATTATTGACTGCACCAATGCGAGCACGTTTTGGTATTCAAAGTCGTTTGCAGTATTATAACATCGAATTATTATCAACCATTGTAGAGCGTAGCGCAACTATTTTAAAGGTTCCTATTGATATGGAAGCTGCTATTGAAATTGCGGGTCGAAGCCGTGGAACGCCTCGTATTGCTAATGCGTTGTTGCGAAGAGTTCGAGATTTTGCACAGATTAAAGGCAACGGACGTATCGATATTGAAATTTCTCGATTTGCTTTAAAAGCATTGAATGTTGATAAATACGGGTTAGATGAAATGGATAACAAAATTTTATCTACCATTATTGATAAATTCAAAGGTGGTCCGGTGGGATTATCGACATTAGCAACTGCCGTTTCAGAAAATTCGGAAACCATTGAAGAAGTGTACGAACCATTTCTTATTCAGGAAGGATTTATCTACAGAACGCCACGCGGACGTGAAGTTACCGAAAAAGCATACACCCATTTGGGCAGACAGAATGTAGGCAAACAGTCGGGTTTGTTTAACGATTATGACTAATTTTTAATTTTGCTGTTTTTTTACACCACAATAGAAATATAGTTATTAAGCTTTTATGGTTAAACAATAAGCTGTAATCAAATAAAAATAAACTATTTAACCACATAGATTCATAAGAAATATAGATTTTTGAGGCTAATAAATACACATATTTTTTTAAGCATTGCTTAAAAACTATGCGCACCTAAAGTTTTCTGTATAAATTAAGCAAAAAGAAGCTATGTGCCTATGTGGTTCATTGAATTTTTTATGCGTTTTATTACTAGAAAAGTATAAATGAGTTTATTTACAGATTTATTAACAACATAGAAAATAAAAGCCATAATAGTTTTTATCTTTTATAAAATACGTAGTCAAGCTATATTTATTTTGTACGATACAAAAACTATGTAACCTAAATTTTTTATCAACAGTAAACAGAATCTATGTTGTAAAAAAACTAATAATTATATTTATCCGTGCATCTGTGGGAAATAGGTAGATCATGACTAACAAAGAAAAATACACACAGTTTATAAAACAGAAAGCCCAAGATTTGGGCTTTTCTTATTGTGGTATTTCGCAGGCAACTTTTTTAGAAGAAGAAGCACCGCGTTTAGAAAGTTGGTTAAAAAACAACATGCACGGAGAAATGAAGTATATGGAAAATCATTTCGATAAGCGATTAGATCCGCGTTTACTTGTTCCCGGTGCAAAATCGGTGGTTTCTTTGTTGTTGAATTATTTTCCTTCCGAACAACAAAATCAAGATTCTTATAAAATTTCAAAATACGCTTACGGCGAAGATTATCATTTTGTTATCAAAGACAAGCTGAAAGATTTACTGCATTATATTAATGATGAAATAGGTGAGGTAGATGGTCGCGTTTTTGTAGATTCGGCTCCGGTGTTAGATAAAGCTTGGGCAGCAAAAAGCGGTTTGGGCTGGGTTGGTAAAAACAACAATTTAATCCGTAAAACCGAGGGGTCTTTCTTTTTCGTAGCCGAATTAATTATTGATTTAGAGTTGATGTACGATACTGCTACAACCAATCATTGTGGTTCGTGTACCGCTTGTATCGATGCGTGCCCAACGCAGGCAATAGAATCGCCTTATATTGTGAATGGCAGCAAATGTATTTCGTATTTGACTATTGAACTGAAAGATGCCATTCCCGATGAATTTTCCGGCAAGTTAGACGATTGGATGTACGGTTGCGATGTTTGCCAAGATGTTTGTCCGTGGAACCGTTTTGCAAAACCAAATGCCGAACCACTCTTTAAGCCAAAACCTACCTTAATTGATTACGACAAACAGCAATGGAACGATTTAACCAATGAACTGTTCAACGAAATTTTTAAAAAATCGGCTGTAAAGCGTACTAAGTTTTCTGGGTTAACTCGGAATATTCAGTTTCTTAATAAATGAGATTTGTAATTTGTTGTTACAAATAAAAAGGAGAACTTTTTAGATCCTTATTTTTACTAAACCTCTGTTTATTTCAGTTTTAATTTAAAGTAATTTAATATTCTAGATAATATATTTTTTTTATCAACTTTTGGAGACATTTGCTGTATTGCAGTTTCATAATCATTGTTGTCTGACGAATTAACTT
>CAJYTF010000039.1 GCA_913777665.1 uncultured Myroides sp.
CAATTACTTTAGTTTTTATAAAAAATATTATTGTACAGTTTTAATATACAAAAAATCCCAAAAACTTATGTTTTGGGATTTTTTAATTATCTTATACTAAAAGATTGTTGTTTTTCTGCTGATAACTGACCAAAACGCTCTTGGCATTCTTTAATCATTGCAATGGCTGCAGCTTTATCGCCAAAACCGTTAATTTCAACCTTTTTGTTTTCTAAATCTTTATACACTTTAAAGAAATGTTCAATTTCTTTGATAAGGTGCTTGTTGATATCGCTTAAATCGTTTAATTCGCGCATTAAAGGATCGCCGGTTGGTACACAGATAATTTTTTCATCGTTTCCTTTATCGTCAGCCATATAAAACACACCAATTGGCTTCACTTCCATTAATAAACCTGGAATAGTAGGTTCTGTAGTTAAAACCAAAACATCTAACGGATCGTTATCTAAAGCCAATGTTTCAGGAATAAAACCGTAATCTGTTGGGTATTTCATTGATGAGAATAATAAACGATCGAATCTCATCATTTTTAAATCAAAATCGAACTCGTATTTATTTCTGCTTCCTGCAGGAATTTCGATGAATACATCGAATTGTTCAACGTTTGTCATATCTGTATATTTCTTTATTTCAAAATTGGTTGCAAAAGTACGTTAAAATTCAGTTTCTTACAAAGAAGTTGCTTAAACTTTTAACATTAAAGCTTATAAATAAATTATTAGCAACAAAGAATATCGTTTTATAGCTTACCTATAAGTCTTTTCTATGTAGTTATGTGATTACTGTTTTAAAAATGGAAACCAAATACAACATTCACACCAACTCTTCTAACATCGGGATTTTCAAGATAATTGCCTCGCCAGTTTACATCAACACGCAGGCATTTAAAAATGTTACCCACACCCACAAAATATTCGTAATAAACTTTATCTGTTGGAGCTATGTAAGGAATATTCGATGCATTAATGTCGATATTTTTCTGCGATACATCGCCCCAAACTCCACGAATTCCGACAAATTCACGTAAACCTAATTTTCTTATTCCCGGAATTCTCGAGAAAATTCGACCATTAAAATTATGTTCTAAATGCAGCGCAATATATTCATCAGTAATAAACTCGTAATAATTCATACGGCTAAACGCATTGCCAATAATAAAGTACGATTGGTTTCCGGGAATTACACTCATTAAGCCCAACGGAACGGTTCCGTATGTTTTACCGGCTTCTAAAGTAGGAGTGAACCTCCCAAAACCGCCCACTAATATTGGATGACTGTATAATAACTGAACTTTTTTGTAATCGAAATCGCTGCCCAGCATGCCTTTAACACCTAACGAATAATTAAAGAAAAGGCGTGCGTAATTGTAGTCAACATCGGTACGGTCAACGCCGTAACCAACTGTTTTTCTGCGTGGTGTGTAATCAACCGAAAGATTGATTTCTGCCTGATTTAAATCGTTCCGAATATTACCGGCTTCGTCATAATATGCCAATGAAAAAGTAGGTGATGCCGATTTTAATGTTTTATAATTGAATGATGTGGAGAATTTTAAGTTTTTTAAAGGTTCGATTTCTAAACCTGCCGAAGTAAGATTTATGTTTGATAACTTGGAATTATCGCCACTTGCCAACAAGGCACTCGAAGCAAAACTTCTACCTAAAACGTCGGTAATAGGCGATAGGGTAGCGGCAATTTGTTCAACATCGCGGCGATTTCCTGCAAAGAAAATAAAGCGCGAATCTTTATCTAACATAAACCTACCCGAAATTCCGTATTTAAACTTATTGTCTTTAAAACCATAAGCGGTGTATCCTTCTAAACGCCACATATCATTTTGCCCAAAATAAGTTCTACCGCCGGCTCTTAAACGGAAACCTTCAATATCGTTAAATCCAAACGAAGAAAAAATTGGTCCGTAATCAAAATTGCCAATCTGTATGTAATCGCTGGCTAAAATGGTTCCTAAATTCACGTAGGTTTGAAAGCGTTTGTTTTGTTTTAGTTCGCCTAACATGGTATAAATACCTTTTTCTTCTTCCGACAAAGGTTCAAAACGGTATCCTTCCCAAAATTCGTCTGGGCGGTTCATTAAGGCTTCGTTGTAACTGTTTACTTCGCTTTTGTAAAAGTTTACGGGTTTCTTTTTATCGAACTCAAATTGTTTGTAATATGTAGTTCTTTTACCGTACATTCCCTTTGATTTTTCATTCTGGCGGATACTGAAATCGGTCATTAAATGATCTTTTGTAAGCAAGAAAATCGAATCGTTCAACACATCAAATTCCTGTTCAATATAAATATCGCGTACCCAGTTAATATTGGCATCTTTGCTAATTGCCATGTTTATTTTCTTGATAGCCCAAGTGTCATCGTTCACCCAAAAATCACCTTTGAAGGTTAATTCGCCTTTTCTGCGTGGGTAATACACAATGTTATAACATTTCTTACCGTCTATATCAGCGGTATCGGTCAAAACATAATTATAAACATTGATTCCGGTGCGAGAAAGCGGACTCACAAAGTCTTTGTCGAACAATTTCAGGTAGTTGTTGTAAATATCATATTCTACATACAAATCCTTTAAAAACGCCATAATGTGCTGGTTGTTTTCAAAGCCCGAATTTTTATTTCCGGCAAGAATCTCTTTTTTCAACTTGGCAACATTATCGCCATAAACGTTTGATGCTTGTTCGTTAATGAAGATTGGAAGATAGGTTTTTCCGGTGATTTTAGAAGTATCAACCTTATCAAAAATAAATTCCATGCCCTTGAAAACCCGACTTTTCATGTAAGCACTGTCGATAGAATTTAAATCGAATTCAATTTTTTCATATTTCTGATAAGCGTATTGGTCAAATTTGTGCAGACCGTTTTTACGACGGTTTTCCCAGATTTTTCTAAGGATATCTAACGCCGGATTGTCTTTTTTTGATGTTTTACCCGAATAAATTTTAATTTCGGCCAAAACATTGTCTTCTTCTAAAACAACTTTTAAATCTAAATTAACTGCTTTGGTCAATGGTAAAAAAACATCGTTATAGCCCGTAAACGATATTACCAAAGTGTCTTGCGTGTTGTTAGATTCTAAATAAAACTTACCGTCTTCGTTAGTAATAACGCCCTCGGTAGTATTTTTAAAGTACACACTTGCGTACGATAATGGCTGTTGTTTTTCATCAATTACAATTCCACCAACTTTGGTTTGTGCCACTATTTGCAAAGTGAAAAAAGTAAAAACAACAAATAACAATTTTTTCATAACAAAAAACTCCAACCTTTTTGGTTGGAGTTACAAATGTAAATGAAATTTATTATTTTTTGTACATAACTTTTTTAACAGCTTTTACAACATCTTGTGCATTTGGCAACCATTCTTTTAACAAGGCTGGTGAGTAAGGCGCAGGAGTATCGGCAGTAGTAATACGTTGTACAGGTGCATCTAAATAATCAAAAGCACGCTCTTGAACCATGTAGGTGATTTCTGAAGCAACCGATGCAAACGGCCAAGCTTCTTCTAAAACAACCAAACGGTTTGTTTTTTGTACCGATTTAATAATTGCATCATAATCCATTGGGCGAACCGTACGTAAATCAATAATTTCACAAGAAATATTTTCTTTAGCCAATTCGTCTGCAGCAATGTAAGCTTCCTTGATAATTTTACCGAAAGATACAATGGTAACATCGGTACCTTCGCGTTTAATATCAGCAACTCCTAATGGAATAGTGTATTCACCTTCTGGCACTTCGCCTTTATCGCCATACATTTGCTCCGATTCCATGAAAATTACCGGATCGTTATCGCGAATTGCCGATTTTAATAATCCTTTTGCATCATAAGGGTTTGATGGTACTACCACTTTTAAACCCGGAGTATTTGCAAACCAGTTTTCAAAAGCTTGAGAGTGCGTTGCAGCTAATTGTCCTGCAGATGCTGTTGGTCCGCGGAAAACAATTGGCATTGTGAACTGACCACCACTCATTTGACGCATTTTTGCTGCGTTGTTAATGATTTGATCGATACCTACTAAAGAGAAGTTAAACGTCATAAATTCTACAATAGGACGTAAACCGTTCATTGCTGAACCTACTGCAATACCTGCAAAACCTAATTCGGCAATTGGCGTGTCAATTACACGTTTTGCACCAAATTCGTCTAACATTCCTTTACTGGCTTTGTAAGCTCCGTTGTATTCGGCAACTTCTTCACCCATTAAATATATTTTATCGTCGCGGCGCATTTCTTCGCTCATTGCTTCGCAAATAGCCTCTCTAAATTGAATTGTTTTCATAATATCATTATTGATAGGTGCACAAAAATATAAAATTATAATTTGTTAGCCTTTATTTTTATGAATAAAAAAATGTTATTGATTTTATAAATGATTTTTGAAAAGATTAATTAATAAAAAATCATTCTTAAAAAATAAAATATGGTTTAATTTGTGATATTAATTTTTTGAAATGTTATGGATAAAAAAAGTAAATCTTTTCTACTAACAATTATAACAATATTTTTTACTTTACTATGGTTAGCCTTTTTTCTTCTTTCATCATATAGTGATGTTTTAGACGATCCTGGTGTTGGGTTAACTTTATTATTGATGCTTTTTGCATTTTTTACTTTTATATTTCCGTTTGCAGGTTTGTATTTATGGTATTCAGATAATTTTAGATTAAAATCTAAATACTTAATTGTTCTTGTTTTTTCGTTAACCCCATGGTTGATAGTTTTATTAATTTCGGTGAGAGATACAATTCTAGAATGGTTATTTAGTTAATTCTTTTTTACTTCACACCTTTATATAGAAACACATCGCCGTTCCATTCGTAAATTAAATTTTTATTGGTAACATTTTGTTTATCGTCAACCAAAGCAATTTTCAGCGTGTTGTTCTCAAAAGTAATTAATTCAACCGGGCGTTCAGGTCTGTCAACTACACTAAAGAAATCGTATTCTACCGAAATTTTATCTAACGTGTTGGTTTTAGTTTTAAAAACGGCTGTATTCTGTAAATTTTCAGTGCCAATTTTGTAAGCATTTATGTGTTGAACAGAATATTTACTCGAAAGGATACTGTTTGAAATTACCAGATAAATACTTTCCTTGTTTTTGTTTTGAACGCTGTAAATCTTCGAAAAATAAGCTTGCGAATCATTTGATGCCAAACTTTCATTTACCGTGATATTTCCATTCGCATCAAACTGATAAATCTGATTAAAAAAACGCATGGTTCCACCTGAATTATTATCCCAACTGTAAACTCGGAGTTTTTTATCTGACGAAGTTGCCATTTTCAAGGCATTTTCTTTCTGTAATTTTTCAAACGGATAAATCAACGTGCTGTTGTTGTTCTTAATTAAATAGGTTAGCGAATCGGTAAACCGCTTACTGCTTACCGCAAGTAAACTGTCGTTTCGCACATTTCCCATTGCGTTGGAAATATCATTATGAATCTTTAATAGTTTGTCTTCTTCTGCTGATAAATCAACAGTATCTATTTTTTCTACCGATTGATTATTTTTTGTCGAAGAATTAGTGGTGGTTGTAGTTTCGTCTGCTTTTTTGTTGCAAGCAAAAACCAATAAGGTCAGTAATAAATAATAGGTCTTTTTCATAGTTTAAAATACAAATTCTCTAATAAAACTCATTTTTGTGTATAGTAAAGATAGCCTATTCAAAAGAAGATTAGACAGTAACATTAAAATTTTAAGAAATAATTTATATGCACGCATAGTATTGTTATTTGAAATTTTTTTTATCTTCGTAGCTAATTAAGAATTAATCTAAAAAACGTAAAATAGATGAAAATATTAGTTTGCATCAGCCACGTGCCTGATACTACTGCAAAGATTAACTTTACAAACGGTGATACAGAATTTGATACAAACGGTGTACAATTTGTAATTAATCCTAACGATGAATTTGGGTTAACGCGTGCTATTTGGTTTCAAGAAAAACAAGGCGCAAATGTAACTGTTGTTAATGTTGGTGGACCAGAAACAGAAGCTACAATTCGTAAAGCATTAGCAATTGGTGCTAACGAGGCTATTCGTGTAAACGCAAATCCGACTGATGGTTTTGCTGTTGCTAAAGAATTGGCAGAAGTTGTTAAAGCAGGAAATTACGATGTAGTTATTTGTGGAAAAGAATCGTTAGATTATAACGGAGGAATGGTTCCTGGAATGTTAGCATCTTTATTAGGTTACAATTTTGTGAATTCTTGTGTTGGTGTAGAAATTGATGGTGCAAACGCAACTTTAGTTCGTGAGATCGATGGTGGTAAAGAAACATTAACTACAAACTTACCGTTGGTAATTGGCGGACAAAAAGGTATTGTTGAAGAAAAAGATTTACGTATTCCAAACATGCGCGGAATTATGACAGCTCGTACTAAAGCATTAAACGTTTTAGAACCGGTTGCTGCTGATGCTAAAACAAAAGCGGTGAAGTTTGAAAAACCAGCACCAAAATCGGCAGTGAAATTAATCAGCCCTGATAATTTAGACGAGTTGATTAATTTATTACACAACGAAGCTAAAGTAATCTAATTTCTAATCTTTTAAAAAGTAAAAAATGTCAGTTTTAATATATACAGAGTTTTCAGAAGGAAAATTTAAAAAAGTAGCTTTAGAATTAGCTTCTTACGCAAAAAAAGTAGCAGAATCATTAGGAACAACCGTTACAGCAGTTACTGTTAATGCAGGTGATGTTTCTGAATTAGGAAAATACGGTGTTGATAAAGTATTAAAAGTAACCGATAGTAAATTAGACAAGTTTAACGCTAAAGCGTATGCCGATGTTGTTAAACAAGCAGCACAAAAAGAAGGAGCGAAAGTTGTGATTTTATCATCAACTACCGATTCTTTATACTTGGCACCAATCGTTGCCGTTGGTTTAGATGCAGGATACGCATCAAACGTTGTAGCGTTACCGGTTTCTACAAGTCCGTTTCAAGTAAAACGTAACGCTTTTTCTAGTAAAGGATTCAATATTACCGAATTAACTTCAGACGTAAAAGTAATTGCAGTTGCTAAAAACTCATTCGGTTTGGCTGAAACATCTGGAGCAGCAGCTACAGAAGATTTCGCTGTAAGTTTGAACGATGCCGATTTTAACATCCACATTCAAAGTCAAGAAAAAGCGTCAGGACAAGTTTCTATTGCCGATGCTGAAATCGTGGTTTCTGGTGGTCGTGGTTTAAAAGGACCTGAAAACTGGGGAATGATCGAAGAGTTGGCAAGCGTTTTAGGTGCAGCAACAGCTTGTTCTAAACCGGTTTCAGATTTAGATTGGAGACCTCACTCTGAACACGTTGGACAAACAGGTAAACCGGTAGCATCAAACTTATACATTGCAGTTGGTATTTCTGGTGCAATTCAGCACATTGCAGGTATTAACGCTTCTAAGGTAAAAGTGGTTATCAATTCTGATCCAGAAGCACCTTTCTTTAAAGTGGCTGATTATGGAATTGTTGGCGATGCTTTCCAAATTTTACCAGAATTAACTAAAAAGTTAAAAGAATTCAAAGCGAATAACAACTAATATTAGCTTTAATATTATTATATAAACAGCCGTATTTTTTACGGCAGTTTTTTTTTGTAATTATGTTTTGTTAAAACTAAGTTCATCAAACCAAACAAAATTATTTTCTAAATAAAGGCTATTAAATTTAAAGATGTATCTTTGTTTAATAGCCTTTTTTGGCTATTTTTATCAATATGAGTTTAGTAAAATTAACAATAAAAGGAATTTCATACAGTCATACGCAAAACGGAGCTTATGCTTTGATTTTGAATGAAGTAGATGGCGAGCGTAAACTGCCAATCGTGATCGGTGCGTTTGAAGCGCAAGCTATTGCCATTGCTATTGAAGAAGATTTAAAGCCGCCACGTCCGTTAACGCACGATTTATTTAAAACTTTTTGCGACCGATTTGATATCGTTGTAAAACAGGTAATCATTCACAAGTTGGTTGATGGCGTGTTCTTTTCAAGCATTATCTGCGAACGCGACGGAATCGAGGAAATTATCGATGCGCGCACGTCTGATGCTATTTCATTAGCATTACGTTTTGATGCGCCTATTTTTACCTATCAGAATATTTTGGACAAGGCAGGAATCTATCTTCGCGAACAAGAAGAAGCCGATGCTAAAGATGAGGATTATGATGACGATGACGACGATTTTGATGCAGACGACGATGATAATAATGAAGAATTAAGTGATGTTATTGATGAATTCCTGAATATTGCTCCTGCTGAAAAAGGCAATGAATTCGCCGATTATTCGTTGCAAGAACTAAACGATATGTTAGAACTGGCAGTGTTGAACGAAGATTACGAAAAAGCGGCTCGTTTACGAGATGAACTTTCAAAAAGAAACCTTTAAAAAATGAAACAGTATTTAGATTTAGTTAAACACGTTTTAAAAGAAGGTGTTCAAAAAGGCGATAGAACAGGTACCGGAACCAAAAGTGTTTTTGGTTACCAAATGCGTTTTGATTTAGCCGAAGGTTTCCCAATGGTTACAACCAAAAAAGTGCATTTAAAATCAATCATTCACGAATTGCTTTGGTTTTTAAAAGGCGATACCAATATAGGTTACTTAAAAGAAAATGGCGTTCGAATTTGGGACGAATGGGCGAATGAAAATGGAGATTTAGGTCCAATTTACGGTTATCAGTGGCGTAATTGGAACGGCGAAGAAATAGATCAGATTAAAGAATTAATCGAAACATTAAAGACAAATCCAAACAGCCGCAGAATGTTAATTTCCGCTTGGAATCCTTCGGTTTTGCCCGATACATCTGTAACTTTTGAAGAAAATGTTGCCAACGGAAAAGCAGCTTTGCCTCCGTGTCATGCATTTTTTCAGTTTTATGTTGCCGATGGTAAATTATCGTGCCAACTGTATCAGCGTTCGGCAGATATCTTTTTAGGTGTTCCGTTTAACATTGCTTCGTACGCACTGTTTACCATGATGGTTGCACAGGTTTGTGGTTTGGGTTACGGAGATTTTATTCATACGTTTGGCGATGCGCACATCTACAACAATCATTTTGAACAAGTTGAATTACAATTGTCAAGAGAACCGCGTCCGTTACCAAAAATGATATTAAATCCAGCGATAAAAGATATTTTCGATTTTACATTTGAAGATTTCACGTTGGTTGATTATGATCCCCATCCGGTAATTAAAGGTCAGGTTTCTGTATAATGAAAATTAGTTTAGTAGCAGCCATTGCACAAAATAACGCAATAGGAAAAGATAACGATTTGCTGTGGCATTTACCTGCCGATTTTAAGCATTTTAAAGAAACAACAAGCGGTCATTTTATTTTAATGGGTCGTAAAACGTTTGAATCGTTTCCTAAACCTTTGCCAAATCGCACACATTTAATTATTACCAGACAGAAAAATTACCTTGTTCCCGATAATTGTTTTGCATTTACTTCGGTAAACGATGCTTTGGAATTTGCAAAACAGCAAAATCAGGAAATTGTTTATGTAATTGGAGGTGGCGAAATTTATAAGGAAACAATCAGTATTGCGAACGAATTGGTAATTACGCACGTTAATGCCGAATTTGATGATGCTGATGCGTTTTTCCCAGAAATAACAGCTGACTGGAAAATGATTTCAGAAGATTTTCATAAATCCGACGAAAAAAATAAATTCGATTTTACCATAACGGTTTATAAAAAGTAATGAAAAAATTAATCACAGCTTTTGTTGCATTTTTTACTGCATTCTCGGTAAATGCACAAATGGCTGTGTTTAAAAAAGAATTGGTTCGTCCGCCGCAATTAACTTATTACGGCTTAAACCATTTGGGAGATACTTCGTCCATTGTAAGTAACGAAATTGCCAAAGAAACGCTTTTAAAAACATTCACTTTTAAAGATCCGTTTTTAGGAAATATCGAACAATACGATGAACGAAATCCTTTAAAACAATTGGTTTTTTACAAAAATACACAACAACTGGTTTTATTGGACAATCAGTTAAGTGTTAAAGAGAAAATCGTTTTAACAGATCGTTTTCCTGAAATCGATGCCGTTTATGCCGCTTTAACTTCACAAGCTTCTATTTGGATTTTCGATTATGCAAGCAAGCGCTGGTGCATTGTTTCATCGCAACAAGATCAACCATCGTTTGTAAGTAATCCAATAACAAACTATTCTTTTCTAACAACTTACGGAAATTTCGCCTACTGGCAAAAAGACGATGTTGTTTATGGAATTGATATCTATGGAAAAGTAATTCAAGAACAAAATTTACCTAAAAAAGCACAATTGTTAGCAATTAATGGCGATTTGTTGGTGTATGTATCAAACAATAAATTATTTTTGTTAAACACTAAAAATAAAGAAGCAGAACAATTAGCAGAAGTTCAGTCAACCATTGATTCTGTTATTTTTAACGCAAACAGTTTAAGTGTTTTAACAACAGATAAATTGTATTTATACCATATAAACTAATAAAATATGCAAGTTGCAATTGCCGGAAACATTGGTGCAGGAAAAACTACGTTAACCAGATTATTAGCCAAACATTACAAGTGGGATGCACATTACGAAGATGTGGTTGATAATCCGTATTTAGATGATTTTTATCATTCAATGGATCGTTGGTCGTTTAATTTGCAGATTTACTTCTTAAACAGTCGTTTTCGTCAGGTTTTGGCAATGAAATCAAGCGGAAAAAATACCATTCAAGATCGAACCATCTACGAAGATGCCCATATTTTTGCTCCGAATTTGCACGCCATGGGATTGATGTCTAACCGTGATTTCGATAATTATAAACAGTTGTTTGAATTGATGGAAGATTTGGTTGGTGCTCCTGATTTGTTGATTTATTTAAGAAGTTCTATTCCGAATTTGGTAGGACAGATTCATAAACGCGGACGTGAATACGAAAATTCTATATCGATTGATTATTTGAATAAACTGAACGAACGTTACGAAAGCTGGATTAAAGGATATGATAAAGGTAAATTATTGATTATAGATGTTGATCCTATTAATTTTGTTGATAATCCTGAAGATTTAGGACAAATAATCAACCGAATTGATGCCGAATTTAATGGTTTGTTTTAATATGAACAGGCTTTTGAGTTTGCGGTTCACAATTTGCAGTTTGATTTTTCTAATGATTTGTTCGTCAGCAATTGGTCAGGAAAACTGGAGTGCATCGTTACAAACCTATCAAGGTGCTATTTTACCGCACAGTGAAAATATTGCCCATTTAATAACCAACAAGCCAACAGGTTTTCTGTTTTCAGTTAATCACAAAGTAAACGGATCAAAAGAGTGGCATCATACGTATCGATTTCCCGAAGTCGGTTTTTCTTTTCATACACAAAACAATCACAACGAAACTTTGGGTGATTTGTACGGTTTGTATGCGCATTATAATTTTTACTTTTTAAACAGACGATTGCAGTTTCGGGTAGGGCAGGGAGTTTCTTACTCCACAAATCCGTTTGATAAAGAAACTAATTTTCGAAATGTAGCTTACGGATCTAAATTTATGCCGTCAACCTATTTTATGTTGGGGTACGATCAACCTAGAATCTGGCAAAATATCGGGATAAATGCAGGTTTACTGTTCGTACATCATTCTAACGCAACCATAAAAGCCCCAAATACAAGTACCAATACGTTGGGAGTGAATGTTGGATTAACATATCATTTTTCTGATGAAGATCAAAGCGGTAAAGCCAATTCATTTGTTGATTATCCGCAGCAAATTAGATATAATCTTTTGTTCAGAACCGGCGTAAACGAAAGTCATATTATTGGTATGGGACAAAAACCGTTTTATCACATCACTGCAATTGTAGAAAAACCTTTGAATAATTACGGTGCAGCGCAAGTTGGTGCCGAAGTTTTTCTGTCGAATTCATTAAAAGAGCTTATTCCGTTTTTGGCGACTTCATTTCCTGAAGAAGGAATGGATAAAAATACCGATTGGAAACGTGTGGGCGTTTTTGTTGGATACGAATGGTATCTGAACAGACTAACCGCCGAAGGAAATATTGGTTATTACGTGCATGACGAATATAAGAAAAACGGATCGCTTTACCAACGTTTAGGCTTGCGCTATTACGTAACTCCTAATGTTTTTGGTGTGATGTCGTTAAAAACGCATTTTGCTAAAGCAGAGGCTTTTGAAGTTGGTGTTGGGTATAAGTTGTAAGTTGTATGTTTTAAGTTATATGTTTTTATTGCTTGATTTTAATTGTAATCTGTGATAATTAGTGAAATCTGTGGTTAAAATAAAATCTGCGCATCAGTTGTTAAAAAAATAAATTATGAAAAAAAGTATCGTTTTATTGTTATTGATAATTGCCGGATGCGCTGGTGAAGATGCTTGTTTTTCTAAAAAAGGCGATGCCGTTTCGCAGCAGCATCAGTTATCGGGATTTCATACGGTTGATATTCCCATGAATGTTTCCGCTGAAATTATTCCAAGCTCAACTTTTAAAATGGAAATTCAATCGTTTGAAAACAGAATTGAAGCACTTTCATTTGACGTGAAAGATTCAATCCTCACAATAAAAAACGAAATTTCGTGTCAAATGCTTAAAAGTTATGAAACCGCCGTTTTAAAAATTTATACTCCAAACCTAAAAAGAATCAATTCGCGTACACAGTTTAATGTAGTTTCGAACGATACGTTACGTTATCCAAATTTGTATCTGTTAACAAGTATTCCAAACGAAGAAAGTGCATCGACCAACTTTAATTTAAAAGTGGACAACAATTCGGTAACCGTAGAAGATAATCAGGTTGGGAGCTTTATTATACAAGGAAAAACCAATGTTTTGGATGTGAAATTATACGGAGCCAATGGTTCGGTTGATGCCAAATTATTAGATGCCAAAACCGTTTTAACCTACCATCGCAGCAATCAGAATATTCATGTTTTTGCAAAAAACAAGTTAGAGGGAGTTATTGCATCTGTCGGAAATATTTATGTGTACAACAAACCCGATACCGTAAAAATAGAACGTTTATATACTGGTAATGTGATTTATAAATAGTTTTTAGTTATAAGTTTTAGGTTGTAAGTTTAGTCATAGAACCTAGAACCTAAAACCTAAAACCTAAAACTTATAACATAGAACATAGAACACTATAACGTCTTCTCTCTAAAAATAGTTTCCAGATTTTTATTTTTAAGCTGCATAGATAAAATCTTTACATCTAATTCTTTAGCAAAATCAAAAAGGGCAGGGCGCATGTCTGTATCGGCATTAAAAACAAGTTCCCACTGCATATCGTGTATGTTGTGAAACGATTTTAAGTTAGGCAAACGCTTAATAAATTCTTCTTCAATTTTTAAATCGAATTCAATTTCAATAACCTGATCGTTTTCATTACTAAACATCTGTTGCAATTTATTATCGGCAACAATAACTCCGCTTTTTATAATAATCACTCGGTCACAGATTGCTTCAACTTCCTGCATAATGTGGGTCGATAAAAAAACGGTTTTATCTTTCCCAATGTTTTTAATCAAATCACGAATTTCTGTCAACTGGTTCGGATCCAATCCTGTAGTAGGTTCATCTAAAATCAACACTTCCGGATCGTGCAATAAAGCCGTTGCCAAACCAACACGCTGACGGTATCCTTTAGATAATTGTCCTATTTTCTTATGTGCTTCGGGCGTTAAACCGGTAAGCTGAATTACTTCGTCAATACGTTTTTTGTCAACCTTATAAACATCGGCATTAAAAGCCAAATACTCGCGTACGTACAAATCTAAATAAAGCGGATTGTGTTCGGGCAAATAACCAATTGATTTCTGAACTTCTTTCGAGTGTGTGTGTACATTAAAACCATTTACAATTGCAGTACCGCTATCGGCTTCAATATACGTGGTTAAAATTTTCATTAACGTAGATTTTCCGGCACCATTCGGACCAAGAAAACCGACAATTTCCCCTTTGTTAATTTTAAAATCAATGGTATCTAACGCCTTTTGCGTTCCGTAGTTTTTAGAGATATTTTGTACTTCTATCGACATAGAATTTCTTGTTTTACACAAAAGTAAGTATTTTTTATATTAGTTGGCTATATCTGGAAAACTATACCGTATTTTACTGAAATATCTGTAAATTTGCGGTATGACAAAAGTAAGCGAAAAAGCTTTGTGGTTTAAGCAATTATCGGGTAACAAACCTTTGATAATTGCGGGTCCGTGCAGTGCTGAAACACCTGATCAGGTATTGGGAATTGCGCACGGAGTTAAAGATCAGGCAACCATTTATCGGGCAGGAATCTGGAAACCAAGAACGCGTCCGGGTGGTTTTGAGGGTGTTGGTGCGATCGGTTTAAAATGGTTGCAACAGGTTAAGGCAGAAACAGGTATGCCTTTAGCGACCGAAGTTGCTACTGCAGAACATGTAGAGCTGGCTTTGGCACATGATATAGATGTTTTGTGGATTGGTGCTCGAACTACCGTAAATCCTTTTGCGGTTCAGGAAATTGCCGATGCTTTGAAAGGAACTGATAAAATTGTTTTTATAAAAAATCCGGTAAACCCTGATTTAAGTTTGTGGATTGGCGGTTTTGAACGTTTACAGAATGCAGGAATCGAAAAGTTAGGATTTATTCACCGTGGATTTTCAAGCTACGAAAAAATAAAATATCGTAATAAACCCGAATGGCAAATTCCGATTGATTTAAAGATTCGTTTTCCGGAAATTCCACTGATTAATGATCCGTCGCACATCACTGGAAATCGAGAGTTGATTCAACAGGTGGCTCAAAAAGCGTTGGATCTGAATTTCGATGGGTTGATGATTGAAACACATTGCACGCCCGATTTGGCTTGGAGCGATGCTGCACAGCAGGTAACTCCAAATCAATTACAGGAAATATTATCGAATCTGGTATTGCGCGATTCATTGAATTTAGAAGATTCGTATGTACACGAAATGAATATGTTTCGAACAAGAATCGACGAAATTGATACACAGATTTTAAAATTATTGCGAGACAGAATGCAGATTGCCGACGAAATAGGCTTGCTTAAAAAAGCAAAAAACGTAGCTGTTTTACAACCCGAACGTTGGCAGGAAGTTCTTATAAAAATGCGTCGCGAAGGCAAAGAAAATAAATTGGGCGAATCTTTTATTACATCGTTATTCAAGGCAATTCACGATGAAAGTATCACAAGGCAAGACCATATTATCAATAGAAAATAAAAGTGAATGACAGGAATTGTTTATAAATCTACAGGAAGCTGGTACACCGTAAAAGCTGATACTAACGAGTTTTTTGAGTGTAGAATTAAAGGGAAATTCAGAATTAAAGGTATTAA
The DNA here is from genome assembly GCA_913777665.1 of uncultured Myroides sp. Taxonomy (GTDB): domain Bacteria; phylum Bacteroidota; class Bacteroidia; order Flavobacteriales; family Flavobacteriaceae; genus Flavobacterium. Next base: position 15,345 of record CAJYTF010000039.1, read on the forward strand.
AAGTACCAACCCAATTGCCGTTGGCGATAAGGTAGATTTTGATTTGGATACCACGGCAGATGTAGTTACGGGCGTTATCACCAACATTCACGAACGCAAAAATTATTTAATTCGTAAGTCGGTAAATCTGTCTAAACAAGTGCATATCATTGCAACAAATATCGATGTGCTTTTTATTTTGGTAACGATTGATAACCCGGTTACAACCACAAGTTTTATTGATAGATTGCTGGTAACTGCCGAAGCGTATGGCATTGAAGCGGTTTTGGTTTTTAATAAAGTAGATACTTTTTCTGAAGAAACTTTGAACGACCAATTGTACTTACAATATATTTATGATAAAATAGGATACAAATGTTTGCGTGTATCGGCTGCCGAAGGTAAAGATTTGGATAAATTGAAAGCCGAAATGATTGATAAAGTTTCTATGTTTACAGGTCATTCAGGTGTTGGTAAATCAACATTGGTAAATGCTTTGGAACCTGGTTTGAATTTAAAAACGAAGGAAATATCAGAACAACATCAGCAAGGTCAGCATACCACCACTTTTGCCGAAATGTACGATTTAAGTTTTAACGCAAAAATTATTGATACACCCGGAATTCGTGGTTTTGGTATTGTTGATATGGAACCACAGGAAGTTGGCGATTATTTTCCGGAATTTTTCAAACTGAAAGATCAATGCAAGTTTAATAACTGTTTGCATCGCGAAGAACCTCATTGCGCGGTGAAAGATGCTTTAGATGCCGATGAAATTGCATGGTCGCGTTATAAAAGTTACATTCAGATTTTAGATGGCGACGAAGATAATTACCGGACAGATGCTTATGGAAACGGTAGAAATCCCGATGTAGAATGAAAGCAGTAATACAACGTGTTTCGCAAGCATTTGTAACTATAAGCAACGAAAAAGTTGCCGATATTGGTTTAGGATTGTTGATTTTAGTAGGAATTGAAGATGCCGATACACAAGAGGATATTGATTGGTTAACCGCAAAAATTGTACAACTCCGCATTTTTAACGATGAAAACGAAGTGATGAATAAATCGGTTCAAGATGTATATGGCGATATCATTGTGGTGAGTCAGTTTACCTTGCATGCATCCACCAAAAAAGGAAACCGACCTTCCTATCTAAAAGCATCAAAACCAAATATCGCTATTCCGTTATACGAAGCTTTTGTTACTTCAATGGAAAAATCAATCGATAAAAAAGTTCAAGCCGGACAATTTGGTGCAGATATGAAAGTAAGTTTGCTAAACGACGGACCTGTTACAATTATAATCGATACAAAGAATAAAGAATAATGCTAAAAAAACTCCTTTTATATACCTTAATATATATAGTGATTTCGTTTTTAATGAGTTACAACGAAATTCAATGTGCCTTAAACGGCGAAGAATTATGCTGGTACAATTTAATAGGTAAATTTATTATCTTTATATTACTAATCATGTTGTTTGATCAATTTATCAAACCTAAAATTTTTAAAAGATGAAAGAACGTGTAAGTTATATAATTGGGGCATTAATCATATATTTTATAGCTGGAATTTTAGTAAGCTACTTTGGAAATTCATCAATCGATTGGAAATTTGTTATTATTTGGATGTTGGGAATGTCAGTTTTTGACTATTTCATCATCAGAAATATAAAAAAGTGGATTTCTCAAAAAAATAAAAAAGTATAATGGATATTAAAAACGCACAACTAAATGTTGACAATTGGATAAAAGAGCATGGCGTTCGTTACTTTAACGAATTAACAAATATGGCGCAACTTACTGAAGAAGTAGGAGAGGTAGCTCGTATTATTGCCCGAAGATACGGCGAACAGTCCGAAAAAGAAAGTGATAAAAACAAAGATTTAGGCGAAGAATTAGCCGATGTTGTTTTTGTGGTTTTATGTTTGGCTAACCAAACGGGAGTAAATTTGCAGGAAGCCTTCGATAAAAAAATGGATTTAAAAACCAACCGCGATCACGATCGTCATCATAACAACGAAAAACTAAAATAAAGCATTTTTTTCTTTAAAGCAGATTTAGTTTTAGAGTAAGCAGTACTATAAACATGCTATTTTACACCCTAAACGCTAAAAAAATAGCCGCTTTTTTAAAAAAGCGAATAAATTTGCACAAAATTTAAAGAAAAAAGTAATGAAAAAAATTATGTTAGTGTTGGTATTTGCTGTAACAGGTATGGCAAATGCACAAGAAGGAACTATTTTAGTGGGCGGTAATGTTGGAATTTCATCTGATAAGATGGGAGATAATAAATCAAGTTCGTTTGATTTTTCTCCGACTGTTGGTTATCAGTTTAATGATAATATGACTGTTGGTTTACAAGCTTCTGTGCTAAACGAAACCTACGAGTATGTTGGAGGAGAAAATAAAAATAACGGTTTAAAAATTGGGGCATTTTACCGTTACTCAAAACCTTTAAGCGAATTGTTTTCAGTTTTTGCTGATGTTTCTGCAGGATACCAAACAGTAAAATCAGAAACTACCCTGACTGGTATGCCAACTACATCTGTAAAATCTAATGGTTTTTACGCAGGTATAACTCCGGCTTTGTTTATTAATATGAAAAACAGTTTTGGTTTAAACTTTTCTATTGGTGGTCTTCAGTACGGCTCTTTAAAAAGCGATACTACACCTGAAGTTAAATCATCTGGTTTCGATTTTAATTTTGGAAAAACGGTAAACATCGGTATTTCTAAAAACTTCTAATTTTAGATTAAATAAAATTGAAAAATCGGGCACATTGCCCGATTTTTTTATAAATTGTTTAGTAATTTTGATATCAAATTAAGAGGCTAAACACAATGAGCGATATATTGCTGAATAAAAGCGAACTAACAAACAATCAAACAATTATTATTTCAGGATCAAAATCTGAAACCAATCGTTTGCTTCTGCTTCAGGCATTATATCCGAATTTAAAGATTGAAAATGCATCGAATTCCGATGATTCCGAAGTCATGAAAAATGCTTTGCAATCAGTTGGGAAGTCTAGCGAAATCAATGTGCATCATGCAGGTACAGCCATGCGATTTTTAACATCGTTTTTTGCAATTCAAGAAGGCTTGGAAGTTGTTATTTCAGGATCTGAACGAATGCACGAACGACCAATCAAAATTTTGGTTGATGCTTTGAATCAGTTAGGGAGTGATATTAAGTATTTAAACCAAGAAGGGTTTCCGCCGATAAAAATCATCGGTAAAAAAATCCAAGGCAATAAGGTTTTGATTGATGCCAATGTAAGCAGCCAGTACATTACATCGTTAATGTTGATAGGATCTAGCTTACCAAACGGAATTGAAATTCAGTTAGATGGTACAATTACATCAATTCCTTACATAAAAATGACGCTTTCGATTTTACAATCATTAGGAATTAAAGCCGAATTTGAAAACAACATCATAAAAATTCCAGATACAGAAAAGCTTTCAAACGATACTTTTGTAGTAGAATCAGATTGGTCATCGGCATCATACTTTTATAGTTTAATTGCCTTATCAAAAATCGATACTGAAATTACGTTGGGATATTTCAAACAAAACAGTTTGCAAGGCGATTCGGTTTTGGCAGAAATCTATCAAAGTTTCGGAGTTCAAACTACCTTTACAGGCAATAAAATCATTCTGAAAAAGGTTGAAAATCCATCAATGAAAAGCATAAATCTTAATTTGAATAACGCGCCCGATATTGCTCAAACTATTATTGTTACATGTTTAGGATTGGGAATTACCAGCAATTTAACGGGTTTACATACGTTGAAAATAAAAGAAACCGATCGTTTACAAGCTTTGAAAAACGAATTAGAAAAATTTGGAGCTGAGGTTTCTATTTCTACCGATTCAATTCAGTTGAATAATTCGGTTGATTTTCAAAATAAAACTATTGCTATTGAAACGTATCAAGATCACCGAATGGCAATGGCATTTGCTCCGCTGGTTTTAAAACAATCTTTAGTAATAAAGAATGCCGATGTGGTTTCTAAATCGTATCCGGATTTTTGGAATGATCTTAAAAATGTTTTAGCTTAAAGCCCGTCATGCCGTGCTTGACACGGAATCACAAAGTTTTTTTAATTATTTATGAGAAGCTGAAACAAGTTCAGCTTGACACCAAAAACTAACAAATAAAAAAATAAACGGTTATTTACTTGACAACCCCTGTTTTCAAATCGTATATTTGCGAGCTTAATTTTTTGATTAAGAAAAACAATTTAATGGATCTTTATTTATATGAAGTTATCAAATTTTAATTTCAATTTACCAAACGAATTATTAGCAGAATTTCCTGCCGAAAATCGCGATGAATCTCGTTTAATGGTAGTTAACCGCAAAACAGGTACAATAGAACACAAGTTTTTCAAAGATTTAATCGATTATTTCGATGAAGGTGATGTTATGGTGCTTAACAACACCAAAGTTTTTCCTGCACGTTTGTATGGTAATAAAGAAAAAACCGGTGCTCGTATCGAAGTTTTCTTATTGCGCGAACTAAATTCAGAACAGCGTTTATGGGATGTTTTGGTTGATCCTGCAAGAAAAATCCGTATTGGTAACAAATTATATTTTGGTGACGATGATTCTTTGGTTGCCGAAGTTATTGATAACACCACATCACGCGGACGTACGTTACGCTTTTTGTACGATGGATCTTACGAAGAATTTCGCTTAAAATTACGTGAGTTGGGTGAAACACCGATTCCTAAATATATTAACCGTGATGTTACCCCGGAAGACGAAGATCGTTATCAAACGATTTATGCTACCGAAGAAGGCGCTGTTGCAGCACCAACTGCAGGTTTACACTTTTCTAAACACTTATTAAAACGTTTGGAAATTAAAGGTGTAGATTTTGCTAAAATCACTTTACATATTGGTTTAGGAACTTTTAATCCGGTTGAGGTTGAAGATTTATCTAAACACAAAATGGACTCTGAAGAGTTGATTATAACTCAAGAAGCATGCGATGTTGTTAACAAAGCAAAGGCAAACAAAAATAAAATTTGTGCTGTGGGAACTACATCAATGCGTGCGTTAGAGAGTTCAGTATCATCAAATCACACATTAAATCCTTACGAAGGTTGGACAAATAAATTCATTTTCCCTCCATACGATTTCAGCATTGCAGATTGTATGATTACTAATTTCCATATGCCAAAATCAACGTTATTAATGATGATTTCTGCATTTACAGGTCACGATTTAATGATGAAAGCGTATGACGAAGCAGTTAAAGAGGGATATAAATTTTATTCGTATGGCGATGCCATGCTAATTTTGTAGTTTTTTTATTTAGTTATATAGTTAAAAAAAAACTCATCGTAAAGATGAGTTTTTTTTGTTTTTACAGTTTTTTATCTTTCTTTATTTCTTCTAAAATAGTGTGCATCAATTCGGTTTGAACTTTTTGTATTTCCATTAATTCTTGTTGTTGGTGCATTATTAAATGATCTATCTTTTCATGAAGAATTCTAATTTCTAATTCCGATTTTAAATTTACCATGTAATCATTCTTGGCACGTTCGCGGTCTTTGGCTTCTTGTCGGTTTTGCGACATCATAATTATTGGAGCTTGTAAAGCCGCAACACACGAAAGAATTAAATTTAAAAGTATAAACGGATACGGATCAAAACCTTTATTCATAAAAATAAAAGCATTTACTCCAATCCATAGTAATAGAAAAAAAACGAATGATAAAATAAAAGTCCAACTTCCACCAAAATCGGCAACTTTATCGGCTATTTTTTCTCCAAGATTATCTTTCTTTGTGTCGCTTTTTAATGATTCATCGCTAATTAATTCCGATTTAGAAATAGAATCAACAACCTGCTTTTTTAAGTCGTTCAATTCGCCAACTTCATTTACAAGTTTTTCTGAAATAAATCTTTGTCGGTAAAAATTTAGTTCATCAATTGATAGTTTCGCATTTTCGTCGAACAAGTTATGTTCCTTTTTTATAAAATCAAAAATAGATTTTCGAATGGTTTTCGCTTTAACCATTCCATCAATAGAAAATTCTTTTCCCGAAATATCGCTAATAAATGTTTTCATTTAGTAAATGCTATAAATCAATTTAATGGTAATTGTTGTTTTTTATTATTTGTAAAAATGCGTTAGAAAAAAGATTAAATATAAAGCGATAATTCAATTGGCTTATATTTTTTTTATAATTTTAGAAAATTAAATATAAGTAATTAAAATATGATAAAAAAGTACTTTTTATTTTCTCTAATTTGTTTAACAGTTAGTTTAAATACTCTTGCCCAAAATTACCAGTTAAATGCTTTTAATAATGTTATTTTTTATGATGGTTATGCAGCAACAAAAACAACAGCGACTCCTGCAGGAATTGTTCGTTTAGATAATTCAAGATATGCCCGAAAAATAACTTCAACAGAGATTGCAAGTTTTAACAATACGCTTTCATTAGAAGTAAAGATTAACGCACTTTGCGATAATTACGATCGTCAAGGTGGTGTATTCTTTTCATTTGTTCCAACAGGTGAAAATATCACCTCGCCTAATAAGAAAACAATTGAAATTGGTAGATACATTACACCGTTTATGAATATGAATGTAGCCCCTAATGAAGTTACTTATCAATACGATTTAAATCACTTAATTGGTATTTTTAAAGATGCTACTTTTCTACAGAATAACGATATTTGGGTAGAATTTTTCTTATTTGGTGTTCCTTATGCAGCGCATAAAGAAATACCGGGATGTGCAGGAAGAGAAGATGTTTTTCAAGGTACCGTAAATTTTACCTCTGCTGTTAATACTTCTGTAGCTCAAGATTACCTTCCAAAACCATTATGGAGTAGAAAACGTATAAACAAAACAACTGATAGCGATTTCCCGGGAACAGCAGCAAGAATGGTTTCTTTTTCGACAGATCAAGATTTAATTGATGCGCACATACACCTTATAACTTCTGCTCACGGAGCTAATACTGGAGGAGAGGAATATGTCCGCAGACAGCACCTGGTTTATTTTGATGATGTTGAAATTTTAAAATATACTCCTGGAGGTTTAAGTTGTGAGCCTTTCCGTAAGTACAACACCCAGCCCAACGGAATTTATGGTAGTTCGGTACAGTCTACTGCTTGGTGGGCAAGCTGGAACAATTGGTGTCCTGGCGATAAAATTCCTAATAGAATAATTCCACTAGGAAATGTAGCTACAGGTAATCATTCCCTTAAAATAAGTATTCCTACAGGGAAATTTCCTAACAGTAATGATGAGATCTTTTTATCGGCATTCATATATTCAAAAGACAACACATTGTTAAATAACAAAAAGGTAGATGTAATTGACTATGTAGTTTTTCCAAACCCGACAACAGATCAAATTACAATAAACGCTACAGTTGATATTAAAAAAACAACTTTAATGGATTTAAACGGAAAAGTTATTTTAAACGGATCTAACAAAACAGTAAACATTCAAAATTTACCTGCAAATACCTATATTTTGAATATCGAATTTGCAAACGGAGTTAAAACAACTGAAAAAATAGTTAAAAATTAATATTTTCTTTACATAAATTAAATCCCGTTAGTCCACTAGCGGGATTTTTTGTTTTTTTTTGGCGTCCCTCTTACATCTGGCTTCAAAACAAAATCCAGAAAAAGAGTTAACAGAAAATTGCAGTAAGTAGCCGGGTCGGGCTATTCGCTTCAAGTCCTCGCTCGTCGTGCCTCCTCGCTGCGGGCTATCCGCTGCTATCCCTAACGCAGTTTTAGTTTAAAGTTTCAAGTTGTAAGTTGTAGGTTTTAAGTTGTGGGTCTTTTAAATTATAAAAATAAAATCCGTGAAAATTTGTGCAATCAGTGGTTAAATTAATTATAAGCAGGTACTCCAATGGCTTACAATGATTAAAGCAAACCCGGCTTCACCCAACATCCTGCACCCAGCACCCATCAACAAACAAATCATCTGTGTATCTGTGGTAAAACAAACTCCATCAGCTTTTTACAAAAAAGAATAAAAAACTTTGCAAAACCATTTGCAAAGTTCCAAAAAACAGTACTATATTTGCTACCGCTTTCAGAGTAACGAAAGCCACGTTCATAGAAAAACAAAGTAAAAAATAAATTTGGATTGTATTGTAAAAGGTTTTTATCTTTGCAGTCCGTTCAAAAAAGAAAGGGCGATTAGCTCAGCTGGTTCAGAGCACCTCGTTTACACCGAGGGGGTCGGGGGTTCGAACCCCTCATCGCCCACAGAAAAAACTTTT
>CAJYTF010000040.1 GCA_913777665.1 uncultured Myroides sp.
GCAACGGCTTTATCACAGGTAGCAAACATCAACGTGCCCGATCCGCGTACGTTAACGGTTACACCTTGGGAAAAAAACATGTTACAACCTATTGAAAAAGCAATTATGATTGCTAATTTAGGGTTAAACCCAATGAATAACGGTGATATGATTATCATTAACATCCCTGCATTAACAGAAGAGCGACGTAAAGATTTAGCTAAACAGGCAAAAACCGAAGCAGAAGACGCTAAAATATCAATCCGTAATGCGCGTAAAGATGCCAATACCGACATTAAAAAACAAGAAAAAGAAGGAACTTCTGAAGATATTTGTAAAGATGCCGAAGACCGTGTACAAAAACTAACCGACAATTACATTAAAAAAATCGATGAGATCTACGCTGAAAAAGAAGCGGAAATCATGAAAGTATAATTAAAAAGCCACTCAAATCGAGTGGCTTTTCTGCTAAATAAATAGCTATCAAAAATGTTTGTATTGGTTCTAGTTTGTTAGGGTAAGTTCGCATGAAATAACAGAGTAAGGTTTTGAACTATTTCTTTCTTTAAAAAATGTATTTTCAGTATTCATTAATTTCCATTCATCATCATTAATATTGTGTTTAATAAATGATCGTTTATAATCATCTGTAGGCATGGCTAATAAACTTGGATTATATGATTTACTTATATGTTTTTTCCCTTCTGAAACATACGAGTATTCATAATAATTTTCTTTAATATTGATCCATTCAAAAACTATTAGAAGACCATTCTCAGGTATTAAAATTTTATAATCTCTTAAATCTGTAGTCGAAATTTTAGTCCCTTTTTTTGCTTTACCAACGATCAATTCATCATGAAGTAATTTTACGGGAAATCCTTCTTTATCTGTTTCATAAAATCTAATACCATAAGTCGATTCCTTCTGTTCAGACCTTAAATAAAATTTTACTTCTTTCAAAAAAGGAGTTTCTTCCATATTTTTTTCATAAGGAAAGAATCTTCCGAAACTCCATGTATGAGCTATAGCATTAGTTCCATAACTAAAATTACTTTTTTTAGCTTGCCCAATTTTCAATGTTTTAGTTTGCTTCATTGATACAATCACAACCTCATCTAAAACTTCGCTATTTGGTTCTAATAAAACAATATCGGTTAAAGTTTGTTTTTTAGTTTCGTAGCCAACAGCATCAAAAACAAAAACTTCGTGTAAAAATTCATTGGGAATTATAAAACCTCCATCGGGTTCGGCGTTTACCTTAAACGTTCCATTTTCAGTAAAAATACTTGTGTATGCAATGGGCTCATTGGTTGAGGTATCTTTTACTAAAAAAGATTTTTGTGCAACGGCAGGTATCGAAAGTAAAAAGAAAAGTAACAGTTGTTTCATAAACACATTTTGGTTATTGCAAACCTAATTGTTAAAACGTTAAAAAAAATTAAATAGTATATTAAATATTACAAAAAATATCAAAAGCAGATCATTTAACGGTTTCATTTATGAAACGAAACGTATCTTTATAGAAAACAAACCAATGTATTTATCTAACGATCAACTGAAATTATTTTGTTTGGAATGCGTTAAAAGTGTTGATGAATCTGCTGAGAGGAAAATCTTTCCACTTTTGAAACAACTGGTTAAACAGCATAGTATTGTGAATGTGTATAAAGCCGTTGATTCTATTGAAGATTTTGAAGAAAGTTTAAACACGCTGCTTTACGAAGATCGAAATTTTAAAGATTATGATCTGTTGTATTTTATTTGTAGCGGAACAGAAAATGAGATTATCGTAAACGATTATTTGTACACTTTAGAAGAAATTGCCGAGCTTTTTGAAGGGAAATTAAAGGGTAAAATTCTGCATTTCGCGAATTCTAAAACACTGAATTTGGATAGCGAAACGGCTCAATATTTTTTAGACGTCACAGGTGCAAAAGCTATTTCGGGTTATCAGCACCAAAACTTTTCAAGCAGTATGTTGTTAGATTATTATTTTTTTAGTCTGTACCCCGATTTTGATGAAGTTACCGATGTTGTTGAAGCACTGTTTCAAAAGCACTACACCCTTTGCACCCATTTAGGATTTCATTTGTACTATTAGTTTGATAATCTGGCATTAAAATTGTATATTTAAATCAAAAAGAAAAAACTATGAAAAAGCTATTAGCAATCATGATTTTAGGTTTAGGTTCTTTAACGGCTTCGGCACAACAAAAAGAAATTACTGTAGAAGGCGTTGGCGTTACTAAAAAAATAGAAGCTACCGGTGACGAAACAATTAAAATTGAAGGCACCAACAACAAAGTTACAATTATTGGCGCTTGCAATGCGATCAAGGTTGAAGGTGTTGACAATGTGGTTACGGTTGATGATGTAAAATCGATCAGTGTGGAAGGAACCGGAAACAAGGTAAATTACAAGAAAACATCGGCTGCCGACGGTAAAGTTGTCACCGCAGTTGCAGGCGTAAACAATAAGATTACGAAAATATAAGCAGTTAAAATCCGTTTTTAAATTGAAACGGATTTTTTGTTTTTGTACTTTTGAATGAAATCTGCATTCCATGAAAATCATTCAACTATTTCTGCTTTCTGTTATTTCGATAGTAATTTTAAGTTGTTCTGCACAGAAGAAAAAATCAGAAAACAAAACCGTTTATCAGTCTAAAACATTAGTTATTACACAGGTTTCGCCGAACGTGTATCAGCATACATCTTTTTTACAAACCGAAAGTTTTGGCAATGTTCCCTGCAACGGAATGATTGTTCACAACAATAACGAAACTGTGGTTTTTGATACACCAGTGAATAACGAAATTTCTGAAGAATTGATCCAATGGATTGAAAACAGCTTAAAAAGTAAAATCAATGCAGTTGTTCCTACGCATTTTCATGATGATTGTTTAGGCGGACTAAATGCGTTTCACAAACATCATATTCCATCGATAGCAAACAGTAAAACAATCGAAATTGCAAAAGAAAAGAAACTTCCTATTCCCTTAAAATCATTTACCAATCAAGAAAAAATAGCCGTAGGAAACCAATTTACGCAGCTTTATTTTTTTGGTGAAGGTCATACTAAAGACAATATTGTAGCGTATTATCCGAATGAAAAAGTCTTGTTAGGCGGATGTTTGATTAAAGAATTAAACGCTACAAAAGGAAATTTGGCTGATGCCAATGAAACAGCTTGGGCAGAAACAGTAACCAAATTAAAAAACACGATTACCGATGCCGAAATAGTAATTCCCGGACATGGTGCAACAGGAAACACTAATTTAATTGATTACACCATAAAATTATTCACACAAAAATAATGCAGTACTTTTACATTCACGGTTTTGGCACTACAGGCGCAAACAGCACCAAGTTTAAAAAAATTCTGGCACACGCAACAACAAAAAATGCAAAAGCAATTGCACTGGAATGGAACGAACATCAACCGGATATTTTAGAACAACTGACTTTGCAACTTAATAATGAAATCGACTGGAACGAACCGGTTTGTTTGATCGGATCATCGACCGGAGGAAATTTCACCTACCAGCTTTTAGAGCAATTTGCCGATAAAGACATATTATTTGTGCTGATAAATCCGTTGTTGAATGTGGAACAGCGAAAAATTGATAACTATAATTTTCCGATGTTATTGGCAAATCAATTAAAAAATCCGTCGGAAGATTTATCAAACGGATTGATTCTTTTAGGCAAAAACGACGAAGTTTTGGATTACAATTATACCTACGAACGTTTGCATAAATTAAACAAAGTTATTGCAGGCGAATGGAATCACACTTTGAGTAATTTAGATACCGCCGAATTATTACGTTTGATTGATTCAATAAACGAATAAATTTTATCAAACCACATAGAAACATAGTTTTTTAATTTAAATAAAATGGTTTTCTATGTTTCTATGTGGTAAAATTTTAATGTGATTTTATGTGGTAAAAAATTTTACGCTTTATCATCTGCAGACGGACCATAGATTCCCGGAACAGGAATATCCAACAAACGCATATAAACCGATAATTGTCCACGGTGGTGAATTAAATGGTTGGTTACAATAAAACGCAACGCACCGGTTTTTGGCATGGCAGCAATTACATGATCGCCAGCTTTTAATGCCCAATCTTCAAAGACAATTTCTTCGTTCATTTGTTCAATGATTGCTTTGTTTTTTTCGAAATCACTTTCTAGTTTACTCAACAAATCATCAACCGAAGTTAATTTTGTAGGAGTATAATCCACATGGAAATCAAACGTTTCTTTAGTTAACACAAAACTAACCCAATTGTGCAGTTCAACAATATGATTTGTTAATTCTCCCAAAGTCATTGACTTTTCGTGTGGTTTGTAACTAAAACTCTCGTTATTTAAACGGCTAATAATACGTTTTGTATTTGCTTTTTCACGTTCTAATTCAATTAATAATGCTTTTTTAATGCTCATTTATTTTGTTTTTATTGTTTAGTTTATTCAAATGGACATGGTTCTGGATATCTAAAAAAAACTGCTGTATTTCCAAAATCAATCTTTAAATTAGAATGTTCTATTTCCTCTTTTCTATCACTTAGGTTAATCAAATAATTTGCAAAATTAGTAAGCGTTTTTGTTTCTTCAGATTCGAAATTCTGAACGTAAACTCGCTTTTTGCTTTTTAAAAATTCAAACTGATATTCTAATCCATGAATCACATCATCATTAATATATTCCTTTTCAAAACTATTGTCTTTAATTGTATCTAAATATTCATTGATTTTATTTTTTTCATAATCATCAATCAAATAAAAATAAGCTTTTACTCTTGCGGGGTAACTGGGTGAAACAAAAACAGTATCGCCTGTAAATTTAAATACCTTTAAATTCTCCATTCCTGCATACCCAAAAACAAAATTTTCCTGCAAACGAACTTTTTCTTCTTTGCACGAAACAAACATCAATATAAATACAATGTAAAGAAACCTCATAAAAGTTTTATTTAAATTTATGGTTGGCACTTATATCAAAGATATAAAAATCGGCAACCAACAGCCTAAAAATTAATCGTACCAAAAACTAAAAAAAGTTGTAATTTTACCCACTGTAATTATTGACATCTAAATTATAGCAAAATATAATGAAACATACTAAGATTAAAGATCTTTTAGCAGGGTCGAGTCTTTTACAAGAAGTAGTGGCTAAAGGCTGGGTGCGTACTTTTAGAAACAACCAGTTCATTGCGTTAAACGACGGATCTACTATTCATAACATACAATGCGTTTTAGAATTAGACGCTTTTCCCGAAGAAACCATTAAACGTATTACAACCGGCGCGGCAATTAGCGTAAAAGGTACGTTAGTTGAAAGTCAGGGTAAAGGTCAAAAATACGAAATCCAGGCAAATACGTTGGAAATTTTAGGCGATTCTGATGCCGAAAAATATCCAATTCAACCTAAAAAACACTCGTTAGAATTTTTACGCGAAAACGCTCATTTACGCATTCGTACCAATATGTTTGGTGCTATTATGCGTGTGCGTAGTACGCTTTCTTACGCTGTGCACAAATACTTTCAAGACAACGGTTTTTTCTATGTAAACACGCCGATCATCACGGGATCTGATGCCGAAGGTGCCGGTGAAATGTTTCAGGTTACCGCGTTGCCTTTAGATGGTTCTGCTCCAAGAAATGAAGACGGAAGCATTAATTACAAAGAAGATTTCTTTGGCAAACACACCAACTTAACCGTTTCGGGTCAGTTAGAAGGAGAAGCTTATGCAATGGCATTGGGATCGATCTATACTTTTGGACCTACTTTCCGTGCAGAAAATTCAAACACATCTCGCCATTTAGCCGAGTTTTGGATGATCGAGCCTGAAGTTGCCTTTAATAATTTAGACGATAATATGGATTTGGCGGAAGATTTCATCAAGTTCGTAATTAAATATACGGTTGAAAAATGTGAAGACGATTTATTACAGTTGGAAGCACGATTGATCGATGAAGAAAAATCGAAACCACAGGCAGATCGTTCAGAAATGACGTTGATGGAGAAATTGAAATTCGTTTTAGAAAACAATTTCAAACGTGTTTCTTATACCGAAGCTATTGATATTTTAAAAGGATCGAAACCTAACAAAAACAAAAAATTCCAATATTTAATTGAAGAATGGGGTGCTGATTTACAAAGTGAGCACGAACGTTTCTTGGTTGAAAAACACTTTAAATGTCCGGTAATTTTGTTTGATTATCCTGCAAACATTAAATCGTTCTACATGCGTTTAAACGACGATGGCAAAACGGTTCGTGCAATGGATATTTTATTCCCTGGAATCGGTGAAATTGTAGGTGGATCACAACGTGAAGAACGCTACGATGTCTTGATCGAGAAAATGAAAGCCTTAAACATTCCCGAAGAAGAATTATGGTGGTATTTAGATACCCGCAAATTTGGATCGGCAGTTCACTCGGGCTTTGGTTTAGGTTTTGAACGTTTGGTATTGTTTGTAACCGGCATGACCAACATTCGCGACGTAATTCCGTTCCCAAGAACACCACAAAACGCAGAATTTTAAAAAAGAATCTTTCAAAGATTTATAGCATATTAAGTTTGACACAACGCTAATTATTTGTTATTTTTGAATAAATTAGTTTGTGTCAAACTTTTTTATTACTAAAAGTTATAGGAGCATTATAAAATGTTAAAACAAAATTTACAGTTTAAATTATCGCAGAAATTATCGCCACAGCAAATTCAATTAATGAAATTGATTCAATTGCCTACGCTTGCATTTGAACAACGTTTAAAAGAAGAATTGGTTGAAAATCCGGCGTTGGAATCTGGGAAAGATGAAGTGAACGATGCCGATGAGTTTCAGGATAATTCGAACGAATTTGATGATTACGACAATGAGCACATCGACACAGATGACATCAATATTGATGATTATTTAAGTGACGACGAAATACCCGATTACAAGCTTAAAAGCAACAATTACAGCGATGATGACGATGAAACCTTTATGCCAATTGAAGCACAGATCAGTTTCCATCAGAACCTTATCGAACAATTAAACACCTTTATTTTAACCGATGAAGAACGCACCATTGCCGAATTCTTAATTGGCAGTATGGACGATATGGGTTACATTCGCCGCGATATTCAGGATATTGTAGATGATATGGCATTTACACAGGGAATTTACGCAAGCGAAGAACAGGTTAAAAGTATTTTGGAAAGTATTATCCACGAACTGGAACCAAGCGGTGTAGGCGCACGCGATTTACAGGAATGCTTGTTACTGCAGTTGCACAGTAAAACACCAAATGAATCAATAGATCTGGCAAAAGACATTATTGAAAATCAGTTCGAGGCTTTCACAAAAAAACATTACGACAAGTTATTGCAGAAATACAACGTTTCACAATCGCAACTTCGTAAGGCAATCGATGAAATTGAAAAACTGAACCCAAAACCAGGCGGGAGTTTCTCTGGAAGTTCTCGTGCTGTTGAACATATCATTCCCGATTTTACCGTAAAAGTTGATGATGGCGAAATAGAGCTGCATTTAAACAGCCGCAACGCTCCGGAACTGCACGTTTCTAAAGATTATCAGGAAATGTTGCAAACGTATAAAGAAGCCAATGAAAAATCGTCGGCTCAAAAAGATGCGGTACAGTTCATCAAGCAAAAATTAGACGGTGCTAAATGGTTTATCGACGCCATTAAACAACGTCAGGAAACGCTTTTTGTTACCATGAGTGCCATTATCGAATATCAGAAAGATTATTTCTTGGAAGGAGAAGAAACAAAAATCCGTCCGATGATTTTAAAGGATATTGCCGATATGGTTGGTTTGGATATTTCTACCATTTCGCGTGTTGCCAACAGCAAATATGTTGATACACCTTACGGAACCAAACTGATTAAGGAATTCTTTTCTGAAGCCATGACCAATGATCAAGGGGAAGAAGTTTCTACCATTGAAATTAAAAAGATTCTGCAAAACATTATTGCCGACGAAGACAAGCAAAAACCGCTACCAGACGATAAACTGGCAGAAATGCTTAAGGAAAAAGGCTACCCTATTGCTCGTAGAACGGTTGCAAAATACCGCGAACAGTTAGATATTCCGGTAGCAAGAATGCGCAAAAAGATTTAATGAAGTATTTTTTTAAAATAATATCTTACATATTCCATCCTGTTTTTATTCCAACAATAATCACAGGATGTTTTTACTTATTAAATGCCGATTTTTTTATTCCCATTGAGCGATATTTAGCAACAGGTCAGGCTTTTTTAATGACTTTTTTGCTACCTGTTTGCATTTACTTTTTTTTGAAATCATTAGGGTTGTTAAAATCATCGATAATGATTAAAAACCTACGTGAACGCAGTGCCCCTATGTTTCTGAATATCGTAATAATAAACATTCTGATTTTTAAAATCTGGGAAAACGCATCCAATTCCTCTTTAAAAGTATTTTTTATTGGTTACTGTATTTCGTACTCTATTTTATTCTTTGGTATATTGCTAAAACGTAAATACAGTGTACACGTAGCAAGCGTTTGCAGTGCCATTCCGCTGTTTGTAAACCAAACTACCACGTATTATTTAAACCCGTTTTATATTTTACCTGCATTATTGCTTATCATCGGTTTAGTAGCAACGTCACGCTTGTATTTAAGAGCACATACCAACGTAGAAATTATTGTAGGTGCGTTGATTGGTTTTGTACCGTCGTTTATATTGTTTTATAAGATGTAGAAAGAGTTTTTAGTTGTTAGCTTTTCTCAAAATGTCTTATCAAACGAATTCGAGATATTTATTGTACCACAAATGCAGAGATGTTGGGTGTTTGATGCCGGATGTTTTTTCTGTATAGTATATTATTGTCATGCCGTGCTTGACACGGAATCGCATCTTGTCATAATTACACTTGTGAGACTTTGACCCGAGCTTGCGAAGAGAACGAAGTTAAACAAGTTCAGGGTGACACGGATGTTTACAGCATCTACAAAATATAAAACATCAACCCTACATTTAACATGTTTATATGGCTTGCGGTATCAATCGTATTTTTGTTATATAATGGTTTAAAACCGTAATAACCGTATAAATTCCAGGTGTTGAAACCAGCTGAAATATAAACTCCTAAATTTGATCTTGACAACAAATCGCTGTTTTTAAAGCTGTGATTTCCTAGAACACCTTCGTATTTTGAAGTTGAATTCAACAAATAACTGTATTTTATTCCGGTATAAACACGCCAAAATTTATGTGAATGTACTTTTGAATTACGCCAGCGAAACTCAATCGGAATTTCGATATACGACAATTTCTGAACATTTTTTTCACGATCGTTATCAATTTCAAAAGTAACGGGATCGTTATCAATCAATGCCATATTGTGTCGCAAATTATAAAATGCAAAACCAATACCCGGAGCAATGGCTACCGTTCGTTGTTTGTTGATAGGAAAATCGCGCAAAAAACCAAAATTCGTTCCTATGGAAATAGAGTTTGTAGAGAAATTTTGGGGCTGTTTCATCATTAAAGTATGTGTTACGCCCACATAAAACTGATCTTCACGATAAAATGGATCGGTTACTTTTATGGTTCTGTCCAACGCAGGCAGACTATCAATTGCCTGAGAAAATGCTTTTACAGAAACCAAGAGTATCAATATGTTAAAAAAAACTTTCATCTCTTAAAAATTATAAACCAAACCAACACTTAACAACTGTTTAAACTGCACGCGCGGACCCTCGGTAATCTGTGTTCCGTTTACGTCGCGTTTGTTTTTTATATCGTCATCATAAATCAAATGTCCGCCTAAAGTTGCTTTTATTAAACTGTTTACCTTCATTTCAATTTGAAGCTGCCAATCCACATCCACATTTCCAAAGTTATTCAGATAATCGGTATAAAGTGTCAGATTATTTTTAAGATTAACGTTTTTCATGATCGATTTATTCCATTCGCTGGTAAACAAAAAACCCAGTTCGTTTCTCGATTTTTTTCCGGCTCTTAACAAATTTCCATCCTCATCAAAAACACCACCTTCCAAACCAAATTCCCCTCTATTAGCCAAAGTATCATCCAATACTAACGTAGATTTTAACGTAAGTGGTGAAATATACGCTTTAAAGTTGTTTTTAAAATATTCTGAACCGATACCCGCAAAAATATACGCCGGTGCAAATGCGCGCGAAATTGGATCTTCTACGTTTGGATACGCGTAACCGTTTGCCATTTGGGTATTCAGCGTTATTTTTGCAGAATAATACCAGTTCGATTTTACCGATGTTTTGTAACCGAAAGAGGAATTGATGTTTAAAACGTCGTCGGTTTTACGCAATTCCAGATTTTCCTGTTTATTTAAACCGTAACGCACTTTTAATTCGTTTAACCACACAGTTCGTCCTTTTTCATATTTTCGAGTAAAATCGCCTTTAACGATACCCGAAATAGAGCTGAAACCACCGGCATTCCAGTTAGAGAAGGTTCCTTGGTTGATATCTAATCCCAAACTGTTCGTTTTTTTCCAGAAACTGACTTCGGAACGAATCGGCGACAAGGCATCATAAGGAATCTGAAAATTTGATCGCGGTAATCTATCGTACACAAATCCGCTTGGCTTTGATATTAAAAAGTACGCCAAATCGGTATTTTTGTTACGTTTGGTAACTTCGAACGTTGAAACAACAACCTGCTGTACATCGCCCGATTTTAAATTCATAAGTACCGAATCTTGTAAAACCATTTTAGGTTCTACCGTAATTGGTCGTAAAAAAATAGTATCGTTTCTTTTTACCAACGTATCAAAAACCGAAAACTGCGTTCTATAAAAAGTATTTACATCTGTACTTGTTTTTTTTATCTGCAAAGAATCCAACGGTTGCGAGAAACCAACTGCCGACAATAACATAAAAAAAACAACGATCTTAAATTTAAACATTCTGTATTTTTTTAAATAAATTCTGCATAGATTCCATATCTAATCCACACTGTTTAAGCTGTTCGTTCACCGTTGCATGCTCTATAAAAACATCGGGAACACCTAAATTTATTACCTTAATATTTATATTGTTTGCCAAAATAATCTGATTGATTACACTGCCAAATCCGCCTTTAATTACACTTTCTTCTACCGTAATAATGGTTTCGAAACCGCTAATCAACTCCACAATTTCCGCTTCATTTAAAGGTTTGATCTGCAAGAAATGATGTACCGCAAAGTAATCTGTATCGAAAATTAAAGCTTCCAGAACATTTTCTAAAATGGTTCCTGTTGAAAAAACGGCTGCTTTTTTTCCTTTTTTAATCGATTGAATTTTAGAAAGATCGACCGTTTCAAAAGGAACTTTCCAGTTTTCGACAGATGAATAACCGCGTGGATAGCGAACTGCCACTGGTTTTGAATTATTATTTTGCAACGTAAACAATGTTTGACGCAATTCTACAGCATCTTTCGGAGCCAAAATAGTTAGGTTTGGAATTGCCTGCAAATAAGCAATATCAAAAACGCCCTGATGTGTAGCGCCGTCTTCGCCCACCAAACCGGCACGATCTATACAGAAAATAACCGGAATGTTCTGCAACGCCACATCGTGAATTAATTGATCGTAAGCTCGCTGTAAAAAAGTAGAATAAATGGCACAGAAAACAGTAAATCCGTTTAATGAAATTCCTGCAGCTAGTGTAACTGCATGTTGTTCAGCAATACCTACATCAATAGCCCGTTCCGGAAATTCGTCCATCATGTATTTTAGCGAACTTCCCGTTGGCATTGCGGGTGTAATGGCAAATATTTTAGGATTTTGCTGAGCCAATTCTAATAAAGTCAGCCCGAAAACATCCTGATATTTTGTAAACTTCTGTGTATTATTTTCAAGCAGATCGCCTGTAATTTTATCAAATTTTCCCGGTGCATGGTACAGCACCTGATTTTCTTCTGCCTGTTTTAACCCTTTGCCCTTTGTGGTAGTGATATGCAAAAACTGCGGACCGCTTTTAGCCTTCAATCTTTGTAATTCATGAATCAATGCTTTTAAATCGTGCCCGTCAATTGGTCCCACGTATTTAAAATTCAATGATTTTATCATGTTATTACTCTTTGGATTTTCGCCTTGCTTTACCTGCATTAAATAGCTTTTCAACGCACCCACACTCGGATCGATCCCAATAGCATTATCGTTTAAAACAACAATTAAATTGGCATTTGTTACACCTGCGTGATTTAAGGCTTCAAACGCCATTCCCGATGCAATAGAAGCATCACCAATCACCGCAACATGCTGAATATCGTTTTCGCCTTTCAATTTACTCGCAATAGCCATTCCCAAAGCCGCCGATATAGATGTAGAAGAATGCCCAACGCCAAAAGCATCGTATTCACTTTCGCTGATTTTAGGAAATCCGCTCAATCCGTTTTTTTGTCGGTTTGTTTCAAAATCGGCTTTACGACCCGTTAAAATTTTGTGCACATACGCCTGATGTCCTACGTCCCAGACCAGTTTATCAAGAGGTGTATCAAACACATAATGCAAGGCAATGGTTAGTTCTACAACGCCCAGACTAGCACCCAAGTGACCACCGTTTACCGAAACAACATCTATAATAAACCTACGTATCTCGTCTGCCAACTGTTGCAGCTGTTCCAAGGTTTTCGATTTTAAATCGGCAGGAAATTGAATTGTTGGTAAAATTGGGGTCATTAACTTTTAAATTATTAAACAAATTTACAATAATATCTTATTTTTGAACGAATAATTTACTGATTGAAATGCTGTTGAACGACGAATATTTTATGCGGATTGCTTTAAACGAGGCAAAAGAAGCGCTTTTAAAAAACGAAATTCCTATTGGGGCGGTTATCGTAGCAAATAATTCCATAATAGCGAAAACGCATAATTTAACCGAAAATTTGAATGATGTTACCGCTCACGCCGAAATGCAGGCAATTACAGCGGCGGCAAATGCAATTGGCGGCAAGTATTTAAAAAACTGCACCATGTATTTAACGGTGGAACCTTGCCAAATGTGTGCCGGCGCGTTGTATTGGAGTCAGATTTCTAAAATTGTGGTTGGTGCACAAGATAACAAACGCGGGTTTACTGCAATGGGCGGACAACTGCACCCGAAAACGGAAATTGTTTATGGTGTTTTAGAAAATGAATGTAAGGAATTGATGCTGACTTTTTTTCAGAATAAAAGATAAAATGTCATTCTGAACGAAGTGAAGAATCCTTAAGATTCCTCCTTCGTCGGAATGACAGATTAAATTTATATTTTTGCGAAAGAGTCTTACTGTTTAAAAACGATAGCCGACAGAAAGTTGCATTACTCGGTTTTTCCAATCAACATTCGGATCATTGATAACATTGGTCATTCCGGCATTGTAACGCGCAGAAATCATAAAGTTCAAAGGTAAGTTGACACTTAAACCAACATTCAAAGAAAAATCGAAATCATTGAATTTAGCACTATCCGGATCTAAATCAGAGAACTTTACTTTAGAATCGGTTAAAAACCCGGCTTGCGGACCAGCTTCAATGGCGATTCCGTTGGTAATATAATACTTCAACATCAACGGCACGTTTACATAATTCAAATTAAAATCGTGCTCAACCGTAGCATTTTCAAAGGTAGTTTTCCACTTACCACCTGCTGACGAATAATAAACTTCGGGCTGAATGGCAAACTTGTTAAAACGAATTTCGGCAAATGCACCAACGTGAAATCCACTAATGGAATTATTGTCGTGAAACTCTTGCCAGCTTTTTCCTGCTAATTTTGCATTGTTGTAACCTACTTTAGGTCCAAATGAGAAATCTTGCGCCTGCACTGCATTTCCGCATAAAAACGCAGTAAAAAGCATTGTTATAATTTTAGGTAACTTTTTCATAGTATTGGGCTTTATGAATTGTTTATCAAATTTTAATCCAAAGCCGAAGTTACTCAAAATAACATAAACATGTTACTATATAAATTATTAAACTGTAACTTTTTTCCACAAAAAAACCGCAACAAGTTGTTGCGGTTTTAATTAATATCTTTACTTATTAGAATTTGTAACCAACACCTACTTGGATTACAGGCATATTTTTAATATCGTCTGTTTCAATTGTTACATTTCCATTACCAGTAGAAATGTCTTCATTTACTTTAGATAAACCAACATTTAAACGAGCTCCCACGAAAAAGCCCATTGGCATATCGTAAGCCAAACCAACTCCTAAACCAAAATCAACAGATTTATAAAAATCTTTTGAATCCATAGTATTATCTCCTGCTTTTACTTCGGATTTCATTAAAAAACCAACGTATGGTCCTAATTCTGCAGAGAAACCTTCTACTATATAATATTTTGCCATAATTGGCACGTTAATATAGTCATTATTAGCTTTAGTTTCAACTCCTAGAACTGTAGATTTTGCACCTTGAGTTGAATATAAAAGTTCAGGTTGTAATGAAAACTTTTCATTAAATTTAATTTCTGCAACAGCACCAACATGGAAACCAATTCTCATTTCAGAATCATCCATTCCAGATAAATTTGAAATATTGACTCCCGCTTTTGGACCAAATTTCACTTCTTGTTGCGCCACAGCAGTTGTAGAGATCGCAACTAAACCTAATAAGGTTAAAAAACTTTTTTTCATAAACATATCTTTTAAATTTTAATAACAAATATAACAATTTATATATTTTAACAAAATATTTCAACCAATAATTACACTCTTTGTTAACAATAAAGAATTAGTACAAACAAAAAATGCCGAACATAAGTCCGGCATTTTGTTATTCAATCTGGTTTCCTTGTTTGTCAAAGAAATGGTATTCTAAATAGGTGTAGGCATCGCGCGGTACAATTTTTATCCAACGCTTGTGTTCTAAAAACCATTTGGCACGTGCCGACGGAAATCCTTTTGTAAGATACGCAGCTATAAAAGGGTGCGCATTTAAAACAATACTTTTATTGTCTTTAATAATTCGTTCCAGGTCAGCTGATATTTTATCAATAACTAAAATCGGAGCCTCAATTTCTCCTTCACCGTTATGGTCAGGGTTTTCTTCTTTTGTTTTGATAGAAACTTCAGGTCTAACTCTTTGTCTAGTAATTTGAATCAATCCAAATTTACTAGGGGGCAAGATTTTGTGTTTTGCTTTATCATCGCTCATTTCTTCTTTTAGGAAATCGTATAAAACCTTACGATTTTCGGGATTACTCATGTCGATAAAATCAACAACAATAATTCCGCCCATATCGCGCAATCTTAACTGGCGTGCAATTTCTGATGCGGCGATCATGTTTACTTCAAGAGCTGTGTCCTCTTGAGATTGAGCTTTGTTTGAGCGGTTTCCGCTGTTCACATCGATAACATGCAAAGCTTCGGTATGTTCTATGATTAAGTAGGCTCCTTTGCTCATAGATACGGTTTTGCCGAATGAAGTTTTAATTTGTCGTTCAATATGATATTTCTCGAACAACGGCACTTCTTTGTTGTTATAATGCTTTACAATGGAAACTTTTGAAGGGGCTATTTCTTGCAGATAGTCCTTCGTTTGGTAATAAAGTTCATCGTCATCTATATGGATTCCGGTGAAAGTATCGTTAAAAACATCTCGCAGAATGCTTGATGCCCTGTTTACTTCGCCAAAAACTTTTGATGGGTGATGAGCCGTGGTTAAACGTTTACAAAGTAAAATCCATTTATCCATTAAACCTTGTAAGTCTTTTTCTAATTCTGTAACATTTTTGCCTTCGGCTACTGTACGAACAATAACCCCGAAACCTTTTGGTTTAATAGTAAGCATCATTTTTTTAAGACGATCTTTTTCTTGTTTTGATTCGATTTTTTGTGAGATCGAAACGCGTTCAGAAAAAGGAACCAATACTAAATATCTTCCGGCCAACGATAGTTCTGAACTAATTCGCGGTCCTTTGGTTGATATAGGTTCTTTAACTATTTGTACTAAAACTGACTGGTTGGCACTTAACACATCGGTTATAACGCCGTTTTTATCAATTTCAGGTTCAAAAGGAAATTTCTTAAGAGTGAAATCATTTAATTTACCTGCGGTTACAAGCTTTGTAAACTTCATGAGTGTAGGAAGGTTTGGACCCAAATCGTGGTAATGTAAAAAGGCATCTTTATCAAAACCAACATTTACAAAAGCCGCGTTTAAGCCGGGAACAGGTTTGCGAATTTTTGCTATAAAAATATCACCAACCGAGAAACCTTTTTCATCTTCCCTATCTCTGTGCAGTTCAACTAATTTTCCATCTTTTAATAAGGCAAAATCTACTGTATTGGAACCAGACCTAATAATTAACTCTTTGTTCACTTGGTACATTTTTATCCATACAATTTTAGTCGAAAGTCAAACGTTGAAAGTCAAAAGCAGAAAAACTTAAAACTTAAAACCTACAACTTATAACCTAAAAGTACAGATGGATTAAACATTAAACAGGTATTACCCTTTCTTTTAAACTAAAATTTAAAAGATTTTTCAAAGAACTTTTTAATTTGTAATAAAAGAAAAAGTAGTTATAAACTACTTTTTCTTTTTGTGACGGTTAGCTCTCGCTCTTTTTTTACGTTTGTGCGTAGCTACCTTATGTCTTTTTCTTTTTTTACCACTTGGCATAATCTTGTAGTTTTTAAGTTAGTAATAATTTATTTTACGTCTGTGTTTGTTTTAACACCTTCTACGAACACTTTAGCTGGTTTAAAAGCCGGAATGTTGTGAGCAGGGATTTTAATTGTTGTGTTTTTAGAGATGTTTCGTCCCGTTTTTTCGGCTCTAGTTTTAATAATAAAACTACCAAAACCTCTTAAATATACGTTATCTCCACTTTCTAAAGAAGATTTTACTTCCTCCATAAAAGATTCCACAGTTGCCTGCACATCACCTTTCTCAAGCCCTAATTTCTCTGAAATTTTAGCTACAATGTCTGCTTTAGTCATTATCTGTTTATAAATTAATTTGTTGTCTGTTTTTTGAGTGTGCAAATATATTAATTTTATTATAATATCAACCTTTCAAAGCATTAAATTTTAATGAAGTAACCAATACTTTTTGTTTTTGCACACCAAAATTCAGCACTATTCCACTACTTTTTCTATGTACGATGAGTTCATTGCACGCAAAGCACCCATATAATTTAAAGTAAATTCCAGATAATCGCCTACCTTATATTTTTTGTCGTTTGTTTGTAAATCAACAATAATCATATCAGAACTGGCACCAAAAAACTTTATATTTTCATCTTTAGGAAAGATATTAGCCTGATCTACATCTAATATTCCCAAATCTAAAATGGCACGGAACGATTTTTTACCGATTTGTTTTTCATCGAATTTAAAAGATTTTCCTTCTAAATTGGTTCCAAAATCACCTTCGGGAACTCTCGGTTTTTCAATCAGCTCAATGATTTCTGCTTTTAACGTAAAAATATCCTGTTTCAGCAGATTACTTGGCGCATCTCTATAAACATCGGTTCCCTGATACAGCGTTTCGCCTACCCTGAAATGGTTTACACCAGCCGGAAGTTTGTTTTGGAATATCAACGGAATGGTTACAGAAGATCCGCCCGAAACATATTGGATCTTTTTATTGAACTTCGCCTCGATCAACTGCTTATACAATGAAAGCTGAATTAACTTATCTGTACTTGGCAGTACGCCGTATAAGCACGACAGATTGGTACCAATGCCCACAACTTCGATATTTTTCAACTGAAAAACCTGGTCGTAGAACGAAATCACATTATCGCGCATAACGCCTTCACGCAACTCGCCCAATTCAATCATAATAATAACTTTATGAGTTTTGTTTTGTTTTTGGGCTTCGGCAGACAGCAGTTTAATGGTTTCAATATCGGTATTCATGCTGATATCGGCATATTTTACCACTGATCCAACCGACCGTTTTGGCGTAGGTTTTATGTAAATTGTTTCAACTTTCGGATTGATTTTTTTGATCGCTTTTAAATTGCTTACCCGTGAATCACATACTTGATTAGGCATTAAACTTAAAACTTCTTTCAAAAAAAGTTCGTTTCCGCAGAGAATTTTAGTAACAACAGACCATTGAATTTCTTTTAGTTTAAAGAAATAATCTAAACGTTCAAAATTGTATTGTAAACGTTCTTTGTGTAAAGTAATTATCGCCATAACAATTACTTGTTTAAGCGCATTTCTAAATACTTGTTGGTAAAACCTAGCTTTTCGTAAAGTTTTATTGCAGGATTGTCCGGTTCTACGTGCAGGGCAATATTTCCTTGAGCGTTATCAATTGCGTGCTGCATTAATGCTTTGCCAATGCCTTTTCCGCGTTGGTTGGCATCGGTTGCAATGTAAACCAGAATATTTTCGGGAATGTAGTCTTTCATACCGGTTTGGTTCACAATTACAGCACCTGCAATATTGTTTTCTATCGAAGCAGTTACAATGAATCCACCGAACGACGGAGTTTCTTTCAACGCATAGTTCATGCACTTTTCGATATCCTGTTTTGGATCGCCGTATTGCTCTAAATTTTTAAATAGAAAGTTTAAAATTGTTTCTTTTTCATTTTGATCAGGTTTGTTTTCTTGACTGTACGTCTTGATTTCTAACATATTCATTTTTTTAATTTCTACTATTACAAAGTTACTCATTTTAAATTAAACCCTTTTTTTGACCGATCTTCCATACTTTTATCGTGTATCTTTGCACCTTAAAATTGTATTGATGGATTTTACCCACCAACTGCTTAATTGGTATAAAAAACACAAGCGGAGTTTACCGTGGCGAACCACCACAAACCCTTATTATATATGGCTTTCTGAAATTATTTTGCAGCAAACGCGAATTGAACAAGGCTTGCCGTATTATGAGGCATTTACAACGAAGTTCCCCACATTAAAAGATCTGGCAACGGCAGATGAAGACGCGGTTTTAAAACTTTGGCAGGGTTTGGGATATTATTCACGTGCACGGAATTTACATTTCACAGCTCAATACATTTATAACGATTTGAATGGCATTTTTCCGAAATCGTATGCTGAAATTATCAAACTGAAAGGTATCGGACCCTACACAGCGGCGGCAATAGCATCGTTTGCTTATAAAGAACCGGTTGCTGTGGTTGACGGAAATGTGTTTAGAGTTTTGGCTCGATTTTTTGGTATTTATGATGATATTGCTGTTACTAAAACTCGGACAATTTTTCAAAATCTGGCAAATGAACTGATCTCAACAAAACATCCCGATTTATTCAATCATGCCATTATGGATTTTGGTGCCACCGTTTGTTTACCGGCAAATCCAAAATGCGAAATCTGTATTTTTAATGATAACTGTTTTGCTTTCCTGAAAAATGAAGTGGCACAATTACCAGTAAAAAACAAGAAAATCAGCGTTAAAAACCGATATTTGAATTATCTTATCTTAAGAAAAAACAACGAAATTGTAATTCAGCAACGAACAGAAAAAGACATTTGGCAACAGTTGTTCGAACTTCCGCTTATTGAAACCTCATCAGATAATGAAGAAGAATTTTTCCAGCATTTATCAAACCTGTATCCAAACAACAACATAAAAAAAGTTACTGCAAATAGCATCAAACACAAATTATCGCATCAGCAACTTCATATCAATTTTTATGAAATAAATGTTTCAAACTTTACATCAAACCAACAAACATCGGCAATCAGCGATTTACATAATTATGCGTACCCGATTGTTATATGGAATTTTCTAAAAGATTTTTTTACGCTTGAAAAAATTTAGTATTTTTGATTGATAACGAACACATTTTATGTACGGAACTTTAAACAAAGTAACTTTAATTGGTCATTTAGGCGATGATGTAAAAATGCATTATTTTGAAGGCGGTAATTCTATTGCCCGCTTTTCTATTGCTACCAACGAGGTTTACATTAACAAAACCACCAACGAAAAAATTACTTCTACAGAATGGCACAACCTTGTTTTTAGAAACAAAGCTGCCGAACTGTGCGAGAAATATTTAAGTAAAGGCGATAAAATTTATGTGGAAGGAAAAATTCGCACGCGCAACTGGCAAACCGAAGACGGTACTACCAAACACACGACCGAAATTCAGGTTACCGAGTTTATTTTTCTGAACGTAAAAAAAGAAATTGATGCAAAAACAAAGGCTATGAAACATGCCGAAGAAGATAAATTGAACAATTTTGAAGTTCCTAAAATTTCTGATTACGACAAACTAAACGATATTCCATTTTAATAACTAAAATTTTCACCATTTGGATCCCGACCCCGCCACATTACAATTACTTTTTATAACTTTTACAAGTTTTTGTTTAATTGCTTCCTTATTTTTTGTTGCATTATTTGCAGCCGTAGAAGTTGCGTATTTTTCAACCTCTAAAAACCGTTTTGAACAGCTTTTGGCATCTTTTCCGCACAAAGCAAAACTGTATCAAAAATTACTCGATAAGCCCATAAAACTTCAAGTTACCATTAATTTAAGCAATACCATTTTCAAGGTTTTGTTCTTGTGGAGCTTGTTTGTTATTTACAACCATTTCTTTTTCACGCGCTTTTGGGGAATCATTATTGTAATATTAATCGGAACTTTTACGCTGGCATTATTCGGCGAAATTTACCCAAGAATTTACAGTTCGCGCCAATTAAACAAAGTGGTTGTTAAAACCATTAAACCTATTTATTTTTTCTGCACCGTTTTAACGCCTGTTACCTGGATTTTTAGAAAAACCAATCGATTTATCATGGGGAAGATCGACAAAAAAGACGATTCGTTTTCTATGGAACAATTATCGCAGGCATTGGAAATGACCGATTACAATCCGGCAAACGAAGACGAACAACGTATTTTAGAAGGGATTGCCTCTTTTGGATCAACCGAAGTTACCCAAGTAATGACGCCGCGTATCGATATTTTTGCGTTAAGTGACGATGAACTTTTTCATGAAATTTTGCCGCAAATTGTAGAGAAAGGTTACTCGCGAATTCCGGTTTATAAAGACAGTATCGATAATATTACGGGTATTTTGTACATTAAAGATTTGATTCCGTTTTTAGATAAAAAAGTTTTTCAGTGGACAACTCTTTTGCGCGAACCTTATTTTATTCCCGAAAGTAAAAAGTTAGACGATTTATTGACCGATTTTCAATCAGATAAAAACCATTTAGCGGTTGTTGTTGATGAATTTGGCGAAACCGTTGGAATTATATCGTTAGAAGATATTATTGAGGAAATTGTGGGCGAAATTGCCGATGAATTAGATGAAGACGATAAATTGTATCAAAAATTAAATGCAAATGTTTATATCTTTGACGGAAAAATATCGATTCTTGATTTTTGCAGGATTTTAGATATTGACGAAGAACCGTTTGAAGAAAGCAGGCAAGATGCCGAATCGTTAGGTGGATTTTTGTTGGAACAATTTGAAGATTTTCCGAAAACCGACGATGTAATAACCTTTGAAAATTATCGTTTTAAAGTGGTAAGCATTCACAAACGCAGATTAGAAAAAATTAAAGTAACCATTAATGAAAACCAGTAAATTTTTAATTCCCGCTATAATCGCACTAGCTTTAACAAGCTGTAAAGAAGACGCCATACCAAAACCCGATGGTTATTTAAGTTTAGAATACCCAACAGCGGCTTATGAAACTTATACCGAACCCGGAGGAAAGTTCAAATTCAACAAAAACAAATGGGCTGTTGTAAAACCCGATGAAAATTTTGCTTTTAAAATTGATTATCCAAAAATGAAAGCGAGTATTTACATGAATTACCGCCCGGTAAATAACAACCTGAATTTATTGTTGAAAGATGCCCAGAAATTAACTTATAACCACACGATAAAAGCAGACGATATTCAGGAATCTATTTTTGAACATCCTGAAAAAAAGGCTTACGGCATGTTTTATAAAGTAATTGGCGATGCTGCAACCAACGTACAGTTTTATGTAACAGACAGCACCAAAAACTTTGTGGTAGGTACGCTGTATTTTTACTCAAAACCAAATTTCGATTCTATTTACCCGGCTACTAAATACATTGAAGACGATATGAAAACCTTAATGGAATCTATAGAATGGACTAACAAATAATAAAAAAACTCTTGATTCCTCAAGAGTTTTTTTGCTTTTAGATAATGTTTAGCTTTGTAGTTGTAGTAGCTTTTTTATCCTTCTTGTCTTTTTTATTATCGGTTTCCTTTTTGTCACCACAAGATTTTCCATCTTTTTTAGACGAACAACATTTCTTTTGATCTTTTTTATCATCTTGAAAAACCATTGCCATTTCTTTAGAAACGTTGATATTCTCTACTTTATAAGCTCCGTTTGCAATTTCTTCTACCATTTTCTTGATAGCATCTGGGTTTTGTTTTGCATCGTCAAATTCTACCGTAGCAGTTTTAGTATCAAAATCAACTTTAGCGCTTTTCATACCGTCCATTTTCGCTAATTTTCCTTCAATAACTTTAGCACAACCAACAGCACAAGACATACCTTCTACCTGAAATGTGGCTTTTTGCATAGTTCCGGCAACTTCTGTAGATGCTACTTTTTCGGTAGTTTCTGTAGTAGTTTCTTTTTGTTCGTTCGATGTTTGTTTACAGCTTACCATAAAAGCGGCAGCCATAAATAATAATGATATTCCTTTTAATGTTTTCATATTTAGACTATTTAGTATTTGCAAAGATATTTATTTATTTTATTGAGAATTGATTTTAACTTTTCTTTTTAACGATTATACGGTTATTGATTTTGAGCAGGTTGTTGTAAAGTATCAATCGATTTTTTATAAGCTTCGTAATCTTCATCATCCTCTGCTAAATCTTCATTCTTGTATTTACCCAGCTTAATATCCATTTTATCGCTTGTGCCATTTACTGTGATAGGAATTCCGATGATTCCGAAAGGCGGCAAGCCCAAACGCATACCTAAATTCATTTTACCATCTAACGTAACCTGACCTTCCACTCGCGGACGAAAGCCTGCAATCTTGAATTTGGTTCGTTCAATGGTCATTACATTATTAGCTATCGATGTTTTAACCACCACATTTTTTACGTTGGCGTCACGCAAAGCATCGGTTTTTGTTTCGCTGGCAACCGCATTAAACAATTTAAAACCTTTGAACTGAATATTTTCTAAAATTAAATCGCCCGAACCTTTGATCGATTTCATGTTTGGATACATTTCTTTGTTCAATGTTCCCTCCAACTGATATTTCAACGAAACCTGACCCGAAGCGCTTTCTGCAGCCGGAGCCATTTCACGGAACAATGCCAGTTGTTTATAA
This sequence comes from uncultured Myroides sp., assembly GCA_913777665.1. Lineage (GTDB taxonomy): Bacteria > Bacteroidota > Bacteroidia > Flavobacteriales > Flavobacteriaceae > Flavobacterium. The sequence goes on from CAJYTF010000040.1 coordinate 23,280, forward strand.
GCTTTTTGAATATCGAACTGTTGTGCATCAATATCAAAATTAAACAAGGCGCTTTTGGTATTTATTGGTTGATACAAACCGTTCAGTAAAAACTGCGTGTCAATTAAACCAAATGTTGCTTTGTGCAATGCCAGTTTCTGATCGAACACTTTTAAAACGCCGCTTAAATTATCTAACTGTAAATCGTTAAACTTTACTTTTTGAGCATTTGCGGTTAATTCAAAATCAATTTTATCGGGAACTAAAACCACGCTTCCACCAGAATTTGATGCTGACGCTGCTTTTGATGCATTTGGATTTGCCGGTAACATAAACGAATTTACATCGATAAACTGTGATGTAACCGACAATTTTCCTTTCAGCGTTGCATTCGGAGTTAGAAAATAATTGATGTAATTTTCCAAATCGCCATTTAACACAAAGGTTTGTTTCGCGTAGTTCATTTTAATATTTTCCAACTTCATTTGTTTGCGGAAAAACTTGAATTTTCCTTCGGTAAAAACAAAATCATGCGGAAAAAATTCCGATTTTATATGAATATCCTTCAACAAAACAAAACCTCGGTTATTAAGCGACGAAGGATCATCTGCCCCTCCCTTTCCTTTCAGTTTCACATCAGTTTCTAACTGTCCCGAAACACTTAATCCGTCAATTGCAAAAACCTTGTACAAATTACCCAGATTCAGTTTTCCTTTCGTTCCGATATCAAACGTCAAATTATTAAAATTAAACAAATTGGCATCAACCATAAAAGGTTCATTGGCAAGAACAAACGAAATTGGCAGTACGTTTACGCGCAAATCGTTCAGCGAACCACGTGGCGATGAAATATGCGTTTCCAAATTAATTTTTTCCAACGGAAGATCAGGCAAGCTTTTGTAACGCAGATAACCGTTTTTAATCTTCACGATTGATGTGGTAACAGGAATTTTGTTCCGATCCAGATCTAATCGTCCTTTTGCTTTGGTATCAACCGTTAATTGTCCGCCAAAATCGACTTCTTTTATAGGAAAAATCTTTTCTATGTTCGATAAATTCACAAAAGCTTTCAAATCAGTATCGGTATTAAAATCGATTAAATTGTCAATTTTCAATCGACCTTTCACGTAATCATCTGCTGCTTTAATATCGATATTTTTAAGATCAACTTTGGTGGTTTTATAATTTCCATTAATATTTTCGGCATTCAAATCAAAAGTCAACTGATCAATCGCCAAAGGCATTTCGATCCATTTAAAATAACCGTTTGTCCAATTTGCCTGAACGTTGAATTTAGGAATCTCGGTAATTTCGGTAATTAAAATTCCTTGCTTGTTTTTAAAAGATTTTGTTGTGTAATTACCTTTTGCAGTTCCGTTTAAAACCACATCACCTTTTAGCTGCATGCCAGAAACGGCAAGCGTTTGCCACAATTGTGTAACATTTAAATTAGCATTTAAACCGGCATCAACAAACATTGGAAATTTATACAAAGCCTTGCCTTTTGCGTGACCTTTACCCAAATTAAACGCGAAATCGGGAATAGTTACCGTTAACGAATCGGGATTTAATTGCGGCAGGTTCAGTTCTGTTTTTGTATGAAGATTTTTAACCGGAATGTTTTGAAATTGTTTAGCAGCGATTGATCCGTTGGCGATATCGAGCTTAATGTTTAAATCGGGATTTGAAACGCTGTCTTGCATTAATCCTTTTAACAACAAATGAATATTCGATGTTCCTTTGAACGTCATGCCGTCATACCATTTCTGATATTCCTGCGGAACAAGCGAAAACAGATTTTCAAGCGATGCATTGTTGGATTTTACATCTAAATTAAAATCGATTCCTTTTTCAAGAACCGCTACTTTTCCCAGAACATTTAAAGGTAAATTCGCCAAAAGCAGTTCACTTTTATTAAATTCAATAGAAATAGGATCGAGATTTACCTTGGTATTTATGGTTCCTTTCAACGGTTTATGATCGACCAAAATACTTTTATCTAAACCAAAAAACAATGATTTTATATCGGCTTCGGTTTCAAAATTAATGTATTTATCGGTTACCTGAACATCGCCGCTAATGTTGGTATTCTGGGTTTGAATTTTTATTTTAGATTGATCGTCCTGATACAATACATCGGTATTTTTAACATGAATTTTGTTCAAAGCCAATGAAAATGAACTATCGGAAGAAGGTTCGTCAGAAGTTTTAAAAATAGCGAACGAAAAATTGCCCAGACTATCGGTTACTACATTAAATTTTCCTTCGTTTACATACAATTTTGTAAACTTAATTTGATCTGAAAACAGACTGAATAAATCGATCCCTAAATCAACCGAATTGCTTTCAACCGTTTTAAGATTGCCAAATTCTGCAGGAGCTTGAATGCTTAAATCTTTTAACGAAACACTTAAATTGGGAAAATTTGTAAAAAACGATACGTTTAAATCGGTAAAATTTACGGGAGTAGTAACAAATTCGGCAGCTGCATCTTTTACAGCGGTTTCTATTGGCTTTTTAAAAAGTTGCGGCGCAATTAGGACAAATCCAATGAGTATAAACAAGGCAATGCCCGTATATTTAAGCGTTTTTTTTATTTTTGTGTTCATTTACAACAATACAATTTTTTGCAAAGATACTGTAGTTGAGGGAAATGTTAAGAAATTTATAGTGGGATCTCTTAAAAAATTATCGAGCAGCATGCGATTTTCGTTTCATTTTTGCCGATAGATTTTCCAATTGATTTTTCACATCATCAGTCAATTCATTTTGGCTAACGTACATTCTAATCTGCATATTTAGTTCGTGGAGATAAACGCCCATTATTATCTTTTGCAGCTCTAATCGTCCGTACAAATCTGTCAATAATTTTGTTTTACTTTCATTATCTGCCAAAGCACTGTTTTGTTCCAACACCTTTGCAATTATGGTTTTAAGCAGATTGTATTCGTCTGAAGTAAATTTCATTTTGAAAAATTAAAATACGAAGTAACTAAAAAGTATCTATAAAAGCTGTTATTTTTCTAAAATCAAAATTTCAACCCTGCGATTAGCTTCTCGTTCTTCTTCGTTTTGTTCAGGAATTGCATAAATAGGTTTCGATCCACCAAAACTTTTATACTTTAACCGTTTTTTATCGATTCCGCTTTTAATAAGATAGTTATAAACCGCTAAAGCTCTTTTACCAGAAACATCATGATCATTTGATTCAGTATAGCAACAAATATGGCCTTGAATTTCTATTTTAAGATTAGGATTTGATCTCATTGTTTGCAACAACTCCTTTAAAACAGGATATGAATGAGATTTAAAAACTGCAGTTCCACCATTAAAATTCAGATTTCTTAAATTTATTTTTTCACCAACTTTAGCAGAATGTAGTTCTTTATCGAGATTTTTTTCTGAATTGGCTTCATCTTATAAATAAGTAAAATAAACATCAACCCTTCTGTTTAAATCTTGGATTTCGTTTTGTTTAAATTCTCTTCCAAAAGATTTTGTACTAATTGCCTGATCAATTGTAACCTTCCCTTTTAAATAATTTAAAACAGTATGAATTCTTTTGTCGGAAAGGTCATTATTGTACTGATTATTTCCTACCCAATCGCAAAAACCTTCAACCTTTAAAACAGTTAAATTTGGATGAAGATTTAACCAAGCATCGATTTTTTGTTTTTCGGTTTCAGTAAACTCACTTTCGTTATAATTAAAATAGAAACTTTGTTTTTGCTGCGAAAATCCTTTAAAAGTTATCAAGCAAAACAGCAATAAAATTAAATGCATATGTATTTTTTTTAACATTAACGTTTTAAGCTTTTGTTTTAGTATTGAACGAGAATTAAATCAAAATAAAAAACCTCCAATTCAAACGAATCAGAGGTTTTTGTGCGGGTGATAGGACTCGAACCTACACACCTTGCGGCACCAGATCCTAAGTCTGGCGTGTCTACCAATTTCACCACACCCGCGGCTTGGGAAGAACTTTATTGTTCTTGTAAGACGGTGCAAATATACAAATGCTTTTTTATTCTGCAACAAAATTTCATTAAATTTTTATCATTATATTTGTTCTAATCATTAGAAATCATTCAAATTATATAATGGAAATAATAAAAAATTACGTTCAACAAAATAAGGAACGTTTTATTAATGAGCTAATTGACTTGTTAAAAATCCCTTCGGTAAGCGCCGATAGCGCCTACTCTCAAGATGTTTTAAATACTGCCGACAAGGTAAAAGAATTTTTAGAAAAAGCGGGTTGCGATAAAGTAGAAATTTGCGAAACTCCGGGTTACCCTATCGTTTATGGCGAAAAACACATTGGCGACAACCTGCCAACTGTTTTAGTTTACGGACATTACGATGTGCAGCCGGCAGATCCTATCGAATTATGGGATTCTCCGCCTTTTGAACCTGTGATCAAAAAAACGGAATTACACCCAGACGGAGCTATTTTTGCGCGTGGTGCTTGCGATGACAAAGGTCAGATGTTTATGCACGTTAAAGCGTTAGAATTAATGATGCAGACCGATACGTTGCCTTGTAACGTAAAATTTATGATTGAAGGTGAGGAAGAAGTAGGGTCGGCATCTTTGGCTTGGTTTGTTGAAAGAAATCAGGAAAAATTAAAGAACGATGTTATTTTGATTTCTGATACCGGAATGATTTCTAACACACAACCGTCTATCACTACAGGTTTACGTGGTTTAAGTTATGTTGAAGTAGAAGTTAAGGGTCCAAACCGTGATTTACATTCGGGCTTATACGGTGGTGCTGTTGCCAATCCAATAAATATTCTTGCACAAATGATTGCTTCGTTACACGACGAAAATAATCATATTACTATTCCTGGTTTCTATGATAAGGTAGAAGAATTATCAAGAGAAGAACGCGATGAAATGGGAAAACGTCCTTTTTCGTTAGATGATTATAAGAAAGCATTGGATATTAAAGAAATTCATGGCGAAGCTGGTTATACTACCAACGAACGAAATTCTATACGTCCAACTTTAGATGTAAACGGAATTTGGGGCGGATACACCGGCGAAGGTGCAAAAACGGTAATTGCATCAAAAGCTTATGCTAAAATTTCAATGCGCTTGGTTCCAAATCAAGATTGGGAAGAAATTACCGAATTGTTTAAAAAACATTTTGAAAGCATTGCACCGGCATCAGTTAAAGTTGATGTAAAACCACATCATGGCGGACAAGGCTATGTTACTCCTATCGATTCAATCGGATATCAGGCAGCGTCAAAAGCTTATACCGATTCTTTCGGCGTAACGCCAATTCCGGTTCGTTCAGGCGGATCAATTCCAATTGTAGCTTTGTTTGAAAAAGAATTAAAATCGAAAACCATTATGATGGGCTTTGGTTTAGATTCTGATGCGATACACTCACCAAACGAACATTACGGTATCTTCAATTATTTAAAAGGTATTGAAACAATTCCGTTGTTTTACAAGTATTTTACAGAAATGTCTAAATAAATCCATAAAAAAAATCCACTTCGTAATTGAAGTGGACTTTTTTTATCATGTAAACTCAAAAATTATTTTGCAGCTTGTAGTGTATCTTGTGCAACTGTTTCTACAGCAGGCTCTGTTGCTGTTGTAGTAGCAGCTGTACTTGTTGTATCTTGTTTTACCAATGGTTGTTCTGGCGAAAGTTCATCTTCAACAACAATTGTTTTTGTTCCTTTTTGTGGTGTAGGTTCAAAAAGTGCAGTATCGCAGCTTCTGTGAATAAAGAAAATCAACACTACTCCTAACATCAAAGGAATTAGACTGTATTTAAGTGCATTTCCGCTTTTGTCTTGACCGTTATGACTCATAATATATTATAGTTATTTAGTATTCTATGTAATAAACAGCGCAAATATACTATCTTTTTTCAGCATATTTTATTAGTTCGACTAAAATATTAACCGAAAATAAAAAAAGCAACATTTAAAATGTTGCTTTTTTTTACTAATTTCTTATACTTAATGCTACTTTTCTATCGGTAAGTCTTAATTCTTCTGATGCATCAGCCGGGTGCACTGCAAATTCAGATCCATATCCTTCGGCACCCACGACTTGTTTCCCTAAACCTTTATCGTCTAAAAACTTTTTAACAGCCATAGCGCGGTCTGTTGAAACCTTTTTATTTACAGCCTCGTCACCGGTTTTGTCGGTATAACCACCAATTTTTACTTTAACTTCGGGATATGCCGTTAAAATTTGCGCAATGTTGTCTAACTGCTTTTGCGATTCTGGTAACACATTTGCCGTTCCATGTTCAAAATTTAAATCATCGAAATTAAACCAAACTTCTTTCAATTGATCCTCGGTCATGGTTTTGTATTCGCCTTTATTTAAAAAAGCCACCATTTGATCTTCAATTCCATCACTGTAAGCATTCAGTTTTACCTGATCGTTCACTACAATTTCCTTCGTTTTTCTGGTTGTAGTTACCGTGGTTGAGGTATCGTTTTGAATGGTATCTTTAACAACCGATTCTTCTATTGTAACTTCTCGGTTACAACCGCGGTACAAAAAGAAGATCAACACAATTCCCAAAAGCAGCGGAATTAAAATGTATTTCAACATGTTTCCGCTTTTGTCTTTTTGCGGATCTGTGTAAGGTGATTCGTTGGTTTTAAACTGATCTTTCTCGTTATTGTTCACCACATTGTTAATCACTGCATCGGCATGTTCGCGTTCTTCCATGCGCACAGCAGTTGGCTGATTAATTGTAGAATCAACAGCACCTAATGTTCCAAAACCAACAGGAATCATAGATTTTAACGATGTAAGATTGTTTGTAAGCACACCGTTTATTGTTGAAAGATCGAAATTGGCATCCAAGCCTTTAAAATAATCGATAATTCCTAAAAAAGCGGTTTTTAATACGGTATGTGCCGATATTTGCGAAATGTTTGAAAAAGCTGAAATTCTTTCGACAAATTCCTGCTTATCTGCACCTAAAAAATCGTCTAAATAAGAAGCTGTTTTTTCTAATTTAAATTCGAACTCATTTACAGAATCTGCAAAAACATTCTGAATTTCATTAAACATTGGTCTTAAATACGCATCGCCTTTGTGATGCATTTTTAAAAGTAGTGCCGGAATGGCAACATCAAAAGCATTGTTTATTGATGCTTCTGTTTCGTTTGTACTAACTGCCAAACTTGAAATAAAGTCGGGCGAAATGTACTGTTTGATCTGATTTACTAACGGATTTTCCATAACAATTTGAATTTTCTTTTCTTAAAGATACAGCTTTATTTAATTAAAATTCAAAAAGTTTCCATTAAAAAATTCTATTTATTTTTCTGTTCGATCCACAAACTCATGTACTTAACTGCCTGTAAACCATTTTGCCACATTATTTTTTGAATAAATAAATTGCTTCTGTGAGCTTCGATATTTTCATGAATTTTTAAAACAGCATCCTTTAAAACACCGCTCCAAATTTGTACAGAAAACTCATTGTTCAAAATATCAAATCCTTGTGTTACTGCCTTATTCCATTCGGTTTCATCATTGTACAATTTGCAAACAGCATCAATAAAATCGGTTTCATTTTCGACAATAAATCCACCCCAGTTTTTAGCAGACATTCCTTCTGCTCCAATTTTTGATGTTACATTGGGCAAGCTGTTTCTAAAACCATCAACAAACTTACCTTTTAAACCCGCACCAAACGGAATAGGTGCAACCAGAACTCGGTATTGCTTCATGATTTCATTCACATCATTGGCTTTTCCTTTAACTATAAAACCATCGTTAACGTTGTTAAGCTGTAATATTTTTTGAGATGCGTACGCGCCATAAATATGAAGCTGCGTATTTGGCAAGTGTTTTTTAATTGATATCCATATTTTTTTTAACTGAAGTACCGTTTGATAATTTGGTTCGTGAATGAAATTTCCAATAAACATAAAATCTTTCCGACTACTGAAATTTGGCAGTTTTTCTTTTGTTTCGTTAGATATTTCGTTTTCAATAAATGGCAGATACAATAATTGCTTTGAAGGAATATTGAAATGATCGATTAATAAATCATATTCGAATTTTGAAATGATGATCGATAAATCCGTTCGATAAATAGAGGATAATTCTCTGTAACAATCTGGTGTATCATAATTTACTTCGGTATTCGTTTTAAAAGCTGTTGTTCGAGCTCTACGGACAAAATGCAAATCTTCGGTATCTAAAACCGATACAATGTTTGGAAATACTTGTTTTACGCGCCAGCCAAATTGTTCTTCGGTAATAAATCGATCAAAAACAACAATATCGGGCAAAAGATCGGCAATAAAATCATTAAACGACGAATCGTTCAAAACAATATCGTGCGTTATAACATCCAACTCGCGCAACGGATGAGAAGATTCCGATTTTGAAGCCGCACAAGCAAAATGAATATCGTTTGATATTTTCTTTAATTCATCAATCAACTGCAACATACGCCAACCAGCCGCCGATGAAGTAGGTTCTGGCCAAACCAAACCAATTATTAAAACACGTGATTTCATAAAGCAAATATCGAAGTAAAATGTAAAAGATACTAACTGTGCAATTAATTTGTAAATTTGCAAAAATTAAGGTTTATGTTAGGACTTAAATTGTTAACCGATCCTCGTTGGGCAAATATTGCCGAAAGTAATATTGAAGAAATTTTAACCGATCATGCGTGGTGCGAGCAAAAAGCAGCTACAAATGCCATTACCATTATAACTTATAATTCGGAACACGAAGATTTGGTTACGGCAATGACTGAAATTGCGATTGAAGAAATGGAGCATTTTAAAATGGTTCACGATATCATTAAACAGCGTGGTTATACTTTGGGTCGCGAACGAAAAGACGATTATGTAAACCAGCTTTATAAGTTTATGAAAAAAGACGGATCGCGTAACGATGCTTTTATTGACCGATTGCTTTTTGCTGCGATGATTGAAGCCAGAAGTTGCGAGCGTTTTCGTGTGCTTTCTGAAAATATTAAAGACGAAGAATTAGTGAAATTTTATAGAGATTTAATGATTTCTGAAGCAGGTCATTACACCACTTTTATAAAATTTGCAAAGAAATATACCGAACGTGTAAATGTTGACAAACGCTGGAAAGAATGGCTGGAGTTTGAAGGTCAGTTAATTCAGAATTACGGCACAAAAGAAAGTGTTCATGGATAAAAAAACACCTCAATAGAGGTGTTTTTAGTTTTCAAAAGTGATTGAATCGGTTAGCTTTTCTTCTTCGTTGAATTTGTACCACGTACCAATTTTAGTCCAAGTTTCTTTAGTTGTATAGCTTTTTCCTATCTGGCTAATTTTTCCGTTTTTATGATACAGCACATCTACAGAATACGGATAAAAATATTTTTCTGACCGAAAAAGTGTATCATTATTGTAATATTTCCAAACACCTTTTTCTTGACCATACTTATCATATCGCCCTTTAATTATATTTCGCTCCGTTTTTGTACCCGAAACATATTTCCACCTGCCAACTTCTACTCCATTTTTTTTCTGATTGATTTTGCAGGAAACAAGAAATAATACAAAAAATAAAATGGCTATCTTCATTTAGTTTTCAACTTCATTTAACGGTTGATTTATCTTAATTTTAATAGGCAGTGTAAAGGTAGATCTTACCACTTGACCTTCATTTTCTGCGGGTTGCCACTTAGGCATTGTTTGCAAAACCCGTATTGCTTCGTTAGCTGCTGTTTCATTTCCACCGCCTACTGCAATAATATTTGAAAAGCTGCCATCTTTTTCTACAATAAATTTTAACCTGGCTGAAATTAATGTATCATTTGTAGTAATCGTTTTTGTATCAAAAGCCCTCATAAAATTACCAAAAAAAGCTTGCAGACCTTCTCTTGGAGCAGCCTTTTTTTCTACAAAACTATGAGCTTCAGCATATTTTTTTTCTATTTCTTTTATATCTTGATAATCATTTTGTACTTGTGCAGATCTTTTTAATTCATCTAAAGTTAGTTTTTCTTTTTCTTCTTTAGATACCGCTTTAAGTTCGTAAGTGAAGTCTTTTTCATTTTGAACAACTCCATATCTATTGTAAATTGATACTTTTAAATTTTCATCTACAACATAAAAATAAACACTGCCTTTATGACTAAAGTAGCCACTACTTTTTTCACCTTTAATATAAGCCAGAATAATTGGGTTATTCTTAATCTCATCTTTTGTTTCTTCACTAATTGGTTCGGTAGATTTAATTTCTTGAGGACGATTAACTGCTTGTTCAACTACATTTGATATTTTATCTTCAACCTTTTTAATTTCGGCTGCTTTGGTTTCAATTCCAACAAAACCAACATACGTTACTGCCATGGTTAACGAATAAAAAATCGTTCCCCATACTTTTCCTTTTTTTGTGTTTTTCATCATAATAAATCGTTTTTTTAAATTATTAAAGTGGATCGAACTACTTAATGCAACAATTGGCTGATTATTGCCATAATAGTTTAAAATTAATTCTTGATAATTTTTTAGGTTTTTAGTTTTTTGCAAACTAAATTCATCTGCAAGATATTCGTGATTTTCTTGTATAATTCGTTTAAAATAGTAGATAAAAGGCTGAAACCACAAAACTATTTTTAATCCTTCAATAAACAGAATATCTATTGAATGTTTTTGTTCTACATGGGCTTGTTCGTGATACAGAATAGCATCGCTTACACTTTTACTTTCCCAGTCGGTTTTGTTTACATAGACATAATTACAAAACGTGAAAGGCGAAGCAACTTTATTGCTAATAATTATGTTTCCGAATGATGTACTAATTTTTTTACCAGATTTCTTAATCTGTAAAATTTTAAAAAGATTATATAAGAATCGGATTAAAAAAACACCACTGACAAAGACAAAAATTATTGTTAGTATGGAAATATTGTTTTCTGGAACACTATCAACAATTATTACAGGAATGTTTGGCAACTGATTAAAAATGTATTCTTTAGTTTCAACAATTTTGTTTTGTGGTACTAAAAACTGAAAATTAAATAAAGGTAAAAACAATGCAAAAACTATACTTGCAAGTAAATAATACCTTATAAATTGTAATGACTTTTTGTTTTCTAAATTCCATTTATATATCAAACAAAATATCAATAATAAAAATGTCGATTTTATAAAATAAAGTACCATAACTATTTGTTTTTAAGTTCATCATCTATTAAATCGCGTAGTTTTTGCAATTCGTCTTTTGTCAATGTGGCATCTTTAGCAAAGAAGGAAGCAAATTGTGATGTGGAATTATCAAAAAACTGTTTAATCATATTTTTCATTTGTTTAGAAAAATAGTTTTCTTTCTTTACAATTGCGAAATACAAACGTGTATTACCAATTTCATCGTACCCAACAAAACCTTTATCAATAAGTTTTTTTACCGTAGTTGCAACGGTTGTTTTTGCAGGTTTGGGATCATTGTAACTATCAATTAAATCTTTAAGAACCACTTTATCATGCTTCCAAATGTATTGCATGAGTTGTTCTTCGGCAGCTGTTAATTTCATATTCTACAAAATTAGAATTAGTTCTATAAAAATAGAACAATATTTTAAATAAAAAAACAGATTGACTGTTTTTTTTATTGTAAACGATTTATAACATTCATATTTCTGCTATCTCTACCATTACTTAAATTCACGGTTAACTGCAAATAAGAATTTACCGGCTTGTTCTCAATTCTTCCCGGAACCCACTGATTTCCGTTCTTAATTGCATTTTCTATAGCTTCATTGCACAATGAAACATCGGCTTTCACAAATTCCACCTTTGCAACTTTACCTTTATCGGTAATTAAAACATCAATAATAATGGTGGTATCTTTTCCTTTAAAGGATCCTCTCTTACAATTTTTAGTTGCGTCTTCAATCTGCTTCAAAATCACCGCATAACCACCACGATAAGTTGCCATAACATCTACATCACGGTATACAGGAATTTCTCTAACAGTTACTTTTTTCTCGGGAGCAGAAGTTTGCGCATTTAAGGTTATCGAAAATAGCACAAAAAACAGGTAAGCAATTTTTGTTTTCATAAGTTAAATAAGTATGTTTTTATTATATGCAAAAATACAATTTAGTTGCAAATAACATAATTTTTAATTTTTTGGTTTTCTTTACTATTTTTACATAAAAAAGATTGAACACGTTTACTTACAAAAATACCGCAATAAATTATATTGATTCCGGAAAAGGAAACACAGTTTTACTTATTCACGGTTTTTTGGAAGATTCTTCAATGTGGATCGATCTAACATCGAATTTAGATAAACGATACCGAGTTATTGCTGTTGATCTTTTAGGTCATGGCAAGAGCGATTGTTACGGATATGTGCACACAATGGAAGATCAGGCGGATATGCTTTTTGCGTTGATTTCTGAATTGCGTTTGCGAAAGGTTTCGTTAATTGGGCATTCTATGGGTGGATACATTGCGTTGGCTTTTGCTGAATTGTATCCTGACAATGTTCGATCATTGATTCTTTTGAATTCATCTGCCCAACCCGATTCCGAAGAACGTAAAATAAATCGTGACCGTGCCATTGATGTCGTAAAAAAGAACAGCACTGCTTTTATTAGAATGGCAACGCAGAATTTGTTCGATAAAGAAGCACATAATTTACATGCAGATAAAATTGAGGCTTTTACCCAACAAGCATTAAAAACTCCATTACAAGGAATAATCGCAGCTTTAGAAGGCATGAAGATCCGTATAGATCGCGAAGCATTACTGCACTTTAGTCCGTACCCAAAATTGATTATTGCCAGTGAAAACGACACCATTATTCCTTTAGATGATATTAAAAGTCAGGTTGAAGGAGCCGAAGTTACGTTTGAAATTATTCCTGGCGGCCATGTTGCTACTATTGAACAAGATTCTAAAATAGCTTCAATCATCACATCGTTTTTAAAGAAAAACAATTAAACTACTTTTTCTTCAAATACTGTTTCGGGATCTAAAATTGTATTCAACAAACTGATTAATTCTGCCTTAAAATCAATCAATAAATCATCGGTTATAAACTCGTTTATCATTTTATCTTCTTTCAACCCAAACAGCAAATAACCCGATTTTCTATTCTTAAACGAATAAATTCCAGCCTGAACTGCCAAATGCGTATTGCTTTTATACATTAAACCGTACATAAGCAACTGAATGGCTTTTTCGAATTTTAAATCAGTTGTGATTCCTGAAATTTCTTTTATTTGAACCTGATTAAGTTCCACTTTTCCAGTCTTGTAATCTATAATTCTCACAACATTGTTGCGGATTTCAATTCTATCGGCAATTCCCGATAATTTAATGTTGTATGATAATTTTGAATCTTTTAAAACGGTTTCCAAAGTTTGTTCTAATCCAATTATTGTAACATCATCGCCACTTTCAAGCATCTCTTTTTCAAGCATTAAAAAATGATACACGTTACGTTTTGCAACTTCAAACGCTAAAAGATTTTTCCCTTGTTTATCCGCACTTTCTGAATAATTCAACTTAAACTGGTTCACAATTTCGGTTTGATACTTTTGTAACATTTTATCAACCATTGCAATGCTTAATTTTTGATCGATTACTGGTTTATACAATTCTTCCAAAGCGCCATGAATAATAGTCCCTAAAGTATTTAAGGCGATGTTTTCTTCTACTTCATCTAACTCACGAATACCCAAAATACGCTGCATATAAAACTGAATTGGATTCCGCATATAATTGCCAATTGCCGACGGAGAAAAACCTTTATCTGAAGCAATTTCTTTCAATCGATTCTGTAATAATTCCGATTTTTCAATCATTAAAGGTTCACTAACACTATCGGGCGATTTTGCAAAATAATTATTTACTTTTATGTTGTGATTTACCTGCGGATCTAAAACCAATTGTGTTATAAATCTACTTTTTTCACCGGCATCCAACCCTTCGGAATTTGAATTATATAACAGATAAATATTCTTTGCACGCAATAGCAAATGGTAGAAATGGTAGGTGTAAATAGCATCTTTTTCTCGGAAAGTAGGCAAACCCAATTCCATTTTAACATCATACGGAAAAAACGAATTAGTCGATTTTCCTGCAGGAAATTTCCCTTCGTTTAAAGAAGTGATAATTACATTGTCAAAATCTAAAACCCGACTTTCCAAAACACCCATAACCTGCAAACCTTCCAAAGGTTCTCCTTCAAAAGATACTTCAGCCAAATCTGCAACTTGCTTATAAATGGTCACAAATTGCTGGGCATTATCAATAACTTTATACTTTAACTGATAGTTTTTAATCTGCGTTAAAACCTGATGAAATGCGTACAGAAAGGTAAGCGAAACATCGTCTTTATTCTGTCGGAGATAAGTTCGAATTTCAAAAACAATCGCCTCAATTCTGTCGATAATTTCAATAACATCACTATTCCAATCTTTAATAATCAACTGTAAAAAAGAATTATCTGTCGGAATAAAATCTAAAGTGTTAAAATTAAAAAAAGATAAATTCCGTTTATTAATACCGTCAACCACCTGCTTTGAAGCCGCCAAATTTTCAATCAAAGAATGCGACAGCACATCTAAAACTTCTTTGTGATAAAATGCGGCTTTGGTTTTTCCGCGATTCAACGCATTTACGTGCATTTTGAAAAACTTGGCAAAAAACAATTGAATAGGATTTGATTTACTGTCGTAATTCATTGTTACATTCAGCGATGCTACCGTATTTGGCAAGGCATAGAGCACAGGAATTAACAGATTTTCTTCGGATAAAACAACTGCCGTTTTTTGAAGGTTTTGATTAGATTTTTGAAGTTCTTCTACAATTGATCCGACAATTTTTGCCTGCCCAACAGATTTTGGCGTGCTTATAATTTCGATGTTTTTAGATTGTTTGAATTCATCAACAATCCAATCATAAGGATGCGATTTATAGTACGACCAGTTTTGTTTGATTTTTCGAGCGAAATAACCTGCACCATGATCGGTATCGGTTAAAAAAGCATTGTCTGTATCCCAATAAATCTTTGCTAAGCCATTTTTTAAAAGCTCTTGTATAATTTGTTCTTCCGCTTGATTTAATGCGTTAAAACCTGCGAAATAAATCGTTTTAGAACTATTTTCATTTATAAAAGCATCGATATCATCAACAGCAACTCTATAAACTAATCCTTGATAACCGGAATTTTGACTTTTTAAATGCTTAATAAAAGCATTGTAATAGGTTGGCAACTGATCCCAAAACGTGAGATAATTTTCAATTAATGTACTACAATCTTCTGCTTTTACAGACCAATGGTTTATATCATCAATGTTTTTAAGATAATCAAAAACATGACTTGGTTTCAACAAATAACGATCAATTTCATTAAAATCTTGCAACAACATTTTTGCCCAATTACTAAATTGTTCAAAATCTTGTTGTGCATTTTTCGGAGTAATTTCCTTATAAACTTCATAAAATTCAAAAAGTTGTTCTACACCCGAAAGCGTATTCATTTTTGAAATTCTTGTAATTAAATCTTCAATACTGATAATTTCAGGCGCAAAAAATGTTTTGTTTGATGTGCTTTTAAAAGCTTCTAGCAAAAACAATCTTGCACGTTTATTCGGTAGAACAATAATGGCATTTGTAAAATTTAAGTTACAATCGTCTGCAATTTGTTGTGCAATTTTATCTAGAAAAGAAGTTGTATTCATTTTATAAAAATAAAAAAACGTCCCGACAAATCGGGACGTTTTCAATATTATTTAAACTGTAAATTATTTTACTAATTTAATTTCTGTACGACGGTTATTAGCGCGTCCTGCAACAGTTTTATTATCATCGATTGGGTTTTTCGAGCCAAAACCTTGAGAAGATAAACGGCTTGCAGAAATTCCTTTAGAGATTAAATACTCTCTAACTGCATTTGCACGATCGTTAGATAACGGGTCGTTGATTTTATCAGAACCTGTACTATCTGTATGACCTTCGATTGCAAATTTAGCATTAGGGAATTGGTTCATAACTTTAGCCATATTATCTAACACTGCGTAAGATTGCTCTTGGAAAGTAGATTTACCTGTGTTAAACAAGATTGTTTTACCATACTCGTTTAATTGTTTGATGTGCTCTTCTTTCACTTCTGGACATCCTTTGTTAGATGCAGGACCAGCAACTTCTGGACATTCATCTAAATGATCTGGCACACCATCACCGTCTGTATCAGGCCATGGACAACCGTTATTTTCTTTTGGACCAGCTTCTTCAGGACATTCATCTTGTCCGTCAGGTATACCATCACCGTCTGTATCAGGACATCCGTTGAATTCTTTTAATCCTGGTTCTTCTGGACAAGCATCTTGATGATCAGGAATACCATCACCATCTGTATCAGGACAACCATTGTATTGTGCTTCACCAAATACATTAGGACATTGATCTAAATGATCAGGAATACCATCAGCATCAGAATCAGGACAACCGTTGAATTGTTTTAAACCAGCAACTTCTGGACATTCATCGTATTTATCTAAAATACCATCTCCATCAGTATCTTTTCCACCAAAACGGAAAGAGACACCAGCTGTGTGTTGGAAATGAGAAGGTACAGAAACATCTTGTGCTCTTACAACAGCATCGTCTTCAAATTGTTTTTTGTATGTAGAAGATAAGTTTAAACCAATATTTTCTGACAACCAAAAAGTAAGGCTTGCACCTCCACTAACATTACCTGATGATGCTTTACCTAAGAAAGCGTATCCACCACCAACATGCACAGCAGGATCAAACCATTTAGAACCGATTAATCCACCGATACTGTATTTGAAATGACCATCAACACCGTAGTACATTAAGTCTGCGGCATCAACTCTTCTTTGACCATTAAAATCTCCGTTTGCATCAAATCCATTAGGCATAACTACTTTTTTCATTTTGTTTACAGAACCTGTAACACCAAATGAAACGTTAGCACCTAAATAATGAGACACGTTTAAAACCGAAGCTGATGGCAAAATACTCCAGTTATCTGTTTGGAAATATTGACCAAAACGATCTGCAAAGTCTGTGGCAACACTTGAACGTCCACCGTCCAAAGCATTAACCCCCACGGTAATAGCCCATGGTTGATCAGCATTTTGCGCTTGTGTAGCTGTACCAGCTAATAACAAAGCAGCTGCAAATACTTTTAATTGTTTCATAACTATTCAATTTTCTACTTTACGTAATATTTTCACAAAAATAAATTGTTTCAACGAATATACAAAATAATTTAGTGAAACCTTTAACATTTTTATAAGATTTTTTAAACTACCCCTAACTCCTTTGCTACTTCGGTAAACGCTTTTATAGCTTTATCTAGATGCTCTTGCGTATGTGCTGCCGATAATTGCACACGAATACGCGCTTTATCTTTTGGTACTACCGGAAAGAAAAAACCAATTACATAAATGCCTTTTTCTAACAATTTATCTGCCATTATTTGCGACAACTTAGCATCGTACAACATTACCGGAACAATTGCAGAATCGCCATCAATGATATCTAACCCCGCCTCTTTCATACCTTTTTTAAAGTAATTGGTATTCCATTCTAACTGATCTCTTAGTTTGGTATCTTTCTTTAATAATTCGAAAACCTTTAAAGACGCACCAACAATCGATGGAGCTAATGAATTTGAAAACAAATAAGGACGTGAACGCTGACGCAAAATTTCGATGATTTCTTTTTTAGCTGTTGTATATCCACCCATGGCACCACCTAAAGCCTTACCTAAAGTTCCGGTAATAATATCTACACGACCCATTACGTTTTTAGCTTCTAACGTTCCTTTGCCTGTAGCACCAATAAATCCGGCTGCGTGGCATTCATCAACCATAACCATAGCACCATACTTATCTGCTAAATCGCAAATTTTATCAAGCGGAGCAACCAACCCATCCATAGAGAAAACTCCATCAGTAACAATCAATTTAAAACGACGACCATCGGCAACTGCTTGTTGCAACTGCTTTTCTAAATCTGCCATATCGTTATTTTCGTAACGGTAACGCGCTGCTTTACACAAACGAACTCCATCAATAATCGACGCGTGGTTTAAGCTATCAGAAATAATACAATCTTCGGCTCCTAATAAAGGTTCAAAAACACCACCATTTGCATCAAAAGCAGCTGCATATAAAATAGTATCTTCGGTTCCGTAAAAATCGGCAATTTCTTTTTCTAATTGTTTGTGGATATCTTGTGTTCCGCAGATAAAACGAACAGACGACATTCCGAAACCATGCGTATCTAAAGCATCTTTAGCTGCCTGAACAACTTCCGGATGCGACGACAATCCCAAATAATTATTCGCACAAAAGTTCAAAACTTTTTCGCCCGTACTAATAGTAATTTCGGCTCCTTGCGGCGATGTTATAATGCGCTCTTTTTTATACAAACCATTGTCTTTAATGGTGTCGATTTCTGTTTGTAAAAACTCTTTAATAGCTCCGTACATAATTTTATGTTTTGTTTTTATTTTAAGATTGATAGGTTACAAATTTATTATTTTTAAATTGTCTTGAATATACAAGAGCGTCTTTTTTGCGATTTCGTAGCCCATTTCTTCAATTGCCAAGGCATAATCGTTAATCTGTTTGGTGTATTTTGGTTGTTCTTCCCCGGTTTTATAGTCGATGATATAAGCTTTGTTTCCATTTATGGCAACACGATCGGGTTTTATATTTTTGAACGATTCATGCAAAATTGGTCGTTCGTTATAAATGATATTCTCTTTATTGAAGAAAGGTTGCAGATCTTCATGTTGAACAATTTCTTTAATTTTTTCTGATATTTCGTGTTCTTCTGTTGCAGGCAACATTCCTTTCGATACCGCATTTTTCACTACAAAATCTACATCGTCAACCGTGATAATTTCTGCCAACAATTCGTGTATCAAATTTCCCTTTTCAATGGCGTGCTGCTGTTTGGTATCCCACATAATTGCTTCGCGCTTTGCAATTTTTATTACCGATTGATCTATTGGTTTTTCTACCGATTTTATCACGATTGGTTTTAAAAGTTCATCTGTTTTTTCGGCAGATACTTTTACAGGATTTCCAAAATCATAATTCAATTCACTTTCGGAAAATCGACCTAAATCTTCTAAATAAGTCACAAAAAATGCGGCTAATGTATTTGGTAGCGTTCCGGTTTTTGATCGTTTGTAATTACTTATAATGTACAACTGCTCTTCGGCACGCGTTAACGCCACGTACAAAACATTTAAATTATCAAGCAGTTCTTCCTGCTTTTTTTGATCGAACAAACGTTGCGCAGTTTCACCATACATTTTTACGTCGTTTTTAAGATCGACCAATGCTTTCGGGATAACCAACTGATCATTTTCTTCTAAATCGACCCAAATTTTATCGCGTGATTTCGAAAAATCTTCATCGGCAAACGGATAAATCACCACCGGAAATTCCAATCCTTTTGATTTGTGAACCGTCATTAATGTTACCGCATTTTCATTTTCGGGCGATGGAATACTCAATTTATGATAATTCTGTTCCCAATAATTTAAAAAATCGGCGATTGTTGACTGGTTTTTTACGGTTCGTTCTAAAATCAAATCTAGAAAATATTGTACATAAGCTTCGGTTTTTTTGGTCGGAATAAATGCCGAAACCAGCAATTCTACTGCCACATACAAATTATTTTTACGCAGTTCTTTAAAATTGATTTCAATGCCGAACGTTTGCAGATAACTCTGAAAATCGGCTTCATTATCCATCGCCATTCCTTTCACAATCACATCGTGTACTTTGGCATCTTTCAGAATAAATCGACCAACATAATATAAAATCAGTGCTTTTGCTTCTTTATCGTGATTGTTCTTTAAAAATCGTAACAAATTCAGCAGCAACTGAACTTCGGTAGCATTATTAATCAACAAAGTTTCCGAAGATAAAATGCGGATTCCATTTTTTGTTAAATGATTGGCAACCTTAACACCGTCTTTACTTTTACGCGTTAACACCACAATATCGCCCAACGAAAAACCTTGAGCCAAAACATTTTCAATCGTTTTTAAAACTTCGTTCAGATACAAATCGTCTTTTGTAACCTCATCATCAACCAACAAATCGTTATTTAAAAACGAAATATTTACGAAACCGCCTTTTTTGGGATTTGTGTTTTGATGCGAATAATTTTCGTACAGATTTTGATACGCTGGGTTATTGAACTGATTCGCCAAAAACTTAAAAATCCCGTTGTTAAATTCGATCACTTCAGAAAAACTGCGGTAATTGGTATCTAAACTTACGGTTGCTTTTGACGGATTTGAAAACGGATTTTCGCCATCGCTCAATTGCATAAATTGTTCTGCCTTGCCGCCACGCCAGCGATAAATTGCTTGTTTTGGATCGCCCACAATCATTAACGAACCTTGTTTACCAAAATCGTCTTCGCCCGAAAGGGCATTATCAATCAACGGAACCAGATTTTGCCATTGCATTTCGGACGTATCCTGAAATTCATCAATAAAAAAATGTCGGTATTTTTCGCCTAATCGTTCATAAATAAAAGGCGCCGGCTGATTTTTTAATTCTTCGTAAATAATCTTATTAAACTGCGATATAGAAAGAATTTGCTGTTCGTTTTGAATGCGTTTAATTTCGTTACTTATAGAATTCAACAACGAAAGCGGCACCAGATTTTTCAGGAAAGCTTCGTAAAAATAGATCTTTCCAAACAGCGGATAAATCTTTTTTGTAATCGCTAATAAATCGGGAATTAATTGTTCAATTGCATCTTTATCTTTGGCGGTTTTGTTGATTTTAATATCTTCAAACTCGTAATATTTTTTGTTGGCGTTGTTGTAATTTCCATCAACAATTCCTATTAAATGTTTTGGAAAATACCCACCACTGAACGATTTATTGTCGATACCATTTGTTTCCAGCAACTGCAACGCATTTTGAGCCAACGAAACTGTTTCAGTTTTTAACTGATTGATCTGATCGTGCAACCAATTTTTTAATGACAAAAACGTCTGCATTTCGATATTCTCAAAAGCTTCCAGTTCTTGTTTGTTGTTTTCGTTCAGCAACAAACGTCCAATTTCCATTAACTCGTTGGTAACATCCCAACTTTTATCATCATCGGCTTTACTAATCGAAAAATCTACCAATAACTTGATTAATTCCTCATCAACTCCGGCTTGCGAAATCAAAGCATCAACCGCTTCCTGTAACAAAGCTTCGGTATCTAACGAAACTTCAAAATGAAAAGGTAAATTCAAATCAAAAGCAAAAGATCGAATTACTTTATGCGTGAATTTATCAATGGTAGAAATATCGAACCCCGCATAATTATGAATAATGTTCTTTAAAATCTTTTTAGACTTTTCTCGAATATAAGCTTCGGTAAATTGCGTTTCACCAACAATTTGTTCCAGCAATCGGTATTCTTTCGGCGGAATTTCGTTCAACGTAAACGCATAAATGCAAGAAACAATGCGCGATTTCATTTCGTTCACCGCTTTATTGGTAAAAGTAATTGCAAGCACGTTACGGTAGGCATCGTCTTTATTAGAATATCCCAACAAAATTTTAAGATACTCTTTTACAAGCGTATGCGTTTTTCCGGCACCTGCCGATGCGTTATAAATGGTAAAGGCTTTTTTTTCCAAGATACTTTATAAAAATGTTAACAAAGAAGATACATAATAATTTTTGTTGTCGATGTATTTTGTTTAAATTTGAAATAAAAATAATACTAATCTTTAAACTATTATAGTTATGGCTTTCGAATTACCAAAATTACCATATTCTTACGACGCTTTAGAGCCTCATATTGACGCTAGAACAATGGAAATTCACTACTCTAAACATCACCAAGCATACACAACAAACTTAAATGCTGCGATTGAAGGAACTGATTTAGCAGGAAAATCGATCGAAGATATTTTAAAAAATTTAGATTTAAACAACAAACCTGTCCGTAATAACGGTGGCGGTTTTTACAACCACAACTTATTTTGGGAAGTTATGGCACCTAACGCAGGTGGCGAGCCAACTGGTGAATTAGCTACTGCAATTAACGAAGCTTTTGGATCATTCGATGCTTTTAAAGATGCTTTTGCTAAAGCGGGTGCTACACAATTTGGATCGGGCTGGGCTTGGTTATGTGTTAAAAACGGTAAGTTAGAAGTTTGTGCTACTGCAAACCAAGACAACCCTTTAATGCCAGGAATTGGATGCGAAGGTACACCAATTTTAGGTTTAGATGTTTGGGAACATGCTTATTACTTAAACTACCAAAACCGCAGACCTGATTATATTAACGCATTTTTTAATGTGGTTAACTGGGACGCTGTTGCTAAAAAATATGCAGACGCTAAATAATTAAATTAGTGTTTCATTAAAAATCGCCTTTAAAAGGCGATTTTTTTATTTAATAATACAACTCCTCACTTTCTTTTACTTTATCTTTTAAATCAGATAAATTTCCTTTTCTTGATTTTATCAATCCTTTTAAATCTGTGATTTTGTTTTCTGATTCAATCACTTTAATTCCTGCATTCGATTTATTTCCTTCAGCAAAATAAGTATCATAAATAACATACTTGACTTGTTTATTTGTAAAAGCCAAATACGTTAATTCCATGCCAGAATTTTCAATACCACCACCTCTACTCCAGCCAGAATATTCAAACTTTTGAAAACTTGATAAATCTTTTTCTTTTGGATATTCTAACTCGATTTTATTTCTTGAACCATATCTATAAACAATATATTTCTCGTCTTTATCAATACAAACCGACAATTGTTTACCATTTTTCATTTTAAGATGATAAACTAACTTTTCGTTTTTTAATTGATAGCTTATTTTTGTACTTTTATCAAACTGAAATATTGACAAGAACAGAATTGAATATAATACAACTTTTGTCATCACTCTTTTTTCTAAAGTTAAAAAAATAAATGAATCCACTCGAAATAATTTATCAAGACGAATATCTGGTTGCCATCAACAAACCGCACGATTTGCTGGTTCATCAGTCACCTATTGCACGAAATGCCGAAGAATTTGCTATTCAGTTTTTACGCGATCAAATCAATCAAAAAGTATATCCGGTACACAGGTTAGATCGTAAAACATCGGGTGTTTTGCTTTTTGCTTTAGATAAAGAAACTAACCGAAATTTGGTTGAACAATTCACAAATAAATCAACCGAAAAAAAATATTGGGCAATTGTTCGCGGTTTTTGTGCCGATGAATTAATCATTGATTATGCTTTGCATCGTGACGATGGTGTGTTGCAAGATGCCGTTACCAAAATAAAAACCTTGGAAAAAGCCGAGATTGATTTACCGCATGGTAAACACCAAACATCGCGCTACAGTTTAATTGAAGCCACGCCTTTAACCGGACGCATGCACCAAATTCGCAAGCACATGGCGCATATTTTACACCCAATTATTGGCGACCGACCGCATGGTTGCAACAAGCAGAATAAATTGTGGCTGGAAAAATTTGGTATGAAAACCATGTTGCTGCATGCACACAGTTTAACATTTCTGCATCCGCACGCACAGCAAAGCATAACTTTAACAGCACAACCGTCGCAAGTATTTTTAGATGTTTATAAAATGCTTGGTTTTAAAACTTTAGATTTGTAAAAAATTTACCGTAATGGAAATTGGTTTTTATAGTTTATCTATCCTTTTAATTTTTGCATCGTTAATTCCGCTGGTAGAAAACCAACATTGGTTTTTCAGGATTTTCGATTTTGGAAAAGTCCAGATTTTTGTTCTGCAACTCATTGTTTTAGTTTTGGCATTTACATTTGTACCAAGAACTATCTATTTTTTGTTTGCTCAGGCTGCGTTGGTTTGCTGTATGATTTACGAGATTTATCTGCTTTTTCCGTACACGCCATTTTATAAGATCGAAAAAAAGGTTAAAACCGAAAAATCGTCTGAAAGTATTAAAGTCATTTCCACCAATATTTATCAGTTTAATAAAGAATATGATCGATTTTTGAAGTTTTTAGAGAACGAAAATCCGGATATCATTCTTACAATGGAATCAAACCAAGATTGGGAAGATGCATTGCAAGTTTTAAAACCGAACTATCCGTATTTTTGTGAAATCGCTTTAGAAAACACTTACGGAATGCATTTGTATTCTAAAATTGAAATGACCAATTGCCAGAAACATTATTTTGTTGCCGACGATATTCCGAGTATTGAAGCTACTTTTAAAACAAAAGATGGTTTTGAGTTTGTGTTTTTTGGCGTGCATCCGCCGCCGCCAAGCCCCACCGAAGAAGAAAATGCAAAAGAACGCGATGGCGAATTATTATCGGTTGCCAAAAAAGTAAAAGAAGATCGTAAACCTGCTGTTGTAATTGGCGACTTTAATAATGTGGCGTGGGCAAAATCATCGGTATTATTCAGAAAAACATCCGGAACAATCGATCCAAGAATTGGTCGCGGTTTAATATCAACCTTTCATGCAAAATACCGTTTGCTGCGTTTTCCGATCGATCAAATGTTTCATACAACCGACATTTTTGTAGAAGAATTAAAAGCGATGCCAACCGTTGGGTCTGACCATTTACCTTTGTACTGTAAGTTTTTTATCGATAAAATTAACGACGATCAGGAAGATTTGGTGGAACATTTAGAAAAAGACGATCGCGAAGAAGTATCGGAAATGATTGAAGAAGGAAAAGCCGAAGAAAGCGACAGAGAAACCGTTGTTACCGAATAATTTAATTATCTTTACCACATAAACTGCTAATGAATGAAAGCATATATATCGGTTGATACAATTACAAGAAAATCTTTAGGAAAAGAAATTATTGCACTGGGCATGGCAATGAGTACAGCGAATGTGGAACAGTTTATCTTTGTTGATAAATATCCGTTTGAAGCCGGTCAGGAAGCCGAAATGATGCAGCAAGCAATGAAAGAAATAGATTCCAGCAACTTTTTAATTATCGAAGCTACATCGGTTAACGTTACCTCGTGTATTGAATTGGGTTACGCCAAAGCAAAACGTAAACCTATTGTTTATTTGCAAAAAGCCGAAGTCGATACCAACGATTTACTTTTTGCATTAAGCAATTTTCATATTTTATATTCAAGTCCAAAAGATTTGTTCGACCAATTAAACGAATTTCTTAAAAACGTTTTACCGCAAAATTAATAAGCTTTGATATTTTCAAAGCTCTTTTTTTATACGGCAGTTTCAATCAAAGCAAAACTTCACAACATAAATTTTAATATATTTGTTTTTAATAACACAACAATTAAGCATGAAATTTAGTCAGTTTACCATGATAGCAATAGCTGTTGTATCACTAACAGCCTGCAACAAAAACAACAAAACAAGCAATTACAAAAGCGTTACAGACAGTTTACAAAGCGTACAGTTTGAACCGGAAAAATTTGCCGATGTTCAGGTGCTGAAATACGATATTCCGGGTTGGGAAAAACTAACCCTGAAAGAGAAAAAACTGGTGTATTATCTGGCACAAGCAGGCTATTCGGGTCGTGATATTTTTTGGGATCAAAACTATAAATACAACTTAAAAATTCGTACGGCGCTTGAAAACGTCTATAAAAACTACAAGGGCGATAAAAAAAGCGAAAACTGGAAAAATTTCGAGATTTATTTAAAACGCGTCTGGTTTTCTAACGGTATTCACCATCATTATTCAAACAGTAAAATCAAGCCCGATTTTCCGCAAACGTATCTTCAGAAATTATTAAAAGAAACCAAAACAAATTTAGATGCAAGTATTGTGGAAGTTCTTTTTAACGATGTTGATGGTAAAAAAGTGAATTTAAACGAATCGAAAGGTTTGGTACAAGGTTCGGCGGTTAATTTTTACGGAAAAGGATTAAATGCGAAAGATGTAGAGCGTTTTTACGGAAGTATGATTCCTGCGGATACCTTACGACCTTTATCTACCGGATTGAACTCAAAACTGGTTAGAACAGAATCGGGTAAAATTGAAGAGCGCGTGTGGAAAAGTGGCGGAATGTACGGTGCTGCCATTGATAAAATTGTTTATTGGCTGGAAAAAGCGGTAGAAGTTGCCGAAAATAAACCGCAAGCCGATGCGTTGAAGATTTTGATTGATTTTTACAAAACCGGCGATCTTAAAAAATGGGACGATTACAACGTGGCTTGGGTAAAAGCTACCGAAGGAAATATTGATTACATCAACGGATTTATCGAAGTTTATAACGATCCGTTAGGGCATAAAGCATCGTACGAATCAACGGTTCAGATTAAAGATTTCGACATGTCGGCAAAAATGGAAGTAATTTCTAAAAGTGCGCAGTGGTTTGAAGATAGTTCGCCTTTAATGCCCGAACATAAAAAGAAAAACGTAGTAGGTGTATCTTACAAAACCGTTATTGTGGCTGCCGAAAGTGGCGATACGTCACCGGCAACGCCAATTGGTGTGAACCTTCCAAATGCAGACTGGATTCGTGCGGAACATGGTTCAAAATCAATTTCGTTAGGAAATATTATCGATGCATACAACAAAGCCGGCGGTGGCGATAAATTAAAGGAATTTGCGTTTGACGAGAATGAAATTCAACTTTCACAACGTTACAGCGAATTGGCTGATAAGTTACATACGGCATTGCACGAAGTAATTGGGCACGCATCGGGTCAGTTAAATCCGGGAGTTGGTACGCCAAAAGAAACCTTAAAAAGTTACGCATCTACTTTAGAAGAAGGTCGTGCCGATTTGGTTGCGCTTTACTATTTGTACGATAAAAAAATTCAGGATTTAGGTTTGGTTGATAATTGGCAGAATCTGGGAATGGCAGCTTATAACGATTATATCCGCAACGGATTAATGACGCAGTTGGTCAGAATTGAACCAGGTCAGGATATCGAAGAAGCACACATGCGTAACCGCCAATGGGTTTCGGCATGGGTTTTTGAAAAAGGAAAAGAATTCAACGTGATTGAAAAAGTGATTCGCGACAATAAAACCTACTTTAAAATAAATGATTATGCACGTTTGCATGATTTGTTCGGACAATTGCTGCGTGAAACACAACGCATAAAATCAGAAGGAGATTTTAAAGCTGCGAAAGAACTGGTTGAAAATTATGGTGTAAAAGTTGACAAGCAACTACACAAAGAAGTGTTAGAACGCAGCAAAAAGTTCAACACCGCACCTTACCGCGGTTTTGTAAATCCAGTGCTTGTTCCTGTAACAAATGAAAAAGGCGAAATTACCGATATTGTGGTAACCTACCCTAAAACGTTTGCTGAACAAATGTTGTATTATTCTAAAAACTACAACTTTCTTCCTTTAGAAAATTAACCAAAAAAATACCGCCTTTAAAAGCGGTATTTTTTTATTTTATCAAATGAATACTGATATTTGCACGTTCATCGGCAGGATATTTACGGGTATAATTATCATCAACAGACAACCCCGAACGTTTTACACATTCTTCAAAAACATTCAATTCCAAAATATATTGATCCGAAAAACCGTGTGTGGCATCGTAAGCCGTTGCAGCTGTTAAACCAATATTTTTTGATGTGATGTTAGGATCTAACGTATGCAATTCAATCACCAACAATCCGAATTTAGAAATAAATGGCCGCCATTTTTGTAAATGTTCCACCAAACTTTGTTCCACCCATTCGTTAGGCAACAATATGCCGTTGGTTGCATAAGCTCCGGTTGAAGAACTTTCTTGCAAATTTTCAGTTTTTACAGGTTGCTCCCAAATTCTGTTATGATCTAAAAAGGTACGCATATTCAGCAAATCGTTCAGCTCAATATTGTACTCGTCTTTTAAATCGGCAGCCAATTTTACCGGATTTCCTATATCGCCCCAAATAACTTTTGCCCAAATATCATTCGATATTAAATTAGCTCGAGTAATTTTCAGAGCTTCCTGATTGTAATCAGCACCAACCAAAAACAGCGGATGTGTTTCTAAATGTTTTCCACGCAACGTTCGGTTTTCAATGGTTTCAAACAAATGTTCCAGCAAAGCACCATTACCGCAACCCATATCTAAAATCCCTTTTGGTTGTTCATCAAGAGGTTTGTTGAATATTTCGATAATCAACTCATCAACCGCTTTAAAGTACGTTGCGTGTGCACCGCCACTTCCCCAAACATTCATGGCTCTGTCCACATGAATTTCCTGCTGTCCGCCATTGTCTTGCTTCACTTCTGAAACATTACCGAACAACAGATGCTGCATCTGACTCAGCATAGGCAAATAAGAAACCGTAACACCGTATGATGTTGCTCTGCGGGCAAAAAACAAGCCCTCATCTGTAAAACTATAGTTGTGATTTTTCTTGTTGAACCAACCTAAATGCGTTAGAAAATCGAGCAGTTTTTCGAAACTTTCCGGATCTTTATGATATTCTTCTGCCTTAAAGCTCGACTCCATAAAATATTTGTGAAACATACCGTTCATTCCCAAACGAACAATTGTTGGTCCAACCAAGCAACCTTCTACATAATAATTCAGTTGTTTACGAATTTCATTGTCCTCGTCGTTCAAAGCCGAAGGTAAAAGTGTATCGTTCTGGTAGCTTTCTAACAAAGGTTTTAATTTTAAAAATGGTTCTTTTTCGAACAATCGATTATGGAAACCTTGCGAAAACTGTATCATTTCCATTACAGGTTTTAACGAATCTGCATAACGCAACATTTGATCGAACTTTGTAGTTTTTTCAACAGAAACCTGCGGTTTAACTTGATATTTCAAAAAACCTTGTGATGCTAACACGCGTAATGCCACGTTTAAGTAGCCTTCATTCGCATTAAATTGAGTAGCAAGTTCGTTCAAAGTTACTTTTTCATTCTTCGAAATAAACTGCAAAATATCGGCATTGTTAAGCGTAACTAAAACCGGCAGCGTGACAATTCCGTCTAAGTGTCGAAAAATAACGCTTCGTAAATCTTTTTTATCCATAGATATATAAATCTTCTTTCAAATCACTACTCGAATAAACTTGTTGTGACGACTATTTTTTAATCTTCACAAAATTAATAAACTTTATTTTACTACTGTATTTTTTATGAATCTTTTTACAAAACCTCTTATTTTACAGGTTCTGCAATAATTTTAGTAATTTTGCAAAAAACGAATAATGAAAAACACGCTACTTTTAATTTTGTTGGCTTTTAGTTTTCAAACAAACGCACAAACTGTTGAAGCTTCTACAACCATTCCTACAAATGAGTATTTAGATTTATTGGCTAGTAACTTGGAAATTCCCGATGCTGTTCAACAAAAATTTGCCAGCCAAGATTTAAACCTAACTATTGTATTAACCATTACAAAAGATGGTTCGGTTTTTAATCCGAAAATTCAAAATGATTCCCTGCAATTAGAATCGAACCTAAAAAAAGCGATTGAAAAATTACCAAAATGGAATCCTAAAACCGAAGACGGTGTTGCAGTTGTATCAAGAAAAGCTTTTAATTTGGTTATACCTGTAGAGCAAACTATTGAAGAAGAGCCAATCGCTGGGCAAGTTTATATGAAAGCAACACCAAAAGATGGGTTGAAAAACTTTATGAAACGATTTATGGAAGAATTTAAATTTGATAGTAAAAAGGTGGATTATGATATTAAAATGCGATTAAGATTCTTTGTTGAAAAAGACGGCACACTTTCAAACGTGGAAGTAGTACAAGCTAATACTCCATTGTTTCATTCAGAAGCAATAAACGTCATAAAATCTACCAGATGGAATCCAGCAATTGAAAATGGCAAACCGGTCCGATCAAGTTTTACTATTCCAATTACAATTAAATATCAAGATTAACCATGAAAAACATACTATTTTTTCTTTTTACTTTTCTAACAACCATCGTTTCATCTGCTCAAAACTCAAAGGCAATTCCACCTTACGAAGCCACACAATACGTTCAAAATATTATTCAAGAATTAGAAATTCCCGATGAAACTTTTGATAAAATGCGCGGCAAAGACAACATCGTTCAGGTAAAATTGTTTTTAAACGATAAAGGCGAGGTTACAAAAGCAAACATTCCAAACGATGAATTTGAATTGGAAACCTTGATTGTTCCAATTATTAAACAGCTTCCAAATTTTAAACCTGCCATTGTGGACGGTACAGCTAAAGCGAGTTTGTACAACCTATCTTTTGTAATAAATGAGTACAATTATTTCAAAATGGTTCGCCAGAAAGCATCGCCAATAAACGGTATGGAAAAGTTTAGTGAGAAAGTCAGCAATAATTTCTATGTGACTGATCAGGAACGCGCGAATTTAAACGTAGCAAAAACAAAAACTAAGCTTGATATTGCCATTGATTTTATTGTTGAAAAAGACGGTTCGGTGTCAAGTTTTAGAATGGTTGATCCTGAATTGGAATATTTCCAGAAACGAATGATGCAAGCTGTAAAACGTGCCGCAAAAAAATGGATTCCGGGTACGATAAACGGATCGCCTGTTCGTACAAAATTTACTTATACGCTAACAATCAGCGTTGATTTTCACTCTTTAAACATATAAAACCGATATAAATACCTATTTTTGCAATAAATTTTTTAAAATGAGTACACACAACACACCACCAACACACAAAGAGGTTAAGCCTATAGCACCAAAAGTAAAAGAATTAGTTGCAAACTCTAAATCGATCATTTTAGGAACGGTTGATGCCGAAGGTAACCCAAATTCAAGCTACGCTCCGTTTGTTAACATTGACAATAAATTCTATATTTTAGTTTCTTTTATGGCGCGCCATACTAAAAACTTAAGAGATCAGAAAAAAGCATCGATGATGTTTATTGCCGACGAAAGCGATTCTAAACAAATATACGCACGCGAACGTTTGACTTTTGATGTTACTACAACTCAAATTGAAAGAGATTCTGCTCAATGGGATACCGTTGTTGAAAAATTAAAAGAAGCGCACGGAAAAGTGGTTGAAGTAATTGTTCCTATGGAAGATTTTATCATGATTGCTTTAAACCCGGTAAAAGGTGCTTACGTAAACGGTTTTGGTAGCGCTTATTTTGTTGATGAAAACTTAGATGTTTTAGAACACAGAAACGATATTAATCACGGTCAAAAACAAGATTAATTATACATAAAACTCCTTCAAATTGAAGGAGTTTTTTTATAACACTTCTTAAATTTTATGTATTTATTTGTATAAATTTATCGACTCTTATTATTAATCTATTTTCATTCGATTTATATTATTTATTAAAAAATTAGGGTTTTACTCATATAAATGCATAAAAAGGCTAATTTACTATTTCGCAGTGATATAACGATAAAAACATACTATCTAATTCATTTAAATCTTTCTCATTCTCCGGAATATTCTTCTGGCAATTATTTCGTGATAGTATCGCCAAAACATCTTTTCTTACATCCCATATTGCTTCATCTAAAGTACACTTATGTAAAGAGATATCTCTTTTGGTATAATCTTCGCCAAATTGGGAGAATAAATATTCTTTCATTTTTTCAAAATCAGACTGAGTGATTCCCTCTATTGAATCAATATTTTTAAAATGTATTATAACATTTGTTAATACCCCATGTTCAAAGGTAAGTATTATTATGTGTATAGGAATATCCAAAAAAGATTTATATTCTTTACCAATATAAATATATTCTTGGATTGCTGACTTCGGATCATTACCTAGATCTGGCGTAATATTGTTCACATCTTTTAACTTTGATCCTAAACAGAAACCTAACATGCACTTTTCATAGCTTTGAGAATTTATTATTTGTGTACATAAAACAAAAAATATAAATAGAATTTTTTTTATCATAATAATTTTATAATTAAGCATTTAAGAATCTATTTACTCTATATCAATCTAATTTTTTTTGAGATTTATAATTAATTTGAAATGGCACACCTGTATATATTGCTAAAATAAAATGTTATTTTAAATAGTATAAAATTGGCTTACTTGGCGATGCATCATTTTCAAACGATGCAATCTGCAGGTTTAAAATGTACGATCCGTCTGCAACTTCACTGTCAATAAAAACCAATTCGGTAATTGTACAGTTAAAACGGGCATCGGCATTTACTTCGTTTACATTCTTTACATTCCAAAAGGCTTTATGAGCCACTAATTTACCTTCATCAACTTCTTTATCAACACTTGGTAAATCAATAAGTAAATGTTCCACACCAATTTCTCTAATAAAAACAGCGGCTTCTTCTGACAAATACGTGGGATTGGTATTAGAATAATTCTTATGCTTTTTTTCTGTTGAATTTGGAAGCGTTCTTATGATTAAAGCTTCAGATCTTTTACCTTCCAATACTTTTTCAATCTGATTTTTTGTGATAACGAGATCATTATCGATTAGTTCGGGCTCTATAGAAACTAATTCGGCTGTAAAAAAGAAGGTTTTTAGCGTTTGATTGATCGAATAAAAGTCTTTGGTAATATGTCCCAAACATTCAGTATGCGTTCCATGTCCGTGCGGATTAAACAGAATGTTATTAAAGTTTGTAGATGATTTACCCGATGCCACGCTACCGACGAAATCCCCCATAACAACCGGATTTATTTCGGGCTGATCTAAATACCACGCAATTGGGTTTTGCTCGTTATTTTGAATTGGTAAAGAAATATCGATTGGTTTTGATAAATCAATACTGTATGTTGAATTTTTATATTGTATTATTGTTTTCATTTTTATATTTTTTTGTTTGCCACAGATGCACAGATAATAATTAAAAATTATCCTTTCAAGCAATCAAATATAATCATTTACGTCAAACTGAACTTGTTTAACTTCGTTCAGT
The DNA here is from genome assembly GCA_913777665.1 of uncultured Myroides sp. Taxonomy (GTDB): domain Bacteria; phylum Bacteroidota; class Bacteroidia; order Flavobacteriales; family Flavobacteriaceae; genus Flavobacterium. The sequence continues at coordinate 56,059 of CAJYTF010000040.1, forward strand.
TCGCAAGCTCGGGTCAGTTTCTCACTCGCTTTTAATTTTTGATGAGATTCCGAATCAAGTTCGGAATGACCAAAAACTTGTTAATCTAGAACGTGTATTGATCCAATATAAAACTGTAAATGGATTAAAAGCCAAATGATATTCATTAATAAAATTATGATAAATAAGAAACGATATTTATCTCCTGATTTATACAATAAATAGCCTACAATAAAAGTGATATATAACAGTATAAAATGAAGGCTTATTTTACCATTAAAACCTGAATTATCATTTTCATACCACCATTCCGTTTCACTTACGAAAGAAAATAAAGTTAACAAAAGGACATAAATTTTATATTTCATATTGTTTGAAAACACAATAAATATAGAAAAAAATCCGTGCATCTGTGGAAATTCTATCAATCTATCATAAACAATTCACTTGCAATTCCATCGCAAAAGAATTTACCTTTTAAAGTTGTTTTTAAGATATTTTTTTCAATAATCAGTTTTTCGTTGATAAGAAATATGTCGGCATTTTTCAGCAAATAATCTAAATAATCACTTCCAAAATCGTTTTTAATTTTTTCTAATGATACGCCCCAAACCGTACGCAAACCGGTCATTACATATTCGTTGTATCGATCATTTTTTGATAAAACCTCCACTTCATTTGGTAATTTATCTTGCTGAATGGCGTTTATGTACAATGCATTATTGGCGATATTCCAAGATCGGTTTTCACCATTAAAACTATGTGCAGACGGTCCAATTCCTAAATATTTTTTCCCCAGCCAATACGCTGAATTATTTTTTGAGAAATAATCAGGCTTACCAAAATTAGATAATTCGTAATGAATAAAGCCTGCTTTTTCCAACATTTCAATCATCAACAAAAAATGTTCATGTGCAATTCCGTCATCTGGCGTAGGGATTTTTCCGTTTTTAATCAACGTAGCCAATGCCGTTTTTGGTTCAACCGTTAACGCGTAACTTGATATGTGTGGAATGTTTAAATATAACGCTTTTTGTACGTTCTGTTGCCATCGATCTACTGTCATTTCAGGAATTCCGTAAATTAAATCTATCGAAATATTATCAAAATATTTTTTTGCTTCTTGCAACGAATTCCATGCTTCGTTGGCATTATGTGCCCGATTCATCATTTTTAAATCTTCATCAAAAAACGATTGAATTCCGATACTTAAACGGTTGATTTTTGATTCTGCCAACTGTTTAATTCGATCTGCAGATAAATCATCAGGATTGGCCTCTAACGTAATTTCAGGATTTTCTGAAACATTAAACAACTGATAAATTTCGTCAATTAGTAGATTAATTTCATTGTTCGATAAAACGCTTGGAGTTCCACCACCAAAATAAATGGTTTCAACAGGTTCTGTAACCTCATTTTTTCGCAAGAAAATTTCACGACGTAAAGCAGAAATCATCTCCTTTTTCTTTTTTAACGAAGTAGAAAAATGGAAATCGCAATAATGGCACGCTTGCTTGCAAAAAGGAATATGTAGGTAAATGCCCGCCATTATTTTTTGGTTACGCGGTCTGCATTTTGACTAACGAAGGCATCCCAACCCGAATAACTTTTGCCGACAACTGTTTTGCCTGAATTAAAATAATGACAAACAGCAGCTGCCAAACCATCGGTAGAATCCAGGTTTTTAGGTAGTTCTTTTAAACCCAACAATTGCTGCAACATTTTTGCAACCTGTTCTTTACTGGCGTTACCATTACCGGTAATTGCCATTTTAATTTTCTTGGGTTCGTATTCGGTCACAGGAATTTGGCGCGACAATCCGGCTGCCATGGCAACACCTTGTGCCCTACCCAATTTTAACATGGATTGCACATTTTTCCCAAAAAACGGAGCTTCGATTGCAATTTCATCGGGATGATGCGTATCGATCAATTCAATGGTTCGTTCAAAAATACGTTGTAATTTTAAGTACGGATCGCTCATTTTGGCTAGATTCAGTTCGTTAAGCTGTATAAATTCCATAGAATTTTTTACAACCTTAATTAAACCAAAACCCATAATTGTAGTTCCGGGATCAATCCCTAATATAATTCGTTCTGCAGCCAAAATAGTCTTTGTTGATTACTTAATATGTAAAATTAAAACATAAATATTTCATTATCAAAAAGATAAGAAAATCAATTTTACCAACGAAAGTTACAACTATTATTTAAAGATTTTGCAATGATTCTTCTACAAAAAAATATCAGACATTTTGTGTCTGATATTTTTTATATTTATTGAAAAACCTCTTCATTAACACCATCAAAACTGGCGAAAACCATACTTGGGTGCGAATCTTGATGCATTATATTTCCCTGATTATCAATTGCAATTGCACCAGCAAAACCATCATAAGGTTTTAATTCGGCAAAGGTTTTTTCGAACGCTTTTTCTAATGAAAATCCATCGGTAACTCGGGTTACAATTTTTGCTGCCACGGCTCCGCTTACAATATCTTCACCAACTCCCGTTAAACTTACACCGCAAAATTGGTTTGCGTAATTTCCTGCTACTGTTGCAGAATCGGATATTCTTCCGGGAATTTCAAAACCTTTTCCACCGGTTGAAGTCGCTGCTGCAATTTTTCCTTCTTTATCTAAAGCCACACAACCAACCGTTCCTGTTCCTAAAGATTTTACTTTAGCTTCGTATTCGGCTCTTCGTTGTGGAATTTCGGTTGAAAATTCTTCAAATCCATTTTTCCGAGCAAAGTTTGTAGCGCCGCTTCCGCCTAAAATTCGGTCATCAACCTGCATCAACACTTGCGCTACCTGAATTGGATTTTTAACGTCTTCGATATTAATAACACCGCTCATTTTCTGCGTTTCGCCATCCATTAAAGAAGCACTCATTCTGATTTTTCCGTCGGACTGAATTTGCGAACCAATTCCGGCATTAAACAATTCATCGTCTTCTAACTGCGAAACCACATAAACCACCGTTTCTAATGCCGAATGATTTTGAAGATACGCATACGAATCTTTCACAATGCGTAAAAGTGCCTGCTGCTTTGCAATTTTAGTTTCTAAACTGGTTGAAGATTCAGAAAAAAAACCGCCGTGAATTATGATTTTCATAGCCTCTTAATTTGTATATTGAGAAGAATGGATGCTCATTTTATAGGTATTCAAATCGAATTTATCAAACTGACTCATAACGTGCGTTACCAAATGATTGATAGAAATTGGCTGCCCTAATTCAACTTGTGTTAAATTGGTGTCTTTAACCTCACGTCCATCAACCAAAATAACCAAACCGGAACCAATTGCTTCCATTTGATGTCCATTCGTAATTAACAAACCGGTATCTTCACCTAAACCAACGCCCATTACTTTTGGATTGCCAACAACCGCCTGAAACAAACGACCAATTCGTCCTCTTTGCACAAAATGCGTATCAATCACCACATCATCAATCAAGCCTAAACCCGATGTAATTTTCACTTCGCCCTTTAACAATGCTTCAGAACTGCTGCCCTGGTAAATCATGTTATTTGAAGCTGCAGCTGCACCTGCCGATGTTCCTGCATAAATAAATTCGGTGTTTTGGTATTTAGAGATCAACAAATCAACAAAAGGAGTTCCGCCTAAAATCGACGTTAATCGCAATTGATCGCCACCGGTAAACATAACCACATCTGCCGCTTTTAATCGTTCTAAAACTTCCGGATCATTTGCCTGCTCGCGTTTTTCGATATATAAAACATCGGCATTGTTCGCTCCTAAATAACTGAATGCCTTTACATATTCCGGACCGATTTCTCTTGGGATTTTTGAAGCAGTAGTAATCACTTCAATTCGAGATTCTTCTTTATGTTTTGATTCCTGAATGATTCTTTTTAGAATGCCTGTTTCAAAAAAATTCAGATTTTTTGCAGCATCTTTATCCAAATTGGTTTCTGTAAAACTTCCTTTATCTACAGCGCCCCCAATAATTATTAATTTTCCTAATATTTCCATGCGGTAAAAATAACTATTTCTTTAAACTGCACAAATCAATCCTATAAAATAAATATTTTTTTTGAATTATCTGTAACAAAATAAAACTTCCTTAATATAATTCATATATAAAACAGCTCAACTTTATTCTTAATAAAATTATCTGTAAAAATCAATCAAAAATGAAATAAATAATTGTATTTAACAAAATATTCACTACTTTGAAAAAAAATTATTGTTTTTTATGAAGATATTAAAAATACAAGCATTAAGAGGGCCAAACATTTGGAGCGTTAGAAGAAAGAAATTAATCCAGATGCGTTTAGATTTGGAAGAAATGGAACAATTTCCGACAAATAAGATTGAAGGATTTAGGGAACGTATTGAAGCGATGTTCCCAACCATGATTGAACATCGTTGCTCAGAAGGTTGCAGAGGCGGTTTCTTTTCACGTGTGGAAAGAGGCACTTGGATGGGGCATGTTATTGAACACATTGCTTTAGAAATTCAGACTTTAGCCGGAATGGAAACCGGTTTTGGCAGAACCAGAGAAACTAAAACTCCCGGTATTTACAATGTAGTTTTCAGTTATACCGAAGAAAGTGTAGGTATGTTTGCTGCCGAAAGCGCCGTACGAATTGCCGAAGCTTTAATTGCCGCAACAGATTACGATGTTGAAGCTGATATTCAGCGAATGAGAGAAATTCGCGAGCGTGTTCGCTTAGGACCTTCTACGGGAAGTATTGTGGAAGAAGCTGTTGCACGCGATATTCCTTGGATTCGTTTAGGAACCAATTCGTTAGTGCAATTGGGTTACGGAATCAATCAAATGCGTTTTCAGGCAACAATAACCTGCAAAACAAGTAATATTGCGGTAGATATTGCCTGTGATAAAGAAGAAACCAAACGCATGTTAGAACTGGCTTCGATTCCTGTGGCAAGTGGCGGAATTTGTGTTGATGAAGAAGATTTAGAAGATGTAATTAAAAAAATTGGTTATCCGATTGTGATCAAACCTTTAGACGGAAATCACGGAAAAGGTGCATCGATCAATGTCACTAATTGGGAAGATGCCGTTACAGGATTGGGTTATGCAAAAAACTACAGTCGTAGAGTTATTGTCGAAAAATTTATTACCGGATTTGATTTTCGTGTTTTGATTATTGACCACAAACTGGTTGCTGCTGCCAAAAGAGAACCTGCCCATGTAAAAGGCGATGGCACACAAACCATTCAACAATTAATCGACGAAACCAATAAAGATCCAAGACGCGGTTACGGACATGAAAATGTATTGACCCAAATTGATGTTGACAGAGATACTACCGATTTATTGGAGAAGTTAGGTTATAAATTAGAAACCGTTCCGAACAGAGGCGAGATCGTTTATTTAAAATCTACAGCGAACTTAAGTACCGGCGGAACTTCTGTTGATGTTACCGATATGATGCATCCTGAAAATATTTTTCTTTGCGAACGCATTTCGCGCGTGATTGGTTTAGATGTTTGCGGTGTAGATATTATGGCAGAAAATTTAACACAGCCTTTAAAAGAAAACGGTGGCTGTATTTTAGAAGTAAATGCCGCTCCGGGCTTTAGAATGCACTTGGCGCCAAGCGAAGGTTTGCCTAGAAACGTTGCATCGCCGGTAATCGATATGCTGTATCCGCCAGGAAAACCAAGCCGTATTCCAATTATTGCAGTAACAGGTACCAACGGAAAAACCACAACAACCCGATTAATCGCCCATATCGTAAAAAATAATGGTTATAAGGTTGGTTTTACAACATCAGACGGAATTTATGTTCAAAACCACATGATGGAAAAAGGCGATACCACCGGACCAATTTCGGCAGAATATATTTTAAAAGATCCAACGGTAGAATTTGCTGTTTTAGAAACAGCTCGCGGTGGGATTTTAAGAGCCGGATTAGGTTTTAGCCGATGCGATATCGGAATTATCACCAACATTCAGGAAGACCATTTGGGCTTAAGCGATATTGATACGTTAGATGATTTGGCGCGTGTAAAGGCAACTGTTGTAAAAAGTGTTAAGAAGGATGGTTGGGCAATTTTAAATGCCGACGATGAGCATTGCATGAAAATTGCCTCGGAATTAGATTGCAACATTGCTTATTTTAGTATGGATGAAGATTCTGAAATAGTAAAAAAGCTAGGGAAACAAGGCGAAATTGTAGCGGTTTACGAAAACGGTTTTATAACGATTAAAAAAGGCGAATGGAAAATAAGGGTTGAAAGAGCTACGCACGTTCCATTAACATTAGGCGGAAAAGCAAAATTCATGATTGCCAACGTTTTGGCAGCAACATTGGCGGCTTATTTACAAGGTTTTAAAATTGAAGACATCAGTTTATCGTTACAAACATTTATTCCAAGTGCAGCACAAACTCCGGGAAGAATGAATATTTTCGATTTCAAAAAGTTCAAAGTATTGATTGATTTTGCCCATAATCCGTCGGGATATAAAGGAGTAGAAGAATATTTAAGTACGGTTGAAGCTACCAAGAAAATCGGAATTATTGCTGGCGTTGGCGATCGTAGAGATGAAGATATTAAAGAATGTGCTATGATTGCCGCGAGAATGTTCGATCATATCATTATTCGACAAGAAAAGCATTTGCGTGGCAGAACCGAAGAAGAAATCATTAATTTAATTATGGAAGGAATTTCGGCTTCAGAACGAACGGTTACTTACGAAATCATAACTAAAGAAACCGAAGCAATTAAACACGCAATAAACAGCGCCGAAGATGGAACTTTTATTACCGCTTTAAGTGATGTAATCACGAACGCAATAGAAATTGTTCAGGAATATTTGGATAAAGAAAACGAAGAAGTTAGTTAATTTTAAATTATCAATCCTTCGTCAGTTCAAGCTTGTCGAGAACTTATAATTCTTCTCGATACGCTTCACTACGTTGCGCTACTTGAAGTGACGCTATAAATAAATTACAAATTATCAATGAATGCTCCAATTAATTTTGGAGCATTTTTTATTTCATTCAAAATCAACCTACCAATATAATTCGTTAATTTAGTATGCGTATGCTTAAAAAAATCATTCCTTTGTAGTATGAAATTTCTGTCGCCCCAACTTAAAAAATTCCTTTTACTTCTACTTAAATTACTAGTTGTGGGTGGTGCTTTTTACTTTATAAGAAATCAGCTTACCGAAAAAGATTTCAACTGGGATATTATTTCGCAAACCTTACAAAAGCCGAATGCTTGGATTTTAGTTTCGATACTTTTACTGCTAACGTTTTTGAACCGTTTTTTAGAAATTTTAAAATGGCATAATTTAGCTAAAGTTGTAAAACCTATAAGCATTTGGGAAAGCACCAAACAGGTTTTAATTGGCATTACATTTGGCATTGTTACACCAAACGGCATTGGCGAATACGCAGGAAAAGCTTGGTTTTACGATAAAAAAGACGCTGTTAAAATTATATTTTTAAACGCTGTATGCAACGGAATTCAGGTAATTTTCTCCGTCGCTTTTGGGTTAATTGGTACGCTTTCCATAAATTCTTTACACCAATTTATTGACGCAAAATATATTTTACTGTTTTTCGGGATTTTAATTGCCGTTATTTTAGCGATACTTCTGGTTAAAAACATCCGAATTAAAGGATATTCGCTACAAACACTGTTTAAAAGTTTAAACGAAATTCCTAAAAAAATCCATAGAAAAAACATTGTTTTGGCGTTGTTAAGATACTTGGTTTTAATACATCAGTATTTTATTCTGTACACGCTTTTTAGTGTTGAAATTCCGTATTTTGTGTTGTTGGCAGTTGTTGCGAGTATTTATTTACTGGCATCGAGCTTGCCAAATTTTCAGGCGGTAGATTTTGCTTTGAAAGGAAGCGTGGCTATTTATTTATTCAGTTTTTTTGGTGTTGACGGATGGATAGTAACCCTTGTTGCGGCTTTAATCTGGCTTTTGAATCTAGTAATTCCTATTTCGATTGGAAGTATCTTTTTGTTGATTTTTAATCCGAAGAAGGATCGAACTTTACATTCAGCACAAATTGAGTAGTAACCGGAATTCCGCGTTTTGTTGCCGGCTGAATTTTAGAGAAATTATTCTTGTGCTTTTTCATAACACTGTCTAACATAAATTTCGGCATTAATTTTTCGTTCACAGCTTCGGTTTTAAAATCAATTTCGCTGTTTGATGAAATACTCACTTTAAACTGAACCGAATCAATCGTAGAAATCTTAACCAGAGAATCGGTTTTTAAAACTCGAACCACTTCAAAATTCAATCTGTCAAAAAAACATTCCTTATTTTCAGTAACGTCGGTCAGTTTTTCGCATGAATCGTAAGAAGGATATGTATCAACCTTACTCCAATCAATTGCATGCAATTCACGTCTTAACAACTCTTGCGAATTAGGTATTTCTTTCTGAACAAAATTGCAGGAAGTAAGCAGAAAAGTACAAAAAAGAAATGCCCAATAATTTTTCATGAAAAATTAAATCGTAAATTTAAAAGCAAAAATACAAAAATAACTATGGAAATCTTAATACTAATTGTAAGTTTATTGTTTGTGCTTGTGGGCATTGCAGGAAGTGTACTACCCGCTTTACCCGGACCGCCTTTAAGCTGGATTGGTTTGTTGATACTTTATACCATGCCAAACATTAAATTTGATTACTGGACATTGGGAATTACCTTTGTTTTTACGCTTATTATTGTGATTTTAGATTATGTGATTCCGGCACAAGGGACAAAACGTTTTGGCGGAAGCAAGTACGGAATTTGGGGAACAAATATTGGATTGATTGTAGGTTTATTTATTCCTCCTTTTGGCTTTATTATAGGACCTTTTGTTGGAGCTTTTATTGGCGAACTGATCTACGACCAAAACGATTCTAAACGTGCGTTAAAAGCCGCAACCGGATCTTTTTTAGGCTTTTTGGCATCTACCTTTATAAAGTTTGTGTTCTGTATGGTTTTATTTGGAATTTACATTCATACTATTTGGAAATATTGGAGTGTTTGGTTTTAATTAATTTTTACTGTTAACACAAAACGATAACGCACTATTTTGCCATTATGTTTAGCAGGATACCAATCAGATTCTTCTAAAACACGAACAGCCTTTTGTATATTATTATCATTTATATCTTTACTTTTCACTGTAATATTTGAAAGCGAACCATCTTTTTCTACTGTAAAACCAAAAAATATGCTCTCTTCATTATCAACCAATTGTACTTTTTTAAGCTTGCTAGCGACTTTTTTTGACAGTTTAGTCAATCCTTCTTTTGGTGTTGGTTTAATTTGAACAAACACATAAATTTTGTCTTCTTCTGAAATCATTGGAGATTCTTGTGCTATTGTTTTAAATCCTCTCAAAAGGAAAAAGAAAACTAATATTATATTTTTCATAATGTATCTATTTTAAGTTTAAACGTTTGTTTTAAATCTGCAAAATTAAACTTTGAAATTTGTTCGTTTGTAGAAATCACTGTTATATTTATTAGATTATTTCCTGCAATAAAGTAGAGCGTGTTATAATAAAACGTACTTTCATTACCATGTACAACAAAATTACATTCTAAAGCTTGGTACGTTTTATAATCAACTTCATTAATGGTTGCTTTTTGCTTTTCGGCATCGGCTTTAATTAAGTCAAAATGATTTTCTGTATTGGATAAAAGTATTTCTTTTAAAGTAATGGAATAAAAAACGTTATTATCTGCTGTATTATAAGCAAATTCTTTAACCTTATTGTATTGGTTTGTATTGCTGTTTATCAACTTACAATTACATTCAAATTCAAAATATTCCGTACTTACTGTCCGCTCTAAAATTGCTTTATCTAATAACGCTTTGTCAACATTTCGCATTGGGAATCGTAACTTAATAGGCACAACGTGAACAGATCGAACAACGTTTCCTTTATTTTCAGCAGGTTGCCAAGCAGGCATCAATTTTAACACCCTAATTATTTCTTCAACATACGCATAAGCATGCTCGTTTTCTTCTATTTCGATATTAGAAAGCGTACCGTTTTTTTCAATGACAAATTTTAATTTAAAAGAAATCTCATCAAATTTTGGTGGAATAACCAAAGAGTTAAATTGATTAGAAAATGCTTGTAAAAATCTAGACATTCCTTGTTTTGGTTCTGCCTTTTTTTGAACAAACCTATATACTTTGTCATCATCCATCTCTTTTACTTCTTGAGCTTGAATTATAGTTGAAGATAACAAAACACAAAAGATGAAGATAATTTTCATTTTTTTAAATTTTCAATTTAAAATTCTCTTTAAGATGTTCAAATAACAAATCTGCTAATTGTGTTTTATATGAAACTACACTTACAGCTATAATATGTTCTTTATGGTAAAAAAACAGCATTCGGTAAACATTTACATAATCACCATTAGGAATATTTACATGCAGTTCTGTAGCGTCTATTCCATTAAATGATACTTTTTTAACAACTGAATTTTGTTTTACAGCATCACTATGAATAGTTGCAATTTCATCTTTAGCTTGTTGTGAAGTTAATTTTCTAAAAGCTACATTATACGATGCCTTTTGATCTTGCGAAGTCATATAAAATTCCTCAGACTTCAACTCATCATTTTTTGAACTTCGAACTAACGTACAATCACAAGTTAAATCAAAAAAATCAGTATCAATTTTATTCGATTTTAACAAAGAGTTGAACGTATTTATTTCTTCAGGTGTTTTTAAAACAATTTCATCTGGTGAAGTTACTGCCGACGGAGTTATTCTAATAGTTATAGGCAATGTAAATGACGACCGAACATTTTTACCTTCGTGCATAGCAGGATTCCAAACAGGCATTTCGTTTAAAATACGTATTACTTCATTTTTAAAATTATAAGTATCATCAACTAAAGTGATATCATTAAAGGATCCATCTTTTTCAACTACAAACTTTACACGCAATTTAATTTCAGTTACATCGTTAGGAATTTTATCTGCATTTTTATAATCGAATTTGTTTACAAACTCTTTCATAAAAGTCTGCAAACCTTCTTTTGGACTTGCTTTCTGTTGAACAAATGATTTAACCTCGTCTTGTGCAAATACCGAAAAACTATTGACAATTAAAATTAAAAGCAGTAAAAGTATTTTTTTCATGTTTATGTATTGTGAAATACAAAACTATGGTTTTATTAGGTAAGATAAAAATCAAAAAAGCCCTCCGATTTGGAAAGCTTTTCATTGGTCTAACTACTAAACCAGGTACTTGCGTACCTAAACAACACAACTAAGTTTAAATTCTTTCGCGAATTTCGCGGTCTGGACGGGACTACGCTAATATTGTAAAAACCTAATAAATACGAACGTTCCGAGATGTTGAAAAAAACAAGGGGTTCTTATAGGGGTTGTTTACTGTAAATTTCAATATTCTTATAACTGCTTTTTTATCGTTTTAAACCTGTCTTTTTAATATAATTTGATACTCCTTTTTTGCCTTTTTTACTTCTAAAATTAGTTTTTTTATTGTAAAAAAGGTTCGTAAGTGAAAAAAAGGAGTATCAAATTATATTAAAAAGACAGGTTTAAAACGATAAAAAAGCAGTTATAAGAATATTGAAAT
>CAJYTF010000041.1 GCA_913777665.1 uncultured Myroides sp.
ACTTTTAATAATCGAAAATATCATAGTTAAAAATAAAGAGATAAAAATTTTAAGCGGAATAAAGTTACTAATTATAATAGGGCTTTTATTTTATTCTTTATAAATTGCTGAACATTTTATTTGGAGAAATAGAATATTTCAAACTATACAAATACTATACAATTCTGATAAAATAAAAACGCATTAATTTAAAAATCAATGCGTTATGTTTTATTTCGGTGGAGCCGCAGGGAATCGAACCCTGGTCCAAACAAGCAATCAAAGAGCTTTCTACACGTTTAGTTTCTGTTTAAATTTTCGTTGTAAAGCTTTGCCAAAAACAGCCACTTTACACTTAACCTCTTAAGGTTTCGGGTAACTTCCGAGGTGCTATTTACCCTAGATTTATTTTTACGGTTCCTTATTACAAAACGCCATAAATCAAGGCTTTTTTAAGGAATTCAGCTTTCCTATCTAATAGGACAAAGGCTTGATCTTACTATAATTCAGAATTAAGCAGCTAAAGCGTAGTTTTCTTCGCCGTGTAAAAAAAAGTTCATTCATGATATTTACGAGCTGTGTATGAGCGCTCGACGTGCTTACTTTTCAATTCCACCTGCTGTCAAAACCGATCGGCCCCAAAAAGTGGTACAAAAATAATAAAAAAAATCCTGCCAACCAAGCAGGATTATCATTTGAACCTTTAAGTAATCAACAAAACAACATATACGTTCTAAACCTAATCTAACCTTATTAAAACGTGACAACTTAATATTCCCTAATTATTTTTGCCCAATAATTTATTAAATATTTTGTGATTCAAATGTTGTACAAATGTATAGGCAAACTATTAATAAATGTAATTGAGATTGAAAACTTAACAAAATGTGAGCAAAATACTCACTTTAAAATTACATTAAGAAAGATAGCCGTGTTGAATTGCTGCTTTTACCAACCCTTTATCGTCTTGTACATTTAAAACTTGTTTCATTTTTGCAATGCGCTTTTGTATGGCGCTGTACGATATTGGTATAATTTTATCAAGTTCTATAATTTTGTATCCTTTTGAAAGTAAATACAAAATTTGTCTGTTATAATCGTCAATTAACGATTTGTCGTCTAACGATTCATTAAAGGTTTCTTGAACAAAATCGCTGTAAAACTTATCGTGATTCCATACATTTTCAATCAGTTTTTTTAAATTTTCAGGTGTTAGTTCGCCTTTTGTAAAAAAACCTTCGGGCTTTACATTTTTGATTATATCCAAAATAAAAATCTTTTCGGTATGTGCCGTTAAAATAATAATTTTGCAATACGGAATAACCTTTCGTACTAATTTTGCAACATCAATTCCGTTTTTAATATTTTTTTCATCATAAGCCGGAATGTTAAAATCGACCAAGGCAATATCGTTCAATTTGGCATTCGGAACGGTTTCAAAATAGTCAAAAACCTCTTTACAATTTGCCAATTTTACAATTTTACTTTGCGGATAATTTTGTGTTATAACATTTGCATAACCTTCTAAAATAAAAGGATGATCGTCTATAAGTACAAAATTCATAAGTGTTTTGGTATTTAAAATTAAAACGTAAGTTATTCCAGATTAAAGCCTATTTGTCCGTCTTCTTCAATAGTCAAGTTTTTTTCATCGACCGTATCAATAAAATCCTGCGTTGCCTCATTTTCGGTAATTTCTTCTTCGTAAGGCAACGATTCCAGCAAATTAATCAATTTAATTTTATCGCTTGTAAGCTGATTTCCTTGCGCTTTAATTCCTTTTACCGAAATAAATTCTTCAAAATTAACGGTTAGCGGATCTTTTTCAACACCTTTAACTTTAGCAAAAAGGACTTCAGCAACCGGACGATAATCTGTTGAAACAATCTCTAAACGCGAATACGGATGTTCTGAAATAAAAATTTCTTCTTTGGTGATGGATTCTATAAGGAAACGTTTTACAAAATACTTATCTTTTTCCGGATCGAAATAAATGCACGAAATAGGTTTTGCAGGAATCCATTTTTCCAACACAATTACGTCGTCTTCAAAATGCGTAGTTAATTCGGGAACAATTGTTTTTGCTTTTCCACTTTGGGTAATAATCAACAAGCGGTCTTCAGGTTTAAACTCGCCTAATAATTCGCCTCTACCATCAACATTTAAGCGGTGAACGGTATCATCGAACCAAACTTTTCGCGGACGAAGGGTTGATATTCCTTTTTCTTTTAGTTCGATTTTTTTAATAGGATATTTTGTAACGGTATTCCCTTTTGATACGCGACCTTTTATCAATAAATCGGCAAAATCTAAATCGAATTTCAGTTTTTTAACATTGGTTAATTGTCGTAACAAAATAGTTACCACTTCGGCTTCACCATTTGGATTGCTTGAAAAATAAAGAACCTGCGATCCTGGTTTTTCCTGAGTTAAATCGTACACTTTATCACGTGTAATACCCGAAACGTTAAATCGCTTAACGAATGATGCACCCGCTTTTCCATCGCGATAAATCATATTGTAAATGGTACGTTTATCGTTTTTATTGAAAACCGCAGCGTGAATAATGTCTTTACCTACGAATTTTTTCTCTTCGATCTTTGACACAATCATGCTTCCATCACGCAAAAACACAATCACATCGTCAATATCAGAACAATCGCCAATATATTCATCTTTACGCAAAGCTGTACCAATAAAGCCTTCTTCTTTATTTACATAAAGCTTTTGGTTACGTAAAACAACTTTTGTAGCTTCGATATTATCAAAACTGCGCAATTCGGTTTTACGTTCACGCCCTTTGCCGTACTTTTCTTTCAGGGTTGTAAAGAATGAAATGGTAAAATCGATAATATGCTCGATGTTGTACTTTACTTTTTCGATATCGCCTTCTAAAGCATCCAGTTTTTCTTGGGCTTTATCTAAATCGAAACGAGAAATACGCTTAATTCTAATTTCGGTTAAACGAACAATATCGTCTGTTGTAACAGCACGTTTTAAATGCGTTGTAAATGGTTTCAACCCTTCATCTATCGCTTGAATCACCCCTTCCCAAGTTTCTTCTTCCTCAATTCTGCGGTAAATTCTGTTTTCAATAAAGATGCGCTCTAACGACGAAAAATGCCATTGTTCTTCCAGTTCGCCTAGTTCAATAATCAGTTCCTGACGCAACAAATCAACGGTTCTTTCGGTTGATTGTTTCAACATATCTGAAACTCCCGTAAATAAAGGTCTGTTATTCTGAATTACGCAACCAAGCGGGGCAATAGAAACCTCGCAACTTGTAAAAGCATACAGTGCATCTATTGTTTTATCGGGCGATACACCTGGTGGTAAATGAATTAAAATTTCCACATCAGAAGACGTATTGTCTTCTACTTTTTTAATTTTTATTTTACCTTTTTCGTTGGCTTTTAAAATACTGTCTATTAAAGTAGTAGTTGTGGTAGAAAAAGGTATCTCTTTGACTACCAGTGTGGTTTTGTCTAATTGTGAAATACGCGCACGCACACGCACACGACCACCACGCGCACCATCGTTATAATTTGAAATATCGGCAATACCCGCTGTTGGAAAGTCTGGATAAATAATAAATGGCTTACCTTTTAGTATTTTGATAGAAGCATCGATCAATTCTAAAAAGTTATGCGGTAGAATTTTGGTTGATAAACCAACTGCAATTCCTTCGCCGCCTTGCGCCAGTAATATTGGGAATTTTGCCGGAAGATTTATAGGTTCGTTTCTACGACCATCGTACGAAAGCTGCCACGGAGTAATTTTTGGCGAATACAAAACATCTAACGCAAATTTACTTAAACGTGCTTCGATATAACGCGATGCCGCTGCTTCGTCACCCGTTAAAATATTTCCCCAGTTTCCTTGAGTATCAATCAGTAAATCTTTTTGCCCAATTTGCACCATGGCATCGCCAATACTGGCATCACCGTGCGGATGATACTGCATAGTGTGCCCAACGATGTTTGCTACTTTGTTGTATCGCCCATCGTCTAACTCTTTCATAGAGTGCATAATTCTGCGTTGAACAGGCTTAAAACCGTCTTCAATTGCAGGTACAGCACGCTCTAAAATTACGTACGAAGCATATTCCAAAAACCAATCTTCGTACATCCCTGTAACTTTTTTTATGGTTTCTGCTTCTGTGCTTTCTAAACCGTTATGATCCAACTCGGGTTCGTAACTGTTTAATTCAGAATCTTCATTTAAATTGTTTAACTCTTCTTCTGTCATTATTTAAAAAGCTATGCTTCTACTTTATCTAATTCAACTTTTAAATTATCAATGATAAACTCTTGTCTATCAGGTGTGTTTTTGCCCATATAAAATTCCAATAATTTTTCTATAGATGATGCTTTATCTAACATTACAGGTTCTAAACGGATATCTTCGCCAATAAAATTCTTAAATTCATCGGGCGAAATTTCTCCCAAACCTTTAAATCGGGTAATTTCGGGTTTTGGCTTAAGTTCTTCAATGGCATCGATACGCTCTTGTTCAGAATAGCAGTAAATGGTCTTTTTCTTGTTACGCACACGAAACAATGGCGTTTGCAAAATATACAAATGTCCTTCTTTTATCAATTCGGGAAAAAACTGCAAGAAAAAAGTAATCATTAACAAACGAATGTGCATACCGTCCACATCGGCATCGGTTGCCAAAACAATGTTATTGTAACGCAAATCTTCGTAATCTTCTTCGATATTTAAGGCTGCTTGCAATAAATTAAACTCTTCATTTTCGTACACAATTTTCTTTGTCATACCGTAAGTATTCAAAGGTTTTCCGCGCAAACTAAAAACAGCCTGCGTATTTACATCGCGTGATTTTGTGATAGATCCCGAAGCCGAATTTCCCTCGGTAATAAACAAGGTACTTTCTAAACTGCGTGGATTCTTAGCATCGGTTAAATGAACACGGCAATCGCGTAATTTTTTGTTGTGAAGCGATGCTTTTTTAGCTCGATCTTTTGCCAGCTTACGAATGCCCGAAAGTTCTTTACGTTCGCGTTCTGCCTGAAGAATTTTTCGCAACAAAGCATCGGCTACTTCCGGGTTTTTATGCAGGAAATTATCAAGATTTGTTTTGATAAAATCGTTTACAAACGTACGAACCGTTGGTAAATCTGGTCCCATATCGGTTGAACCCAATTTTGTTTTGGTCTGCGATTCAAAAACAGGCTCTTCAACCTTTACAGAAATGGCAGAAACAATGGATTTACGAATATCAGACGCTTCGAAGTTTTTATTATAAAATTCCTTTATGGTTCGAACAATAGCTTCTTTAAAAGCCGTTAAGTGCGTTCCACCTTGTGTAGTATTTTGTCCGTTTACAAACGAATAATATTCTTCGGAATACTGCGTTTTACTATGTGTTAAGGCAATTTCAATATCATTTCCGGTTAAATGAATAATCGGATAAATCATATCTTCTTCGGTAATTGTTTCCTGCAATAAATCTTGCAATCCGTTTTCGGAAACAAATTTTTCGCCGTTGTAAATTATCGTCAATCCTTTGTTTAGGTAACAATAATTTTTAAGCATGCGAACGATATAATCGTTACGGAATTTATAATTTTTAAAGATGGTATCATCGGCAGTAAACGTAACTTTGGTTCCTTTACGTTTGGTTGTTTCTACCTGATCTTCTTCTAAAGTTAAATTTCCGGCACTGAATTCGGCAGCTTTTTGCTGGTTATCACGAACCGATTCTACACGAAAATACGACGATAACGCATTTACCGCTTTGGTACCAACACCATTTAATCCTACCGATTTTTTGAAGGCTTTAGAATCGTACTTTCCACCGGTATTCATTCGGGAAACCACTTCAACAACTTTTCCTAACGGAATTCCACGACCATAATCACGAACCGAAACCGTACGGTCTTTAATGGTAACTTCAATGGTTTTACCGGCGCCCATTACAAATTCATCGATACAGTTGTCCAACACCTCTTTTATCAATATATAGATACCGTCATCGGGCGATGAGCCGTCGCCTAATTTACCAATATACATTCCCGGGCGTGTACGAATATGTTCTTTCCAATCGAGCGATCGGATGTTATCTTCAGTATACTGAGATTCTTGTAGCATAAAATGTAGTGAATTTCTGTAAAAATACAGAAATTATTACAGATTTAAAAGCATTTATTTTTGATTTGAAGCTAATTTATCATTAATCTCATCATCGGTTTTTGCAAACTTAACTTCTTCTTCCTTATAAATAACTCTAACCGTGTAATTGTTTGGCTGAATGGGTTTTCCGTACATTTCGGAGTAGTTTTTTGTAAACACTGCACCGAAATATAAGATAATTGCCGAGTAATAAACCCAAACTAAAATTACTAAGACCGATCCGGCTGCACCATACAAATCTAACTGAGCCGAATTACCCAAATACAAACCAATTGCCCATTTACCAATCATGAACAAAACGGCTGTAAAGCCCGATCCAACGGCAGTTTCTTTCCACCCTAACTTTCCATCGGGTAACGTTTTAAAGATAAATCCGAAAATTATGGTGATGATGACTGCTACCACTCCGGTATTGATCCATGAGGCAATAAGAACGGTATCGTCATGAAAAAGTCGGCTTAACTGATCGTACAAATAATCGATTACCGAGTTGATCATTAAACTTACAAGCAAGATAAATCCTAAAGCGCCAATCATTGAAAAAGAAAGTAACCTGTTCATTACCAAACGAATAATTCCTTTTTTAGGTTTTGGTTTTAGTTCCCAAATATAATTTATGGAACTTTGAATTTCGGCAAAAATACCCGATGCTGAAAACAAAAGTGTTATAGCACCCACAATTGCTGCAATACTTAAATTGTTTGATAATTTTATGTTTTTAATGGCTTCTTGTATTTGAAACGCTGCTTTTTGACCGACTAAATTCTCAATTTGTAGAAAAAACTCGCCACGAACAGCTTCTTCGCCAAAGAAATATCCGGCAGAAGTAATAATTAAAATCGCCAAAGGCGGTATGGAAAATATGGTATAATAAGATAACGACGCACTGAATTTCATGCAGTTATCGCTTAAAAATTCGTTTACAGAAACTTTGAATAAATTGAATATCCCTTTAAATTTTTCTTTAATCATAGCGGTGATTGTTGATGTATTTTACTTTAAAAGTATCAATTTTAAATTGAATTACTAAATTACAGACATGAGATTTTACTTACTCTTGCTAATTTTTTTGAATAAGTCTGTCATTCCTACGTAGGAGGAATCTCTCAAATTTTAATAGATTCTTCTCTACACTTCATTTCTTTCAGAATGACAAATCTTGATGCAATAATGTGTAAGTTACATTTAAATAAACGGAACTACTTTGTAAGGATTAAAAGCGTTTATGCCATCGATTATTTTTCCGCGATCGTAACAATCGTACCATTTTTTGGTATTAGAATCAAAAAACGACAAAACGTTTGAATAGATATTGTTTAGTTTCCAATTAACTAAATACAATCCCGACTCTTCTGGCAGGCATTGCGGATACTGTTTCCATTGAACTAATCTCATAATACATCGTTTTATAATTAAAAATAATAGCTAAATATTACCTTATTGTTAGGTATTTAATAATTATAAGTGATTTTTATTATGCTTTAAAGGAATATACAATATAGCAACTTTTTAAGTAACATCAAAAAATTATGTTACAAAAAAACACTCGGTTGAGTGCTTTTTAAATTATAATGAAAATTTATTTAGACCATTATTTTCTGTAATGATAAAAAATACCCTTATCCCAAAGAGTAAATAAACTGGCTTTTAAATTCCCAGATTTTAACACATTATTTGCCCAGGTATTGCAGGTATAAAACAAGTTGTATTTACCTTTTGCTTCGTAAAAAACATCATTTAAACCATAATTCTGATCGGTTTCAACAAGAATCAGTTTATTATTTTCCATATCAAACCTATTCAGAATGTATTTGCAAAGTCGCTGGTATTGTTCTTTGTTCAGTTTAATTTCGATACAATCATCTCCCGTAGCCAATTTATCGTAATATGTAACATGCATGGCAGATTCGCTTAAACCAAAAGCCGCATTGAATGCAACCGATGCTTTTAGATCTTTCCATTCGGGAGTTTGCAGGTAAAAACCTTTATCGCCCCAACCAAATGAAACCCATTGAGCCGACGTTTGTTTTCCGGGAGTTAAAGAAGGATCTAAATACGTGCGCCAATCATAAGCCTCGTTAAAATAAGGCACAACAATATCGGTATGCACACCATTGGTTAAAATGTAGATGGATAAATTCTGATCTTTATATTCAGACTGGTCTTTATTAACAGGAATGTACGCTGCACCAGTGGCTAAAAGTAAATAGATAACCAAAAAACCGACAGCTAATAACAAATATCCCACAATTTTCTTTAGTGTTTTCAAATACAATTACGTTTTATGCCACAATTTACAAATAATTTATTTACAACAATATAATTATTTTAGACCGATATATTCCTGCTTAATTTTGATAAAAGTTTTATTGGTAGATACTAATTGATCGATGAAATACTCTTTAACTTCATCATAATCATCATAATTTAGGTGTTTCGCCCAAGAATTATTCTCTTGTATTTCGTGGATTTTTTTCAGGATTTTAGCGGTGTCGGCGGCAGATCGATAGACTACATTGTGTTGCTCACCATTTTTTTTATGATTGTAGGAATAATTGTTTTCTCCCACTTTTTCTATAAAATACAATGGCAATCCTTCTTCGTTATTGTAAAAATGCTGCCAACTGCAAAAGCCCCAATAATTGGTTTGTTGTTTATGATCGATATTTTCTAACCGCCAACGACAATTTCCTACTCTGCCCCAATGGTTAGAATATCTATAAACTCCATCTTTCGTAAAAAAATAGCTACTACCGTGTTTGCTTATATAATTTGCTTTTACAAAATCATTGGGTTGATTTGTTTTAGTAAATACCGCAAACGTATTTTTAAAGAAATTAAAACGGTTGTACATGTTAGAATGAATCAGGAATATTAGGAAATTGTGTAGATAAAATTAAACTTGAAATTATCACAAAATAATATAAAATGATGTTTATGATCAGAAAAACAACTTCCTTCCATACAATTTTATTTTTATTAATTGTTTTAACAGCTTGAATACTGAGTAATAAAACAGAAATAAAAACTACAACAACCGATAATCCAAAAACAAACTTTACAATAAACTTATATGCCGTAAAATTTGAATTATAAGCTAAAAACGCTGCATTCAGTATTGTAAACATGATGATAAAAAAGTAAACAAACAGCTGATATTTATATGTTTTAAAAGCTGTCATTGAATTTTAGCTTTATATATTAAAGTATCATAAACCATTATAATAGAATCAAAATAACGCTTGTGTTCAAATTCTTTTATAAAATCAGCTGTATAATATTTTAGTACATTCTGATTTATTTGTTTTTGAGGTTGATGACTTACATAATCTATCAGTTTAAAATTATGTAACTTTTTTATTGTACTATTTCTAACATCAATAAAATACCATAAGGTATCTGAATTACTTTGTATCGAAGCATTTAAACCATATTTTTTATTCAACTTAAAAATCAATTCTTTGGTTTTATTGCTTGGTTCGTAACTCGGTGGTTTTCGTAGTCCCCACACAAAAGGATGCAAATAAACAACCATTGGCAAAGCGATTACAATTATAAATAACACAGTAAAAAGCTTTTTCATGACAATTGATGGTAAATAATGTAAAATTAAAATTTTAATCTATAATCGATACTTATTACATGTTCGTAATCAAAACCATTACCTGTTGTTCTAAAACTATAAACAGACGGATTGTATCTTACACCAACAAACATTACAGAAGTTAACTGATAATTTATTAATGACGACAAACCTATTGTTGAATACGAAGCGGATGAATAATTTCGTTCGTCATCGTCCCAAAACTGTTGCAATGAAGACCACGGAAGTGCATATTCATAATCGGTATATGTGCAAGAAATACCATAACTGTATTCTAAACGATTTATTTTATGCGCTTTTCTAAAAGAAACATCTAATTTTCGGGCAAGTACATCATGACCAGACCACCAAAAATCATCAAACTGATTAACCCTGTTTGATAATTCTAACGTTAAAAATTTGTTTTCTTTGTAAAAATAATCGCCACCAAAACCAAACCCTACTCCACCAACAAAATTATTAAATTGCTCAATATTCGGATTTTTTTTAGAAAAACCTATTAAAGACAAAGTGGGTGGCGCAATAAAAAATCTAAATTTACCAACAGCTGGATTATATCGTTTAAATTCTTTTTCTTGATTTCGTTTTAGTTTTTCTTGATCTTTAAAGTAATTTCTTTTGTAAAAAGCATACAAATCATCAACCTTTACAGAATCGGTAATATTGCGTTTTGCTATATATTTTTCGGCTTTGTATTCATATACTTCTAAAGTATCTTTATCATTAATAAAAATATTTTTTTTGTATTGAAAACGTTTATGATTCATTAAATCTACCCAATATCCTACCCCAAAAAAAGGAGATGTTATCAAATTACCCAAATAAAAAAGCGGACCAGATTTTCCCGGCACAATCGTATCAAATTGCTTATTATCTGATTGATAAGACAATGTTACCGGCTTTTTACTACGCAATAATTTAACTTTAGCAGGCAGGCTATAAACAGAATCGTTTACGGTAACCGTAGCCTTTTGTGCATTTGAAAACACATTTATTGTTTGTGTTTTTGCTCTGAAAATAGTACTGCACGATGTTAAACAAACCGCTAACAGTATTGTTGATATTTTAAGTAGTGTTTTCACTTTGTTATTTTACTTTTTTGCTGCTTTGGCTTTAAATCTTAAATCGATACCAAAAAAATGATCTGGTTTTGTGTTGTTATTTGTCTGGGATAATTTTAATAATGATGATTGATAAAAGAAACCAGCATATAATCTACGATTAAGCTGATAAGCCGTTTTAATTTTGGGACCTAATGAGAAATATGCTTCTGTAACTTCAGGTTTTTGATCCACAAGCATTGCTCCGGTAAACGGAGGTTCGTCATCGCAATTCCAACAATTATCAAAAGAATAATAAAATAGATATTGAAAAGCCAAACCATAACCTACTTCGAACCTATTAAAACGATGGTTGTTTGTAATACTCAATTCCGGATTTAGCATCCAACGATCCAAAGCAAATACAGAAATAATAGGATCGAACAAATTAGTTTTTAACATAACATCTGCATTAAGGAATTTATTTTCTTTATAAAAATAATCCATACCATAGCCTACTCTCATAAATCCTGCTGTGTTGATCTTTGAACCTTCAGGATTTACAATAAAATGAGTATAACCAGGTAGAATATAGTTATGAACAATATCTCCTTTTTCTCTTAAAATATTGCGTTGAAAAGCATTTAAACGTTCTTTTTTACGAAGTTCTTGGGCATGATCTTCCATGTAATCCCAATTTTCTCTATGATATTTTCTTTTGGCTTCTTTTAATTCTTTTTCTGATAGACTTTCATCAAAATAATTTAGTTGAACTATTTCTGGATAGCTGAATCTTCTATCATTAGTTAAATCGGTAAGGATACCTATAGGAGCTCCTAATATCATAGGTAAATTTCCCGAAAAAAATACACCGCTGATTTTATTTTTAACGTAATAATCTTTCGATAGATTTAAACTATCTTTTTTTAAGGTAAATTTTAATGGGTTACTGTCACGTTTAACTTTGATAGACGCTGGTGAAGTATATAAGCTATCATTTAAAACAATTTTGGCATCTTTAACATTTGAATAAACAGTAATATGCGTGTAATTATCATTTAAAAAAGTTGCACATGAAGTTAAGCTTATCGTACAAAAACTTATCAATAAAAATAATAGTGTTTTTTTCATGGTGTTTTCATTTGCACCAAATGTAGAAAAAAAGTTAATAAAAAAGCCGAATTTAACATTCGGCTCTTAAAAACTGTTTAAACGTTAAAACGGAAATGCATTACATCGCCATCTTTAACAATATATTCTTTACCTTCAACACGCAGTTTTCCGGCTTCTTTTACTTTAGCTTCAGATCCGTAATTTACATAATCGTTATATGCGATTACTTCTGCACGGATAAATCCTTTTTCAAAATCGGTATGTATAACTCCGGCAGCTTTTGGAGCAGAATCTCCAATATTAATTGTCCAAGCACGAACTTCTTTAACACCTGCCGTAAAATAAGTTTGTAAGTTTAATAACTTGTAAGCGGCACGAATTAAAACCGATGATCCTGGTTCTGTTAAGCCCATGTCTTCTAAGAAAACCTGACGCTCTTCGTAACTTTCTAATTCGGTAATATCGGCTTCGGCACCAACAGATAAAATAATTACCTCGGCATTTTCATCTTTCACCAATTCTTTTACTTGCTCAACATATTTGTTACCATTTACTGCCGATGCTTCGTCTACATTACAAACATATAATACCGGTTTCGCAGTAATTAATTGAAAAGATTCAAATAAAACTTCTTCATCATTATTTTGTGGAACTACTGTTCTTGCTGATTTTGCTTGTAGTAAAGCTTCGCGAATACGTTCTAACAAAGCTGTTTCTACCTGAGCTTCTTTGTTACCTGTTTTAGCAGCTTTTTTGGTTTTTTCTAAACGTTTTTCAACTGTTTCCAAGTCTTTTAATTGTAACTCGATATCAATTGTTTCTTTATCGCGAATAGGATCTACACTACCGTCAACATGCACAATATTATCATTGTCAAAACAACGCAAAACGTGAATAATAGCGTTGCATTCGCGAATGTTTCCTAAAAACTGGTTACCTAAACCTTCGCCTTTACTTGCACCTTTAACCAAACCTGCAATATCAACAATATCAACAGTAGCCATTTGCACACGCTCTGGTTTAACCAATTCTTCTAATTTATTAATTCTAGGATCTGGTACGTTTACAACTCCAATATTTGGTTCAATTGTACAAAAAGGAAAGTTTGCACTTTGAGCTTTTGCGTTAGACAAACAGTTGAACAAAGTTGATTTTCCTACGTTTGGTAATCCTACAATACCTGCTTTCATATAGTTGTGCTATTTTATATCGATTTTTAAAACGATGCAAATATATCGCTTTTAATTGGATTTTTGGATATATTAGCTTTCAGTATCAATAAGAAAATTTATGCGTTATTTAGGTAATTTTATGCTATGTTTGATTGTACTTTTTCTACCAATGCAATTTTGGGCGCAATCACATAAATTACAGTTTAAAACAGTTCATGGAAGTTTTAAAGTGATGCTTTATGATTTTACGCCGAAACATCAGAGATTAATTTTAGATGCTATTAAAGACGATGTTTATAAAGATGCAGTTTTCAATCGAATTATAGAAAACTTTGTAGTTCAAGGCGGTGAACACGATGACGATATTGCTCAAAGAGAAAAAGATTTACCTTTAAATGAACATCATCGATTGTCTGCAGAATTTGATTCAAGAGCTTTTCATAAAATGGGCGCTTTGGGAGCGGGTAGAGATAATAATCCGCAGAAAGCATCATTTTTAAATCAGATTTATTTTGTGGTAGGAAAGACGGTTTCGGTAGATGATTTGGATACTATCGAACAGAAAAAAGATATTAAATTTACAAAAGAACAGCGTGAAACATATTTTTCCAAAGGTGGACTTCCGCGTTTAGATGGTGATTATACTGTTTTTGGTGAAGTTTATGAAGGATTAGATGTTTTACTGAAAATAAGCAAATTAAAAACAAACGAAAAAGATGCGCCTTTACAACCTGTATCTTTTGAAATTATAGAGATTAAAGAATAAGATCAGCTGTTTGAAGCTGATCTTTTATTTTAATCGTTCTTTTAAAAGGCACAAAACACCAATTTCACTTTCAGATAAATTTTCATTCTTTTTAAGTAGTTTGTTTACTTCTTTCTGAAAATATTTCAATGTTTTACCGTTTAAGTATTTGTCAATTACACGTGGATCAATATACGAACTTCGGGCTACAGCTGGCGTATTTCCTAACTTTTCGCTTACTTGTATAACAGCTTTCCGAATGTTTTTATCCATTGTTTTCTGATCTTTTTCTTCTTCCACATCTAATTCATCTAAAGCAATGGCAGCAATCATGGTTCCTGACCAGGTTCTAAAATCTTTTGCAGAAAATTCTTCGCCCATAACTTCCCTGATATACTGATTCAAATGTTCGCTTTTTACATCTTGAATATTCCCGTTTTCATCAATGAATTTAAAAATCTCATAACCCGGCATTTCATCGATTTCTTTTACAATTTTTGCCAGCTTTGCATCGGTAATATGTTTTTCTTGATCTTTTCCAGACTTTCCTCTGTACGTAAAAATTAGTTCGTCACCATTAATTTCTAAATGTTTGCTGCGCATGGTTGTTAAGCCGTAGCTTTTATTTTGCTTGGTGTACGCATCACTTCCCGGACGAAAAAAAGCAGACTCCAATAAACGAACCATGGTAGCCAAAACCTTTTCGCGGGTTAGTTTACGTTTGCGCATGTGCTGACCTGTAACACGACGCATACGTTCTAACTGCTCGGCAAATTCTATGATTCTATCGAACTTTTTCTGCTCTTGTTTTTGTCTGAATTTTGGATTGTAGATGTATTGTTTTCTACTTTGTTCATCTCTGCCGGTTACCAAAATTTTACTGTTCTTCTTTTCAGAAATTTCAACATCTTTCCATGCAGGCGGAATTACAAGCGATTTTATATAGGTTTTTACAGTTGTATCTGTCACGGTTTTTCCGTTTTCATCTTTATAACTAAATCCTTTTCCTTTTTTCTTGCGGTAATACATAGCTGCAGAGTTTTAATGGCAAAATCAAACCAAATCCTATTAAAGATAATGTTATATCAAAAACCTTGCAATTAAAATGATTCCTTTTAAACTAATTGTTTAACGAAAACCGATTTTAGATGTTTCATATAATCTGTGTAATAATTCGCGATGCGTTCTGCTGTTGCATTTTTTTCCAGATCATGAAAATGAAATCCCTGAATTTTGGTCATTCCTGTAAAAGCATTCATTTTGTGAAAGCCAAATAAAACGCCGTCATCAACCGAAGTTTCGTTAAAAAACTCACCTGGTAACGTAAAAGCAGTATCTGGCGCATTCCAAGTGGTGTTGACCATATAATTTTTTCCATGCATTAATCCGCCAGTTCCATAATTTATCGCCGGATTTTTACTAGAACGACCATCGCTGCTGTAAATTCCGTTTTGATGCCCGGCTGTAAAAACCTCATCAATATATTTCTTCAGTCTGTTTGGCACTTGAAACCACCAAATAGGTGTGTTGTAAATAATCAAATCTGCCCATTTAAAATTTTCAACCTCATCTTCTGGTACAAATTCGTCGTTAATATCGGTAACTCTTATTTCAAAATCATTCGTACTTAAAAAATCAATTGTCCAATTGGTCAATGTTTTATTGAAAGCCCCACCAGAATGCGCAAAATGTTGTCCGCCGTTTATTATAAATATATTTTTCATTGTATATCGTTTAAATTACAAAGCAAAAT
>CAJYTF010000042.1 GCA_913777665.1 uncultured Myroides sp.
AACTTAAAACCTACAACTTAAAACCTACAACTTAAAACCTACAACTTAAAACTTGAAACTTTAAACTAAAAACCGCGTTAGGGATAGTAGCGGATAGCCCGCAGCGAGGAAGCACGACGAACGAGGACTTGTAGCGAATAGCCCGACCCGACTATTTGCTTGTACTTACTGTTTACCTGAATGGAAAGTTTTCTTAAATTTTGTTTTGAAACTGGATGTAAGGGAAACGCCCAAAAACAAAAAAATCCCGCTAGTGAACTAACGGGATTTAATCTATTTATTTACCTATGCCGTAATATTGAAAACCTATTTGCTGGATTTCGGCTGGGTTTAAAATGTTTCGACCATCGAAAATAAAGGCGGGTTCTAACATTTGGTTTTTTATGTCTATATAATTGTATGTCTTGAATTCATCCCATTCGGTAAGAATTACTATGGCGTGTGCATTATTAAAAATCGCTTCGGTACTATTATATATACATACTTTTTCTTGTAACTGCTGTAAATTATCGCCCGTGATTCGTTCTAAATCGGAAAAAATTTGTTCCGCGGTAACTTTTGGATCGTAAATATGTAGTTCGGCCTGTTCTTCAATTAAATAATTTGCGATATCGATTGCGGCAGATTCACGGGAATCGTTTGTATCTTTTTTAAATGCCCAACCCAATAGCACGATTTTTTTTCCGGAAACGGTATTGAACATTTTTTGAACGACCTTTTGAGCGAAACGCTTTTTTTGGTAATTATTCATTAAAATTACCTGTTCCCAATAATCGGCAACTTCGTTTAAACCGAAAGATTTTGCTATGTAAACCAGATTTAAAATATCTTTTTGAAAGCAAGATCCGCCAAAACCTACCGATGCTTTCAGGAATTTTTCGCCGATACGGGTATCTTTCCCAATGGCATAAGCAACCTCATCAACATTTGCTTCGGTAACTTCGCAAATTGCCGACATGGCATTAACAGAGGCTATTCGCTGTGCCAAAAATGCGTTTGCTGTAAGTTTAGATAGTTCACTTGACCAAATATTTGTAGTGATAATTTTATCGCCCGTAACCCAATTTAGATAAATACCGCTTAAAGCTGTAATGGCATTTTTACCGTCTTCGGTTTGATAATCGCCGCCAATTAAAACTCGATCAGGGTTTAAAAGATCTGTAATTGCGGTACCTTCGGCAAGAAATTCGGGGTTTGAAAGAATCTCGAATTTTACATTATTGTGCGATTGTTTTAAAATACTTTTTATGGTTGATGCGGTACGAACGGGCAATGTTGATTTTTCTACCACAATTTTATTGGTTATTGCCACACGGGCAATTTGGCGTGCGCAAAGTTCGATATACTTTAAATCGGCAGCCATTCCTTTACCTATTCCGTAAGTTTTGGTTGGTGTGTTTACCGAGATAAAAATCATATCGGATTGATCTATCGCTTCATCAACATTGGTGCTGAAAAATAAATTTACGTTGCGTGTTTGTGCAACAATTTCTGCCAAACCGGGTTCGTAAATTGGTAAAAGATCTAAATCTTGAGAATTCCAAGCGTTGATTCGTTCTTGATTCACATCGACAACCGTAACTTTTATATGGGGATTTTTTAATGCAATGACTGCCATTGTTGGACCACCAACGTATCCGGCACCAATACAACAAATTGATTTTATCATAAAAATATTTACTATCGCAACAAAAATGTTGTTTTAAAAATCAAAAGTAAGAAATGATTTTTAATTTAAGTTTACAAACTATCTTCTTTAAAAATAAAAGGCAATAAATTTTGGATTGATGGAGATTGGATTACCTCGCCCGATTTACCCATAAAATAAATTGGGATATTGCTCTTTTGCTTATTTTCATATTCTAACAACGATTGTCTGCAAGCTCCACACGGCGGAATTGGCTCTAATGTATCTTTTAAGGTTGATGATGCCGAAATACAAATACAGATAATTTCATCGGCAGGATAATTTGCGCCTGCAGAAAAAACGGCAGTTCGTTCGGCACAAAGACCCGACGGATAGGCTGCATTTTCTTGATTTGATCCTAAAACAACCGTTCCACTTTTTAACAATACGGCAGCACCCACCTGAAATTTAGAATAAGGCGCATAGGCTTTTGATCTGATTTCGATTGCCTGATTCATTAAATCATGAACATCATTAGGTAAATCATCAATAGAATTAAAAGAATATAATGTTGTTTGTATATTGATTGCTTTCATAAATAGATAAAAAAAGCCCAAACGTAAAACGCTTGGACTTATAAAAAAATTAATTATAAACTAGTTTTTAAAGTAATCTCTACCAAAATTAAAGGTTAAAGAAAAACGCAGTGTGTTTTCTAACGGGTTTTGTACTTTACCGGTTGCAACCAAATAAGAAACATCGATATTTACAATGTTGTATTTAAAGCCGGCACCTAAAGTTGCAAACTTACGCGCACCTTTATCTTCTGCTTCGTTAAAATATCCTAAACGGAAAGCAAAAGAGTTTTGATACCAATATTCTGCTCCCAATGCCCAAGTAAACTCACGCATTTCTTCGCCAAAACCACCCGGAGCATCGCCAAACGATTTAAACATTCCTGAAAACCAACCTATATCGCGGTATTCTTGTCGGCGATAATTAACTTGTTCATTTGCATCATACTCCCCGTTTCCATTAGCATCAGTAAAAGTTGGCTCTAAATTAGAAGGCACCATTAATTTAGTAGTTTCTCCATAAACCGTTACCGTGTTGTAATTATCCAAAATAAAATCGTAACCTAAACCTAAACGCAAAGTTGTTGGGATATTACTTGCCATTTGTAAATCGCCAGTGTAATTAACTTTTGGTCCCATGTTTTGAAAATTGAAACCGGCACGTAATCTTCCTTCAGAATTACTCATCTGGATACGGTCACTTTCATAATATCCTGCAACATCAACTGCAAATGTACTTGCACTATCTTCACCATCTTGTGGAAGTTTAAGATTAGAGCTAATATATCTACCAGCAACGGCTAAACCAAAATTATCTGAAAATTTAATGGTGTAAGATACATCTACAGAAAATTCATTAGGGTTTATGTTACCTAAAGGATTACCAGAATTATCGGTCATATTAATTTCCCCTAAACTAAAATAGCGTAAACTTGAACCGATCGCACTGCGTTCGTTAATACGATTATAATAGCTTAATCCCATTAAGGCAATATCACTTGATATTTTGGACATATATGGCGTGTAAGACACTGCAAACCCTTGTTGTTTTTCTGCAAACGCATATTTTGCCGGATTGTAAAACTGCGAAAAAGCATCAGCAGTAGTTGCAACTCCCATATCACCCAAGGCACCTGAACGCGCATCCGGTGAAATTGTTAAAAAAGATACACCTGTTGTAATTGCGGATTGATATCCTTCGGGAAAAGGTAATTCTTGTGCAAATGTTGAATTTACTGCAAACAAACTAACAACTGCTATTGAAATTTTTCTCATGTATATTTTATTATATTGAACAAATATAAAAATTAGTTTTTAAATAGATTTGTTAAACTACAAGATAACTAACTTTTCAATTTTTTCTGCCTGTTGACCCGAAACGGTTGATTTTACCTTTAAACGATAGATATACACACCTTTACCAATTCTGTCACCGAAATCATCGCGTCCGTCCCATTTAATATCTTTTGATAAAATTCCGTCTGAAACAATGGTTTGATTAATTGTTTTTACAATTTTACCAGTAACAGTTAATATTTGAACTTGTGCTTGTAATGTTTCGTTCGGGCGGTTGTGTTGAAACCAAAACTCGGTATAATCTACAAACGGGTTAGGGTAATTAAGAACTCTGTCTAAAACTAAACCTGTATCGGCAGCCACTACAAAGTCTAACGTTGCAGTTGCCAAATTATTGTACACATCCCAACCTTTAAATGTAATGGTATGCAAACCTTCTTTTAAATTACTGAACGGATAGTTAATAAAACCTTTCATAAAATTATTAGGTTCGGTTTCGTAAAACTCATTCATTACAATAGGATTGTTCTCATCGCCGTCTAAAATTGCCACCATATCATGACCAATTCCGCTGGCTGTATTCATTCCGTTCTCATCTTCTAAATGTGCCAAGAACAATGGCGAATTGTTAGTAATTCCACCCGAAATAAACGTTTCATCGTTCATAAACAATTTAATCTGCGGCGGCTTGTTGTCTTCGGCTGCATTTTCGTTTACGCCACCAATTTTAATGGTTGTATTGGCGCCCGTGTAATCATCTAAAACATTTGATTCTTTCACAGCATAAAAACTTGCTTTACCCTCGCCCACTGCAATTTTAATATCTTTTGGAACCACGAATTCAATTTCAAAACCTCCGTTCGTTACCGATGCATTTCCACGGAATACCGTTTCGCCCAATGTAGTAAAAATCATAGGAGAACCAACACCATCGTTAACCAAAGTAGTTTTTTCTTGATTTTTATCGAACATTTGAACCGCCAGATTTCCGTTAAAGTTTGAAATTACCTGACCACTTTCTGTCGTAACCTGACCTCTCAATTTCACTCGATCTAAAGCACGCAAACTTCCTGCAAAGTTCTCGATTGGTTCTTCGTTAACATGTGTAATAACAATATTTGGTTTAGGCATTGCCAGTTTTAAAGCCGGATCGCCAATAAAAGCAATCATACCCGATTCTGAAAAATTCTCATTTTTCGTGTTCATCAAAGCTTCTGCCATGGTGGTTTCTGGTAAATTATTATCGTAATCAAACAACCACTTTGCTCCTACTTTTGTAACCTCTTCTGCATTAGAAATTCCAATTTTTCGGGTAGTTGCATAAATACCAATTGCACCTGATTTTTCACGTAAATACAGATATTCACCACCCGATTTTTGTGAAGGATCATCGAAACGTGTAAAATCGCACGTCATAATTACAAACAACGGATATTTATCAATATTATTTAATTTTTCAATATCAGGAATTTCAAAATAACGTTCACCTCCCAAACCTGTTGCAGAACCATGCCCTAAATAACTGGCAACCAAACTTCCGTTATTTATTCCGTTTAAAAAATCTTCTTTAGCTTTAGGATATCTTGGACCGCCTGCCACTACTTGTTGTTGGTACGAATCGGCAATAACTTTTTTAACATTAAAATAAGGTTTGCTTTCTACCAATTCGTCTGCCATTTGATTAAGTGCCTCTTGCAAACCTACATCACTTCCGCTATCAACATCATCTGCAAGCGCTGTGTAAACATTTTTCCATCTACCGGCATTATCTTTACTTAAATATTGTTCTATTTTACCAATCATT
This sequence comes from uncultured Myroides sp., assembly GCA_913777665.1. Taxonomy (GTDB): domain Bacteria; phylum Bacteroidota; class Bacteroidia; order Flavobacteriales; family Flavobacteriaceae; genus Flavobacterium. The sequence continues at coordinate 5,303 of CAJYTF010000042.1, forward strand.
GCATTAGCTTCCTGCAAAGTTGTAACGGGCATTCTACCAATACTTACATCGATCCCTCTATAATTCTGATTTGGAAAAGTTCCTTCGGTTTCATCTAACAATACATAAAAATCATCGGTAGCAAACGTACTCCAATCATTAAAATTCTGTGAAGTTAAATTATTAAAATCATTTTGCAGATAATGGAAAATCGGCACAAAGTTAGATGATGTTTCAAAATAATTTGTGGAAGCATCGCCCATTAAATTGACATACTTCAACGTTTGATTTCCTGCAAAATATACATAGCGAATAAAGTTACGAATAGCAACTATATCTTGCTGACCCGATGAAAACTCGTTATAAATAACATCTAACGGCACAACTTTTACATTTAAATTACTTTGTGCTTTATGAAGATTTGCCAAACGATTTGCAGCAGAAACCAGTTCATTAGTAGTAATAATGATATAATCTACGTTTCCGCCTGATAAAATGGTTCCTTTTAAATTTTGATTTACCACTTTAGGATTCGGAGCATCGGCAGGAGCATAAAAATCGTTCTGATCTACCGCCACATACTCTCGTAATTCGCCCAAAGGCATTTTAAAATTTATAGTTGCCGATGTATTTGGTTTAAAAGTAGCATTATAACGATCGGTAACATCCCAAACCTGTGTAATGCTTTGCGCACTGTTAATTTGAAAAGATCCTACACCAACCTGCGAAACAGCATCGGCAAAATTAAACTTAAACTGTTTGTTGTATCCTGCCAAATGTTTGTAGTAATCAATCGCTACAAAATCCATAAATCCGCGTGCAGAAGGAACTCCGTTATTATTAAAAGTAACAGTAAAGTTATTGGTTTCGCTGTTTAAATTCATTTGATGCGAAAAATAACCTTCGCCGCCTAAAACACTGCTTGATCTTCCGTTAACCGATTGTGTGCCGATTTGCTGGTTGTTCAAAGCAATATTAAAAAAGGATTGATTTTGCGAGATAGCTGCTACGTTTACACCAATTGTTGCCGGTTTTGAAGAGTTTAACATAGGTGTTTGCAAAACAATTTGTTTACTAAAACTCTGTCCGAAATTTTCACCAAACGTTTTTCTACTTAACTGTACAATGTTTTCAATGTTTTTTTCATCATACGATCGTGCAATATAATCGGTATAATTCACTGTTGCAGCACCGGCAGGTTCAATATATGCTTGCATACGTTTACCTACCGTTCCACCATACGTTACATAGTAGTAAGCATCGTTACTATAAAGATTTAAATGCGTAGCGTTTTCTGCACTCCAACCTTTTGTTCCAACACCATAAAAAAGCGCATAATCACTATCGTTTAAAGTACCATCTTGTTCACCTTGAAACTGAATGGCAACTTCGGGCAAATCAAAATGTAAGTTTTCACTGTTTGCAAGCGGTAGCATATCGCCACCGTAGCCATAAACCTTAATTGTACGCGGATCAACATCATTCGGAATTCCTAATTTTGCGAAGAAGTTTCTGTCTAATCTGTAAACACCTGTTTCGTTAACCTTAAACTTATACCAGTTTCCTTGGGCTAAAACAGAATTTTGAACAGTAAAATTTGTATCCTTTGCTTGATTATTACTTCCACCGAAAACTTCAAAAACAATATTAGTTACCTTACTGTATCCACTTCCAGTTTTAACAATAGGGTTAAAATCTACAATTGCAGACTGCACACCTTTAGTTGTATAAAATCGCACCGTAGGATTTATAGCAGTAGGAATATTTTTACGGTTGATATCTTTATACTTTGAAATATCGATAGCCTGCAGATTTTGAGAAACAATTCGCACTTGCTTACCCTGTACATTATTAATAAATGCATTGGCACGAACGATTTTTTCGCTTGAATTATATTGAAAATATTCTTTTTGAAAACTCGGAACAAAAAAGCTTTCTTCACTACTTATTTTAATAGTTTGCTCGGTCCATTGTAATTGAACATCTTTAGTTTGGGCATTTACGGTATAAAACCCCAAGAAAGCAAAAACAGGTAACAGTCTTTTCATTTATTTAGAAAATAAACATCTATTAATAATTTGATAAAAATAATTAAAATAATTACATTTATGAGTACAACGTATAGGAAGACTTTAATATTTTTCATTTTTTAAGTTTTTTTTAAATATTTTTGATTTTAATATTGTTAATCAAAAGCTAATTATTATATTGCAACGAAATTTATTACCTACTTTAACAATGAAGATTAATAAAATTATGACACTACAATTGATAGCTGTAATGGCAGCGTCAATTGGACTAACAAGTTGTGGAAACAGTAACGCTACTTCGTCTTCGGCAACCGGCTGGAAGATAAACGATAAAAAAGGTGGTTTCCAATATAACACGTCATACGATGGCACCGAAGTTCCTTACGGAATGGTTGCTATTGAAGGGGGTACATTTACAATGGGACGCGTACAAGATGACGTTATGGGCGAGTGGAACAACAGCGCTACACAACAATATGTACAATCGTTTTTTATGGACGAAACTGAGGTAACCAACCTTATGTACACAGAATATCTTTCATGGACCAAAGCGGTTTACCCACCAACTGAAGCAAGATACCGTCAGATATATTCTTCTGCGTTACCAGATACTTTAGTATGGCGTAATCAATTAGGTTTCACAGAAACTTTAACAAACACCTATTTACGCCACCCTGCGTACCAAAGCTACCCTGTAGTTGGTGTTTCATGGGTTCAGGCAAACGACTTCTCTAAATGGAGAACCGACCGTGTTAATGAATTAAATTTAGAGCGTGCCGGCTACATTGCCAAAGGCGCTAAAACAGATAAAGTATATGGTGAGCAATCTTTTTCTACCGATACTTACTTAAATGCTCCAAGCAAAGCTTATGCCGGAAATGACAGTATTGTTTTTAAAGGAGTTAAAAACCGTGCTAAACCTGGTCAGAATGGAGTATACGCAAAAATGGAATATGGTATTATTTCTGCTGAATTCCGTTTACCTACAGAAGCTGAATGGGAATATGCAGCCAGCGTAAGAAAATCAGACCGTGTGTATAACAACCAACAAGGTAGAAATAAATATCCTTGGGGATCTGACGATGTTCGTACAAACTCACGTAAATCAAAAGGAGATTATTTAGCGAACTTTAAACAAGGTCGTGGAGATTATGGCGGTATCGCAGGATGGTCTACCGATGCTGGTGAAATTACTACTGCTGTAAAATCTTTCCCTGCAAATGATTGGGGATTGTACGATATGGCAGGAAACGTTGCAGAATGGGTTGCAGACGTTTATCGTCCGGCAATTTCTTCTGAAGTTAACGATATGAACTATTTCCGTGGAAATGTTTACAATAAAAGCGTTATTGGTCCAGACGGAACTGTACAAGTGGTAAGTACTAATGTTGAATATGATACCTTACCAAACGGAAGATTACGTCCACGAGCTTTACCTGGTGAAGTTCAAAAAGAAGCGGTTGGAGCTGAAGACACTTTCCAAAGAAGAAATTTCCAAGGTACAAATAGTATTGCTTACAGAGATGGTGATACATTTGAAAAAGTTGGATCAGCTCAATCAAGAATGTACAATTCGCCACAAGATCAAGCTGCTTACGATGCCGATGGTAACTTAACATATACATTAGATGATGCTGCAAGAACAAGTTTAATTAACAACAATTCACGTGTTATTAAAGGTGGATCTTGGAAAGACAGAGCTTATTGGTTAGATCCTGCAACACGCAGATTTATTGATCAGTACTCTGCATCTGATTTCGTTGGATTTAGAAATGCAATGACAAAAGTAGGTAATACAAAATCAAACGCTAAGAAAAAAGCAAGAGGTTAATAAAGTTTTTCATTATAAAAAAGCTCTAAATAGTAAAATATTTAGAGCTTTTTAATTTTTATGAATTTTAAAAAACACGTTTTACATATTTAAATTATGTTAATATTAGGATTTTTCTCAGCTTTAATTGTTGTTAAATCGTAATTAGCAAATGCTTTTAAATAGGTTTTAATATCTGTTCCGTAGCCATCTACAAACGAAACATTTCCATTCGATCTTAAAAAATCTTGAACCGAACCTGCTCCACCTAAATGTGCTGCTGCTAAAATTCCAGATTCTGTAATTAAAATTCCGCGTATTGTTTTACCTGCATACTTTTGAATTTCTCTTCGTAAAATCCATTTGTTTTTTTGTACATAAGCAACAAACGCCTTTTCTTGTAATGCCGGATTGTTCAGAAAATCTTGTGTGCTTTTTAAACCGATAAATTTCAATGTGCCTTTCCCAAACTGGTATTTACCCATATATCCGTATGAATTCACCGCTTTATAATCTCCATCCGATTCCTTAACTGCTAATGCTTCTTTAAAATCTATAAAAGTATTAGTAGTTTCAATAGAAAAATTAGTTTCGCCTAGTTCTTCATTAATTTCACTCAAAACTCTATCGTTTGTTGAAACATTGTACGCTAAAGGTTCACTAACCTTATAATAATCGTTAGTTATTAAAGTTGTTTCAACACCTTTAAAAGCCATAGTTATTAAAGCAATTGCACTGGCAGTTACAATAAAATAAGAACATTTTTTTATCATTCAATATCATTTCTCAAACCCTGTCACTATTTGAATTTCCTTTCCAAAGATACAAATAAAAATATAAAACGTTGATTTTCAGTATTTTTATAAGATTTCATTAACAATTAACTCCAAAAAACAAAGGCTCGCACAATGTGCGAGCCTTTGTAAAATATGTTGTTATATCTTATAGTAAAGAATAAACAAATGTAGGGTGCCCTCTTTCTAAATTAGGCAACGCACCACCGGTCATTTTAATTTTGTAGATGTTTCCTGCCGGATCTTTCAATACAAAGAAAATATCAGTCTTTAACACGAACTGAGATACAGGATCTCCATTTGGACCAGGAGCACTTGTACCTCTCCATAATGACCCGATACCTCTTTGATCATTGATAAATTTAGATTGATCAACATTAGCCATTGTGAAAGCATCGTAAGAGAAATCAGCAGTTGAAACACTATATGCTAACGCTCCTCCTCTACTGTTATTCACAATAAAATCTGGATAGAAATATGGAATTAATTGTCCGCCACCCATATTAACTGTGTTTACAAAGGTAGTAAAGTTAATATCCCATTTTTCTTTTTGAGGTTCTACATTAACTGTAGCATTAGCCGTAAAGCTAAAGAAGTTAAAGTTAAAAGCAGCATTTTTATCAATTAAAACTTCATTGAATGTTGTAGCATTTAAATCAGCATATTGAAATTTATAACCATTACCATTTCTTAAAATTCTAACTTTTTTCCAACCTCTGTGAGATCCACTATCAGCAGACGGTTTTCCTAAATCCGGAGGTGTAGAACCTGGATTGCTACCTAAATTAATTAAGTAAACAGAGTTTTCAGCATCGTTAGCTGAAACTTCAGCAATTGCAGTTTCAGTAATTACACCTGTTGGATTATCAACTTGATTAAGATTGCCTGATCCTTGAGAAATTAACATGGTATTATCTTCTGCCACAACAGCTGCAAGATTTGTACTATTTAAAGATTTTGCAGACATTTTCACAGAATTATTCAAGATAACTCTAAATTCGTTACCTGAATAAAATCCTAAATCCCAAGAAACACGTGGTACAGTTGTCATTGCTCCACTACTTAAATCGATATAAACTTGGTTAGCTTGTGAAGGACCACCAACTTGTGGAGCTAACGATCTACCTGTAAGTGCCGTTTCGTTAAAATTTAAAACCGTGGTGTTGTTTCCTGTAATCTCATAGTTAGTTGAGATTGCATTAATTGTATATTTTACATTTTTAACCTCACCTTCAACTGCAGGAATCAATTTATTGAATTTGAAAATTACTTTAGATACACCAGCTTCAAACGGAACAGTTAATGTTGATGCAGATCCTGTTGGGTTTGTCGTGTAATCAATACCATATTCAGCTTCGGTTTCAGTTACGCCTAATGTAATAGTTCCTGCTGCTGTTGTAGCTTTTGAGAAAGAAATAACAACATCTGTTACATCTTCGGTTAAATTTGCAGACGGAACAGCAAAACTTACTGCAAGTGCTCCTGAATCTACTCCATCATCATCTTTACAAGAATAAACTGCTAAAAGCAGAAACGAAAAAAATAATAAATACTTCTTCATGATATAATTATATATTAAAAATTAAGATTGTACGTAAGTTTTACGAAATATGATCTACCAACACCTAACAATGTTTTACCCGATGCTGAATGCGCTCCGCCTCCTATACTAGATGTAGTAGAACGTTGAAGTGTTACTACATTTAAAAGGTTACGTGCACCAATCATTGTTTCGAATTTCCCGTTGAAAAAAGTTCTTCTAACTGATGCGTCAAGCCAATTATATGCTTCCAATTCCGACAAAACGAAATTTGATTCACCTGGAGAAGAAACGTCAACAAACTCTTGTGTTTTTCCGTTATGTTTAAAATATACAGTAAACTGAGTCTGATATTCTGGCAACTGATAGCTTAAGGCTGTGTTTATATTTAAGGTGTATAAAAAACGGTCATCTGAAGTAGATCCGGAAACATTATTAGTAAGCTGCTGTGAAATACCAATTAAAGACAAGCCTGCAGCAAAATTCCAGTTTTTGTATCCTATACGATTTTCTGCTGCTATATTCCACATTTTATATGTATCAACGTTAATATACTTATAAGAAAGTATAGGCTCTTGACTTATTAACACCGTGCTAATTCTATCGTCAACAAACATTAATCCCGAACTTACAGAATTATACATTGTTAATCCTGATTTAAAAAAGGTGTTCTTTTTTACATTTGCTTCTATATAGTTACTTTTTTCGGGTATTAAATCTTGATTTCCTTGGATATTATGATTTGAATCTACCATATAGGTGTACAATTCATCGAAATTTGGTGTACGGTAAGAATATCCGGCAGATAAACGTGCTTCAATTCCCTTATCAAACAAATAACGAGAACCAATGGAGTAAGAATACTGATTGTCGAATTTAGACTGAAACGAATACCTTATACCAGGACGTAGAGAAAAACGATCGGTAAAATTCAGCTCTGCAATAGCATATACATCGTAATTTTCTAATCGCTTACGTATGCCGTTTGCTTGATTTTCTTTATCTAAAAAAACGCCGGTACTTGCATTTGCAAAACTATTTTCACTTACCAATTCATATCCTAACTGTAAATCAACTTTTTTACTTTTAGTGATATTTGTTAGGGTACCAGTTGAATATAAAACATCTTTAGAATGATAAACATTTCTATTATTTTCACGTTCTTTCTTATCGGCATAATGATAATCAAAAAGCTCCTCATCGCGTTGTTGTTTTTGATGAGATAACGACACGTTAAAAGCTAAATCGTTAAACAGCTTTCCGTAATAATTTAAATGTTGAAAATATCTGTTAGTTAAAAATCGTTTATCGCGAGAAAAATAGGTTTCAGGAAACGGATAATTAACAATAGGTACTACAATTGGGTTATAAAAGGTTATTGTTTCATTTAAATAATCGAATTTATAAAAAATCCTAGTTTCCCCTTTTTGATATCCTATAGTAGTATTCGTGGTTAATTGTTCTTTGGGCAATTGTGTAAACCCTCTCTCGCCATTATTAATAGGATAATCAATACCTTTTCTATCATCAAAAAAACCTCTTTTGTCATTGCGGTTTACACCAATAGATGCATACCAGTTTTCAGATAAATTGTGAGATGCTTTAAAACTTTGTATGTGTCTACCTTTATCAAAAAAAGAAAATTCTTTACCTAATGTTTCTTCTTGTACACTTGCGGATAGTTCCCAATCGTATTTAGAACTCTTTTTGGTAATGATGTTTAAAATACCACTTACAGCATTCGCTCCGTGTGTTACTCCCATTGATCCTTCTATAATTTCAATGCGTTCAACATTATCTAAGTTAATCTGGGTTAAATCTACATTTGTACCTAAACCGGTATCACTTACTACGGGAATATTATCAATAAGAACCTTAAAATATTGTGAATCTAAACCAAATAATGAAGCCGAAGATTTACTGGACTGTTCGTTTGAACTTACACTTATATTTAAATATTGGTTAAGTACATCGGTTAAATTATTTGCTGCTAAATTCTTAATATCCGCATCAGAAATAACTCTTACATTATGTACCGATTTCTTTATAGATTGTGGTTCAAATTGCCCAGTAATAACTAATTCTTCAAGTCTTGTGTCTTCAATACTTTGATCTAATGAATCAACCTGCGCATTCATTACAAATCCATTCGCACAACACAAAGAAAAAATTAAAGATTTAATTCTCATTATTTTTATTTATTCTACATTAAATAACTGCGCAAATATATTAAGTTATTTTTATTTGTTCTAAATAAAACATGATTTTTTAAAAAAAACTGCTATTTTTGCACCGTAAATAATAAGTTAAACCTTTTATTAAACCCTATTTATGAAGAAATTTTTCTCAGTACTTGCTTTAGCAATCGTTGTTGCAAGCTGTAATAAAAAAGAAGAAAACAAAACAACAACTACAGAAACAGATACTGTTGCAACAGAAATTAAAACAGACCGTATTGTTTCGTTAAACGGAGCTGTAACTGAAACCTTAGCAGCTTTAGATGTTGCCGGAAATATTGTTGGTAGAGATGTTACTTCTACATATCCTGCCGATTTAAAAGCTACCGATTTAGGTCATGTTCGTTCAATCACAGCAGAAAGTATTTTGGCATTACAGCCAAGTGTGGTTTTTGGGACAACTAAAGATGTGAACCCGAACTTAAACGAGCAATTGAAAAAAGCAAATATTCCTTTAGTATTGATCGATCAGGAATACAGCATAGACGGAAGTAAAAAATTAATTACCGAAGTTGCTACAAAACTTAAAAAAGATAATTATCAACCACTTTTAGATAATATTTCTAACAAAATGACTAACGTTAAAGCATTCGATAAAAAACCTAAAGTGTTGTTTATTTACGCTCGTGGTGCAGGTAATTTAATGGTTGCAGGTTCAGGAACTCCTTTACACAGCATGATTGAATTAGCTGGTGCAGAAAATGCTGCTGCTGCTTTAACAGATTTTAAACCTTTAACTCCAGAAGCTTTATTAACTACAAACCCAGACGTTATTTTAATGTTCGATAAAGGTTTACAAAGTTTAGGTGGCGTAGACGGTTTATTAAAAATTGAAGGTATTTCTACAACAAATGCAGGTAAAAACAAAAAAGTAGTTACTATGGATGGACAATATCTTTCAGGTTTTGGTCCTCGTGTAGGCGATGCTGTTGTAGAACTACATAACAAATTACAATAATGAAGAAAAAAGTTGCTGTTTACAAAGTTGCGTTCTTTATAGTATTACTTGTTGCTTTAGTAACGGCATTATATTTAGGTGCTTATGATTTCAACCAATCGGTGTTTGAAATTGTAAGCACCTATTTTAATACAAACACCCACACAGCCGATTCTTTTGTATTGATAGAATTGCGTATTCCGCGAATATTAATGGCAATTTTAACCGGAGCTGCCTTGGCTATTAGCGGAACAAGTTTACAAGGATTATTTAAAAATCCATTGGCATCGCCCGATTTAATAGGAATCACTTCAGGTGCAGTATTATTCGCAGCTTTAACAATCGTGTTCGGATCTGCTGTAATGCATTTACTACCGGCATTTTTTCGTTATGTTTTATTAAGCGTTATGGCGTTTATCGGTGCATTGCTAACTATGTGGTTTGTTTACAAAATGGCAACATCAAACGGTAAAACACACATTCTAATTTTATTGTTATCTGGTGTGGCAATTACGGCATTAACAGGTGCTGTAACGGGTTTTTTAACGTATATATCAACCGAAGAAGAACTGCGAAACATCACTTTTTGGTCTTTAGGAAGTTTAGCCGGATCAAACTGGTGGAAAGTTTGCTTGGTTTTTATCGTGGTATTACTAGGAAGCATTCGTTTATTATCAAAAGGTAAAATTCTAAATGCATTAATGTTAGGCGAAAAAGAGGCTGCTCATTTAGGGTTCGATATCGAAAAAACCAAACGCGAAATCATCATTATTGTTTCATTAATGGTAGGCTGCGTGGTGGCTTTTAACGGAACAATTGGCTTTGTTGGATTGGTGGTTCCGTATATTTTAAGATTTGTTTTTAATTCTAATTACAATATTTTACTACCTTTATCAATGCTTTTGGGAGCGGTAGTTTTGTTAATTGCCGATACTATTAGTAGAACCATCGTAGTTCCTGCTGAACTGCCAATTGGTATTTTAACAGCCATTATGGGCGCGCCTGTATTTATTTCGATCTTAATTAATTATAAAAGAAAATTAAAATGATAAAAATTCACGATTTAAGCTTTCAAGTTAAAGATCGATTTCTTTTAAAAGACATTAATTTAGAGATAAATAAAGGAGAATTAATCGCCATTGTAGGTCCAAACGGAGCCGGAAAATCGACTTTCTTAAGCTGTGTTGCCAACGAAATTCCTTATAAAACCAAACATTTTTCTTTTAAAGATAAAGATGTTAAAAGTTACAAACGAAGCGAAATTCCGTTGCACAGAGCCAAATTCTCTCAACATCAATCAAACGAAATCAACTTAAAAAACGAAGAAATTGTTTTAATGGGTCGCTACCCGTATTTTAAAACCGAAGCCGATTTAAGTGATTTGGAGATTGTAGAAAAATGGATGGCAAAAACCGAAACAAGTCATTTAACCGATCGCGAATATGAACAACTTTCGGGCGGTGAAAAACAACGTTTACATTTGGCACGCGTGTTTGCACAACTTGAAAATAACGTTGAAAACAAATTACTTTTGTTAGATGAACCTTTAAATAATCTTGATGTAGCACATCAGTTTAAAACGCTTCATTTAATTAAAGAATTTACACAGCAAAACAATTCGGCATTGGTTGTTTTGCACGATTTAAACATTGCCTCGCAATTTGCAGACCGATTAATTTTAATGAACAAAAGCTCCATTGAAATGTTCGATGAACCTAAAAAAGTACTTACGCAAGAACGTATTTCGCGCGTTTATCAGTATCCCTGTATTATTACACCTCATCCTGAAAACCAACAACCAATTATATTATTCGGATAAAACCTAATCAACAATGAATACAACTGAAAGTTTAAAAGCACAATGGGAAACGCTTAAACAAGAGCAACCTCATTTAAGAATACGCAATGCCGCACAGAAATTAGGTGTTAGCGAAATGGAATTATTGGCAACAAACATTGGTAGCAACGTTACCCGTTTACGTCCGGAATTTAAAGAAATTTTGTCAGAAATTGAATCATTAGGCAAAGTAATGGCATTAACCCGCAACGAAGAATGTGTGCACGAACGCAAAGGAATTTATGCAAACGCCGATTTTTCTAATCCGCATGCAGGTTTATTTGTTAATGAAGATATCGATTTAAGAATCTTTTTATCGCACTGGAAAAAAGTTTTTGTTGTTATTGATGAAAACGCTCGCGGAACATCAAGAAGCATTCAGTTTTTTGGAAAAGACGGCGATGCAATCCATAAAATATTTTTAACTGCTGATAGTAATATTGAAGCATTTGAAGCTTTGGTTGAAAAATACAAAAGCGAAGATCAACAACCGTTTGAAACATCGGAAGCTTACGAATTAAATTTAGACGAAAAACCAGACAACGAAATTGATGTTGATGGTTTTAAACAGGCTTGGTTAGAATTAAAAGATACGCACGACTTTTTTATGATGTTGCGCAAATTTGGTGTTAGTCGTACACAGGCATTACGTTTGGCTCCGTCTGATTTTCATGCAAAACAAATTTCTAAAGACGGAATTGTTACCATGTTAGAAGAAGTTGCTAAAGAAAAAACTCCAATCATGGTTTTTGTTGGCAATAAAGGAAACATTCAAATACACACAGGTCGTGTACGCAAAACTATGTGGCACCAAGAGTGGTACAACATCATGGATCCTGATTTTAACCTGCATTTAGATATGAGCAAAATTGCACAAACTTGGGTGGTACGTAAACCAACCGAAGACGGTGTAGTTACTGCTATTGAGGTTTTCAACGAAATGGGCGATATTATTGTACAGTTTTTTGGAAAACGTAAACCTGGAATTCCAGAGTTGGATATCTGGAGAGAAACAGTTCAAAAATTGAATTAATAAAGGAAAAGGTTGCTTCACAGCAACCTTTTTATCTTTAAAACTATATTTAGCACGTATTAAAACAAGCGGTAACCAAACTTTAGTCGAAGTACAGGTGCTATGCTTCCGTAAGTAGTATCAAAATCGTACATATAACCTAAACCAATGTTGGTATTCAATGTAAATTTAGTCCCTAGGCTGCGTTGCAATCCCCAATGAATATCGGTTAAAAGAGCTTTGTTTAGCGCAAAACTATTAGGATGACCAAAACTGTATTTTGTTTGTAAACCTACGTAGTTTCCGGCATTATTGGCATTGTTTCTTTCTTTTGCTTCGCGTTTTTCGCGGTTGTAAATCCATTTTAATTCTGTAGAAACAAATGGCACAGGATCAAGCAAATAAAAACTATAAGTACTTTTATTGTGATCTACTTCCATTCCCACACCTAAACCGGCTGCACTTTCTAAAAGCAAACTTTTACTTAACGGAAGTTCGTACGAAAACTCGGCTCCTTGCAAACCTAAACTCACTTTACCAATATTTTCTAATGTAGATTGTGCAAAACATGCAGTTGTATTTGCTACTAAAAGTGCAGCTAACAAACATTTTTTCATGGTGTTTATTTTTTATTGAGCTGGCAAAGGTCGTCTTTTAAAATAAAAATCACAAACACTAACAGGTATTGCTAAAAAAAGGTTGCTTTACAGCAACCTTTTTATTTTATATTATTCTTTGTTAACCAAGCCGTATATTTATCTCGGTTTGCAGCGTGTTCTTCAATAGTACTTGCAAATTCGTGATACCCCATACGTTCTACACTTGCACAAAAATAAATGTAATTGTGCTTTTCTGCATTCAGTACGGCATCTATCGAGCTTTCATCGGGCATAGCGATTAATCCTTTTGGAACACCTTTGTATTTGTAGGTATTAAACGGATGATCTAAAACCAAATCTTTTAAATAAACGCGTTTTATAACTTGTTCAAAATCGTTACTTAAGGCTTTCTTGGCATAAACAACTGTTGGATCTGCCTGTAAAAGCATGTCTTTGTTCAATCTGTTTAAGTAGGCACCCGCAACTTTTGGACGTTCATCTACTTTTGCTGTTTCTTTTTGAACAATTGCTGCCAACGAAGAAATCTCAACCGGAGATAAATTCAATGCTTGTGCTTTTGCTTTACGTTCATCGTTCCAAAATCGAACATACGATTTTTGCAATAAATTTCTAATCTTTAATGGCGAACTATTCCAATAAACTTCATAGGTATTGGGCATACACATAGCTAAAACATTATCTTTTGTCATACCTATTTCTTGCAAAAAGGCTGGTTCTGTAAAGCTTTGATACAAATCTGCAACATCAGGTTCAACTTGCGATGCAATACGTTGTAGCAATTTCTGAAGTGTTTCCTGATTATTAAAAGTCAGCTTAACCGGAACGTTGTGGCGTAACGATTTTATAATTCGGTAATTATTGTATCCGTTTTCAATCAAATATCTTCCCGGTTCAACCGTAGCCGATTCGCCTAATTTAGAAAACAACCCTTGTAATGATTCGTAATCTTTTACATATTTCTTCAACGAATCTTGAACTTGTGCATGCGTTGCATCGGTTGGAACAAGAATATAGATGCTTTTTTCAGAAAAATTGGTGTTTGCCGTAAACGCTTTTCGGTACAACATGTATCCGAATATTAATGCTACAAAAACTCCAAGAATGGAAACGTAGCTTACTAATTTATTAATTTTCATTTAAAGGATTTATTAATTGATACAGCGTTTCATCGACATAAACAGAACCAACTTTGTTCCAATGTTTTTTTACTCCGATTTTTTCAAACCCAAAATTAGAAAAAAGCTTGATACTTGCACTATTTGTTTCGGCAACATTAACAAATATTTGATGCACGTTTAAAACCTGAAACGCATAACCCAAAAGCAGCTTTACCGATTCGTTGCCAAAACCCTTATTTCTTTCGGAAGGATTTTTAACAACAATGCCCAATCCTACCCTGCTGTTTTTAGGATCGAAATCATAAAGATCAATTAATCCGATTAAATTATCTGTCGATTTTTCTACGATTGCCAACCGTAACTGTTTGGCTTCATAAATATCTTGATGACTGTTTTCCAAATAATTTTTCAACAACCATTTTGAATAAGGCGTTTGCGTGTTGCTGACTTCCCAAAGGGTTTCATCGTTTTCAATTTCGTACAGAAACGATAAATCTTCGGGTTCCAATGCGCGTAAATAAACTTGGTTTCCTTTTAAAAACATATTTAATCGATAGAAATTTCTCCTTTAAAAACCTGTTGCGCAGCACCGGTTAACATTACGTTGTAATACTTTTCTTCATTTTGATCGAACGTAACCTGCACCTGACCTCCTTCAACATGAATAGTTATTTTATCAGCATCTGTTTTACCTAAGCTGTTCATGGCAATTGCCACGGCTGTTGCTCCGGTTCCGCAAGACAACGTTTCATCTTCCACTCCCCGTTCGTACGTTCTAATTTTAAAAGAATCTGCATTCAACTGTTCAACGAAATTCACATTGGTCCCACCCGGTTTGTACGTGTCGCTGTAACGAATGTTCTTTCCGTTCTCAAAAACATCATAATTCGTAATATCATTTACCATTGCAACGTGATGCGGAGATCCGGTAAACAGAAACGAAAAATCAGTATCCTTTTTTATGGTATCTTTTGCAACATCAATCATCTGTAAAGCAACAATTCCGTTTTCATTAATGGTTGCATGATGCAGACCGTCAATCGCATTAAAAGTAGTATCCTTTGAAAAAATTCCTAAAAAATGAGCAAACGAAACAATACAGCGACCACCATTGCCGCACATGGTACTTTCATTCCCATCGGCATTGTAATACACCATTTTAAAATCGGCAGTAGCATCGTTTTCCAATAAAATCAATCCATCGCCACCAATTCCAAATCTACGGTCACATAATTTTTCAATTAATTCTACATTTTTCTTTGGGAAAAACTCCGTGCGATTATCAATCATTACAAAATCGTTTCCTGTTCCCTGGTATTTAAAAAAAGTTACGTTTTTCATACCACAAATATACAATTATTAAAGCTTCGTTAAGTTGTGTTAACATGCGTTAAACTGCTTTTTTGTTATTTAAACATCTTTTAATTTTAATGTTAAATAAACAAACATTCTATTTAAACATGAAAAATATAGGAACTATTTTAGCAACATCGTTGTTAAGTGGTGTTGTAACTTTGGGGTCGTACAAATTGTTTTTTGAAGAAGATTCTTTCTTAAACAATTCAAATACAATAACAACAACTGCACCATTTAGAAATGTTGCAAACACGGCTTTTGAAGCACCGAATTTTAAATTGGCAGCCGAAAAAACCATACATACGGTTGTGCACGTTAAAAATGTATCTTTTAGAAATGCGCCGCGAAACCCGATTATGGAATATTTTTACGGGTATCAGGGTGGTAATAAAACCTATGCACAGGTTGGTACAGGTTCGGGAGTTATTATTTCTGAAGACGGATACATTGTAACCAACAACCACGTGATTCAGAACGCAAATGAACTGGAAATTACGTTGAACGACAACCGTACTTTTAAGGCAAATTTAATCGGAACTGATTCTAAAATGGACATTGCGCTTTTAAAGATTGATACCAACGAAAAACTGCCTTTTGCTGCTTTTGCCGATTCTGATGCCATTAGTGTGGGCGATTGGGTTTTGGCTGTAGGAAATCCGTATAATTTAACATCAACCGTTACAGCCGGAATTGTATCTGCCAAAGCACGGAATTTATCAGAAAACGGAATTCAATCTTTTATTCAGACCGATGCTGCTGTGAACCCAGGAAATTCGGGTGGCGCATTGGTTAACGGAAACGGCGATTTAATCGGCATCAATACCATGATATCTTCGGCAACGGGATCTTATGTTGGATATTCGTTTGCTATTCCTTCAAACATGACTCGAAAAATTGTGAACGATTTAATGGAATACGGAAAAGTACAGCAGGGAATTTTAGGTGTTCAGGGTTACGAAATTAATAGTCAGGTTGCAGCTGAAAACAAATTGAATTTTAAACAAGGATTTTATGTTGAAAGCGTTACAAAAAATTCGGGTGCCGAACAAGCCGGGCTTAAAAAAGGAGATATTATTTATAAGATTGATAACAAAGGAATTAATTCGTTTTTAGATTTAAACAGCATTATTGCAACCAAACGTCCGAACGATGAAGTAAAAGTTTCTTTAAAACGAAATAATAAAGACGAAGAATTTTTAGTTAGATTAAGTAAAAAAGAAATTGCCCAAGTTCAATTTAACGGTTTTGAAATTGAAAATTTATCGCCAACAGAACAAAAAGCGTTAGGTATAAATTATGGTGTTAAAATCAACGGAATTTCTAACGAACGTTATAAGCCTTACGAAGGCGAATTAAAAAACGCTATTATATTAGCAGTGAACGGATCTAAAATTGAAAATACCGAACATGCTAACGAAATTTTATCAAAATTAAATCAGCAACAACTTCGTATTGATTTAATTACGCCAAAAGGCGAACGATTGCGACTAATTTTATAAACTAAAGAAAAAGTAGATTTTAATTAAAATCTACTTTTTTAATTATATGTGCTTGTATATCATAAATTTTAATATTTTTGTACAACTTTTTAAATTACAACACAATTTATACCCCAAATGGAAAATAATTTATACGAAAAAGAATTGGCTTTCCAAGCAGACAGAAGAAAAGCTTGCGTAGAGTTTATTAAAATCGTTAATGATTTATGGTACGATAAATCGATAGAATTGGTATTATTTAGAAACCAATTGATTGACCGTAGCGTAAGCGACATTATTAATTTACACGAATACGCTGCAAAATTTGTTGAAAAACCAATCAATATTTTTGACACGGTTGAAATTGCTCGTGCTATTTTAACTGCAGATTTACCACCGGCACGTATCGATATTGGTAAATTAACGTATGAATTCCATTTAGAAGACAACAAATACAATGATTCTTTATCATTTGTTGTTGATAAATTAAAAGATGCTAAAGAAAACAAAGGTATCGAACCAAAAGATGTTGTTTTATACGGATTTGGTCGTATCGGTCGTTTATTAGCGCGCGAATTAATGGCTAAAATTGGTAAAGGACAACAATTACGTTTAAAAGCAATTGTTACGCGTGATAAAAACGATGAAGCTTCATTAGAAAAACGTGCTTCTTTATTACGTTTAGATTCAATTCACGGTGATTTTGAAGGATCGGTTGGAATTGATGTAGAAAACGAATCATTAATCATTAACGGTTCTGCCGTTCGTATGATTTCTGCAGCGCAACCAGAAGATATCGACTATACTCAATACGGAATTAACGACGCTTTGGTTATTGATAACACAGGTGTTTTTAAAGACGAAGCAGCTTTATCTCGTCACTTGAAATCTAAAGGTGCAACGAAAGTTTTATTAACAGCTCCAGGTAAAGGCGTGCCAAATGTTGTTTACGGTGTAAACCACGATGATTATAACATAGATGAAACTCCGATTTGGTCTGCAGCATCTTGTACAACAAACGCTATTACTCCTATTTTAGCTGTTGTTGAAGAAGAATTAGGTGTTGTTAAAGGACATTTAGAAACAATTCACGCATATACAAACGACCAAAATTTGGTTGATAACATGCACAAAAAATACCGTCGTGGTAGAGCAGCAGCTTTAAACATGGTAATTACCGAAACCGGTGCTGGTTCTGCAGTAGCAAAAGCATTACCAAGTTTAGCAGGTAAATTAACATCAAACGCTATTCGTGTTCCTGTTCCAAACGGATCATTAGTTGTATTGAATTTAGAAGTTGGAAAACAAACTTCTATTAAGGATTTAAACAGAATGATGAAGCAATACGCTTTAGAAGGTGAATTGGTAGAGCAAATTAAATATTCATTAAACAACGAATTGGTATCTTCTGATATCGTTGGAACATCAGCTCCGGCAATCTATGATTCTAATGCTACAATTGTTTCTGCCGATGGTAAAAACATTGTATTATACATTTGGTACGATAACGAATACGGTTACAGCCACCAAGTTATCCGTTTAGCAAAACACATTGCTAAAGTACGCAGATACATTTACTATTAGTAGATAGATAACATATTTTGAAAGCCAGCTTTTACAGTTGGCTTTTTTTGTTTTATCTTAGCATAAAACTCAAACAAAATGGCTCGTACACCATCAAACATGTTGGCTCTTAACACCATAGCACCCGATTTTTTTCTGCCCGATACTAACAGTAACGAATGGAAATCGTTTAACGATGTAAAAGGAAATCACGGAACTGTGGTTATGTTTATTTGCAACCACTGCCCTTTTGTACTACATGTTATTGAAGAAATTATCCGTGTTGCAAATGATTATCGGGTTCAAGGAATTGGTTTTGTGGCAATATCAAGTAATGATGTGTTGAACTATCCTGAAGACGCTCCTGATAAAATGACCGAATTTGCGTTCAACAATAAATTTAGCTTTCCATATCTGTACGATGAATCACAAGAAACTGCCAAAAATTACGATGCTGCCTGTACACCCGATTTTTATTTATTCAATGCACAAAACAAGCTGGTTTACCGCGGACAGTTAGATGATTCACGCCCAAAAAACGGCATTCCTACCAATGGAAATGATTTACGTGGCGCTATTGATTCTTTATTATACAATCGGAGTGTTAATCCTTTGCAAAAACCGAGTATCGGGTGCAATATAAAGTGGAAAAATTAGTTTTAAAATCAAAATGTTTATTACCTTTGCGAACACTATTTTTCTTAATCTGATAAAAAAGAAAGATATTTTTTAAATAAAAAACAAATTGTTTGTTTCAACACCGTTTAAAATTATCTTAAATAAAATATCTGATAACGAAGTAATAGTTCAAACAAAAAATTTAATAAACAACAACAAATTTTTGCATTTAAAAACCTATGTTACACCAAAAATTTTTAAATCGTTTTGTAATTAGGCAAGTTATCTGGGCTTTTATAATTACCTATTTAATTGTAGCATTATATTTAGTTTTTTTAAGAGATTGGAGCTTTTTAACGCTAATACTTCCTGTAATATTATTTTATTTAGCTTTTAAAGATGCTTTTCAAACAAAACATACCATTCGTAAAAACTACCCAATTATTGGGCGTTTGCGTTATATTTTAGAAGAAATTCGTCCGGAATTACGTCAATATTTCTGGGAAGGCGAATTAGATGGTAAACCTTTTAACCGTCGCGAACGTTCTATTGTTTACCAACGTGCTAAAAACGAGAAACAAACGGTTTCTTTTGGTATGCAAGATGATCCTAACCGTATTGGTTACGAATGGGCTTCACACTCGGTTTATCCAAAAATAATTTCCGATTTTAACTTTCGTACTTTAATTGGTAACGAACAATGTTCACAGCCATACAGCGCAAGCATTTACAATATTAGTGCTATGAGTTATGGTGCTTTAAGTAAAAAAGCTATTATTTCTTTAAATAAAGGTGCTAAGTTAGGTGGATTTGCTCATAATACGGGTGAAGGTGGAATTTCGCCTTACCACAGATCGGGCGGAGATTTAATCTGGCAGATTGGTACAGGATATTTTGGATGTAGAGATGAACATGGATTTTTTAACGATGCTTTGTTTGCAGAAAGATCTCAGTATCCAGATGTTAAAATGATCGAATTAAAACTTTCTCAAGGTGCAAAACCTGGTCACGGTGGATTATTACCGGCAGAGAAAAACACTTTAGAGGTATCTAAAATTCGTAACGTAAAACCGTTTACAACCGTTCACTCGCCATCATCGCACTCTGCTTTCAGTAATGCTAACGAATTGGCGCAGTTTATAGGAAAACTACGTACTTTAAGTGGTGGAAAACCTGTTGGTTTTAAAATTTGTATTGGTAGAAAAGACGAATTTGTAGATATTATTAAAGCTTTCAGCGAATCTGGTATTTACCCTGATTTTATTACAATTGATGGTGCCGAAGGTGGTACAGGTGCTGCTCCTTTAGAATTTATCGATTATATGGGTATGGCACTAGGCGATGCTTTGGTATTCGCTAATAAAGTTCTAAAACAATACGATCTTCGTAAAAACATAAAAATCATTGCTGCCGGAAAAGTAATTTCTGCTTTTGATTTGGCTAAGAACATGGCATTGGGTGCCGATGCTTGTTACAGTGCTCGCGGAATGATGTTTGCTTTAGGATGCATTCAGGCATTACAATGTGACAGCGGTCACTGTCCTGTTGGTATTGCAACGCAAGATCCGTTACTTTATGAAGGTATGGATATTACAGATAAATCGGTACGTGTGGCAACCTTCCATAAAAATACCATGAAAGCTTTTGGTGAATTTATCGGTGCTTGTGGTTTCTCTAAACCAAACGAAGTTAGCCCTGAGGTTTTCCATAAACGTATAGAACACGGTAAAAACATGTCGTTTGCAGAAATGTATTTTAAAGACGTTCCTGCCAATTAATTAGATAATTAGAAACGGAAGCTAAAAAGCTTCCGTTTTTTTATGCTCTATTTTTAATCTAATCAAAAAAACGTACGGAATAAATATCTAACTAATTCTTCTTAACAAATAAAAACCACACGCAATAAAACAATACACGTGTGGTTTTTAGGAATTTAAGTAAACATAAGGTTTTATAAGATGAGCTTTTAAATTTGTACTTTACTTATAAAAAAACCACACGTGATAAACTAACAACGCACGTGTGGATTTTTGGGGGATTTAAGCAAACATAAGTCTTATTAAATGTACTCTAAGTGGTACTTGCTTATAAAAACCACATTGAAAACTAACAACATATCTGTGGCTTTTAGGGGGGATTAAGCAAAAATAAGGTCTTAAATTTTTAATATTTTAATTAATTAATCTTTTTACGAATATGCTGCTTTAAGTTAACCACTTCGTTTTCTAAAGCATTCACTATCTTTTCTAACTTCGAAATAATCTTTGTAACATCATTTCTATTTGTAATATCACAGCCTGAAACCGATAGTATACCTTCAGCAGAATTTTCTTTTGTTCTAACTGTTTTTTCAGTATTTTTATTTGAATCATTCTCTAACATCATAATTGCGCCTGTTGAATTAATTGATTCTTTATCTTTCAGGTTTCATTTCTTTGTTGAAAGATTTGTGCAAAAACAACTTTACCTTCACTTTTAAAACCACACACAGTTTTACGCTGTGTGTGGAAAATTGGGCAAATTAGGTGACTTTCTTTTCTTATATTTTAATTAATTTCTACTATTGCTACATTAAATACAGCATTAGCACTGCTCTTTTCAAATCCTAATGTTGCTGCTACAATCATTCGTCTTTTCCAATGATGATCTCCATTATCGTTATTATCATTTAAAGAATTAAGAGTGAAACTCAACAGATTTTTTTCATTTATAGTTAATTGATCATCTGCAGCAACAACAGATAGTAAATCAATCAAATTTGTATTACTTTCAGCTTCTAAAATGGCATTAAAATAAGTTTTAACTTTTGTAGAAGTATTTAATCTATTGTATTCAACATCATAGTTAACAATAAACTTTTTTGCTTCATCTTCACTTGGCACATTAAAATCGGCAGGTTTAATTTCAGCAAACTTTACATTTTCATTAGATACCTTTTCTAACAACGCTATTTTTTGCGACAATGTGTTATTAGAATTTGTACCGTAAGCTAACTTATAAGTTGTTACTAATTCTGTAACAATATTGTTTAAATTAATACTAACAGAATTTGTAGCTTTGTTAGAAATTACGTTAGCTTTTTCTTCTTGTTTTGGAGTAGACTCATCAAAATCATTTGTACATGAAAGCATCAGCATGGGAATCGATAAAAGTAAGTAACATTTTTTCATAATGATCAAAATAAATTTTAATAGATATAACACATTTATGTTACTTCAAAGCTACAGGTAAGTATGGAAATATGCAAAATGTTGTGATGCAGATTGATCAATTCGTACCAAAAAACAACGTAAACAACTAATAATCAACGATTATTTTTTTTAGGCAGTGTGTATTTAAAATCGTAAATTGCACTATAATGATATGTATAAATGGCAAGGGTTTATATTTTTCTAAGCATCTTTTTGATGTTTTTTGTTGCAAATAGTCAATCCTCTTTAAAATTTAATGAGGATGATTTTACATTAAAACAGTTAAATGACTCATTAGAAAATATGAATAGTGCTAATACCAAGTATCTTTTTTTTCTACAACTTTACCTTCAAAAAGCAAAGCAACTAAATAATGATAAACATTTATTTGAAGCATACGACAAATTTTATAGTATCGCACATTCATCAAATAACATACATGCATACGCAGATAGTCTGTTAATAGTTGCTAAAAAATTACCCATAAATTATTATATACGAGCTTTACAATCTAAAGCTACTGCTTTTTATTTTGAAAAAGATTACATTAAATCATTGAGTTATGAGTTAAAGATATTAAACGAAATTGATAAAACTCACAATGCTTATGAATATTATAAAAGTATGTACAACATAGGCTTGGTCTATTTTCATATTCAGGAGTACGATAAAGCATACAGCCATTTTAAAGAAGCACGTACCTATTTTGAAAGCGAAGACTCTTACAACCATCTTCAAGGATATTTTAACTCGTTATATCGCGAAGCGTTCACTTTATACTATTTGCAAAGAAACAAAGAAAGTATGGCTCTTGTAAATATTGGGCTAAGCAAAATGGATTTACTAAAAGCCGATGACCTGGAATTTAAAACTCCGTATTTCAATTATGTATTAGGATTAAATCTGTTTCAAGAAAAACAATTTCAAAAAAGTATTAATTTGCTTAAACCCAGCGTTACAATTATTTCTGCAAATGACGATTTTGCTAACGAAGCTACAATAAATTACTACATAGGGTTAAATTATTGGCATTTAGAAGATAAAGAGCAAGCTGTTGTTTTCTTTAAAAAAATAGATACTATATTTAAAAATCACAATTACAGCAATCCGGAAATTAAGGATGCTTATACGTATTTAATTAATCATTACAGACAGCAGGGCAATGTAAAAGAAGAATTGCATTATACTAATCAACTATTAGATGTAATGAAGTATTTACAAGTTGAATACAAACAGCTTGCTGGAACTCTACATAATACTATTGATGTAAAAACATTGATTAATGACAAAGAAAGACTAGAAAATGACCTAAACAAAAAAAGTATCTACACCCGCTATTTCACAATTATTGGAATTGCTATTGCACTTTGCTTGATCTTTATTACTATTTATAATTATAGAAAGAAAAAAGAGTTCTTAAAAAATTATAACGATCTTTTAAAACAGCGTGAACCTTTGCCGATAGAAGAAAGTACCGACGAAAGCTACCCAATTGTTTCAAACTCTCTAAATCCGTTGGCTATTAATGTAAATGAGTGGGGAAAATACATTTTACCTGCTGTAAACGATATAAAGGATACTACACCTGTTGATGACAAGATACTAAAGGAATTAATAAAACATTTAAACGCTTTCGAGAAGAATCATTTGTTCTTAAATAAGGATATTACCCTGAATGATCTTGCAAATCAATGGAATACCAATCGAACGTACTTATCGCAATTTATTAATTCGTATAAAGAAAAATCTTTTATAGATTATTTAAACGGCTTACGTATTGCGTACTTTTTAGATAAGGTTGATACCGACAAAAAATGGTCTAAATACAAAATACAGGCTATTGCAGATCAGTTAGGTTTTTCAAGTGCTCGCAGTTTTTCAAGCGCGTTTATGAAAAGTACCGGCATGTCGCCATCATTTTATCTGCAACAAGTAAATTTAGAGAAGGAAAAAGAAATTATTTCGACATAAAACTTTACTGTCTTTCTAAAACAATATCGATAGGTTTGTTCATGCGGCGACCAAACTGCATGGCTTTCTGTTTTTCTTCTGATGTACAAAGAATATACATATTATAGGGCGCCAATTGCATCATAAATGTTTTAAAATGTCCCCCGTTTGCTTCACCGTCTGTATCTTCTATCTTTAAATAATAATCTTCAGCATTAAAAGTATTGGTTACCGTTACCAAATAATGATCTTCGGCAAAATAGTAAAACCATTTTCCTTCGTCGAAACCTTCAATTTTCTTATTGTTTGAATCGATCTTATAATTTCGAACAAAATTCAAAGGTTGATTGTTATTTTTCCAACTTAACTTAAAATCTTTATTTATAACTTCGTTACCATTTTCATCGCAAATCGTCATTTTTAAACCGTTTATGGTTTGAGTTTTGCCGTCTTCATGAGGTTTAACAACAATATAACTTGTAAAATCGTAACCACAGTGAATAGCATCGCCAATTTGTGCACTTGCGGCAGTTATAGTTAATAACGAAATAATCGAATACAATTTCTTCATAGCACAAAAATAAAAATACCTCTTAAAATTAAGAGGTATTTTCGGTTTTATTTAACGTCTACTAATTCAACATCGAAAATTAAGGTTGCGTTTGGTGGAATCACCCCGCCTGCACCTTGCGATCCGTAACCCAAATGCGATGGAATTACAAAACGAGCTTTATCTCCAACATTCAACAACATAATTCCTTCGTCCCAGCCTTCGATAACCTGACCAACACCTACATTAAATTCAATTGGTTGTTTGCGTTTGTACGAATCATCAAAAACTTGTCCGTTAGTTAACTGCCCTTTGTAATGAACCGCTACCTTACTTCCTTTCGCTGCTTGTTTACCCGATCCTCTTTGAATGAATTGGTAACGTAAACCACTATCGGTTTTTTGAAAACCTGCTGCAATTTTATCTAATTCTGCCTCTACTCTGGCTTTTTCTTCGGCTAATCTTTTAGTACGCGATCCTTCAAAAGTTCTAAATGCTTCAACTGCATTCCATTTCTGTGCCTCATCACCCACACGGATAATTTCAACTTTATCCATTTTATCGCCCGGTTCTACAGCATCAACCACATCTTGCCCTTCAACTACATGTCCAAAAACGGTATGATTGTTATCTAACCAAGGCGTTGCAATGTGTGTGATGAAAAACTGAGATCCATTTGTACCTTTTCCAGCATTTGCCATAGAAAGAATTCCCGGTTTATCATGTTT
The DNA here is from genome assembly GCA_913777665.1 of uncultured Myroides sp. Lineage (GTDB taxonomy): Bacteria > Bacteroidota > Bacteroidia > Flavobacteriales > Flavobacteriaceae > Flavobacterium. The sequence goes on from CAJYTF010000042.1 coordinate 30,651, forward strand.
TAATTCCGGATGAAACTCATCATCAAACTTATAACCCGGACCGCCAGAGCCTGTTCCAGTTGGATCGCCACCTTGAATCATAAAATCGTTAATCACTCGGTGAAAAGTCAATCCGTCGTAATAAGGTTTTCCCTGTGTACGTGCGGTGTTTTCTAAAGTTCCTTCTGCCAAAGCAACAAAGTTCCCTACTGTACCCGGAGTTTTATCGTGAGTTAATTTTATTACTATTTCACCTTTTGGTGTTGTAAATTTTGCGTAAATACCGTTTTCCATAATAATCTTAAAAAATAAGATACAAATATAAGGTTATTTCTTTTTATGGATCTTAAAATAACTATAAAGCTGTTTTGCTAAAAAGAAAGTGTAATTTTGCAGCAAATATTTTTTTATGCGTATTGATATTATAACTGTTTTACCCGAATTGATTAGAAGTCCGTTTGAAGCATCGATTTTAAAAAGAGCCATTGCTAAAGGCTTGGTGGAAGTTCATTTTCACAATTTAAGAGATTACAGTACCAATAAACATAAAAATGTTGACGATTACCAGTTTGGCGGCGGTGCAGGAATGGTTATGAGTATTGAACCGATTGATAAATGCATTACCAAACTGAAAGCCGAACGCACTTACGATGAAATAATCTACATGACACCCGATGGCGAAACACTGAATCAGCAAATTGCCAACAGCATGTCTATGGTTGAAAATATTATTATTCTTTGCGGACATTATAAAGGAGTTGACCAACGTGTGCGCGATCATTTTATTACTCGTGAAATTTCTATTGGCGACTATGTGCTTTCGGGCGGTGAATTGGGTGCTGCCGTTTTGTGCGATACAATTATTAGATTGATTCCCGGAGTTTTATCGAATGAAACCTCTGCCCTAACCGACAGTTTTCAGGATAATTTACTGGCTCCACCAATTTATACACGCCCCGCTGAATACAACGGTTGGAAAGTTCCTGATATTTTGTTGAGTGGAAATTTCCCTGAAATTGAAAAATGGCGCGAAGAAAAAGCCTACGAACACACACAAAACCGCAGACCCGATTTGTTGGATAGAGAATAAAACTAAATAAAAAACTCATTCACAACAACTTACAAACATATTTTTATACTATATTTCGTTAAGTATTTTTGTTTTGAATAAATAAAATTTCTTATATTTGCCCCACTTTTGGATCAACCTCTGGCGAAAACCGTGCATGTTGGTTTGAATTAACTTAAAAAATTTATACAATGTCTTTAGATTTAGTAAAGTTCGTACAAGACGAGTTTGTTACAAAAAAAGATTTCCCAGAATTTAAAGCGGGTGATACTATTACAGTTTACTACGAAATTAAAGAGGGTGAAAAAACAAGAACGCAGTTCTTTAAAGGTGTAGTAATTCAAAGAAGAGGATCTGGCGCTACTGAAACTTTTACAATTCGTAAAATGTCTGGTAACGTTGGTGTTGAACGTATTTTCCCAATGAACATGCCAGCTTTGCAAAAAGTTGAATTGAACCAAAGAGGTAAAGTTCGTAGAGCACGTATTTTCTACTTCAGAGAACTTACAGGTAAAAAAGCTAAAATTAAAGAATTACGTAGAAAGTAATCTTTTAATTAAGATCATAAAAAACACCATTCGTTTGAATGGTGTTTTTTGTTTTATAGCTGTTTTAGAATTTCATTTCCTTTTTAATCACAGATTTTCTACATTATACAAAATACTTTGTACAATCTAAAACTTACTGCTTCTTAATCAATTCCAAATAATTTTTAAGAATAACGCCGTATTTACTTTTTGCAACTTCGGGCGACAGGTTTTTATAGATAGTATCTAAATGTTTGCTGTTTGTTGGGGCAACATCGGTAAGGGTTATATAAGGTGCCACCTGACTTTTGTTATTTTTAAGCGCAAAATTTACAGCATTTGCATAAGTTAAGCGTGCGCTGCGGTTTAAAACATTTTCTAAACTATCGGCTTTAACAGTTTGCTGGTTTTGTTGTGCCAAAATAATAGATCGAACCAAATCGGTTTGTTTGTTCGTGAAAACGGTTTTGGTTTTTAAATATTTGGTGTATAAATCTTGATTTTTAGATCCTTCGATCACTGCACCACCCGAAAAATTATCTAACGAACTATTGATTTTTAAATTTCCCGGTTCGGCAAAAAACAAAATCAGATTATCCATAGATTGTGATGTTCCACGGTTCAATCCTAAATACAAAACTTCGGGTTCATTCAAATCAAAACCGGTTTCAAAAGTCGATTTTCCCTTTAAAACAATACTGTCTAACGTAATTAGCGTACTGTCTTTCAACTGCTGAATGTATAACGTACCTTGTTTTAACCCTTTAATTTCGCCGGTAATCTGTGTGTTTCCCGATTTTTTGTCGCTACACGAAACCATTGCAGCAACACCCATAAATAGTATAAATAACTTTTTCATACTACTTAAATAAATCCATTCCCGGAATATTCGGCATACCGTCTTTTGCAGCAGCAGCCAATTCGGCTTCGTTAATTGCTCCGGCTTTATCCAATGCCTTATTCAACGTTAAAATCAAATAATCTTCTAATTGCTCTTTATCGTTCAATAACTCATCGTTAATATCAATCGTTCTAATTTGTCGGTTTGCAGTCACAGTAACCTTCAACAATCCGTCGGCAGACTGTTCATCAATCAACACATTATTCAAACGTTGCTTAGTTTCTTCCACTTTTTTCTGGGCTTCCTGTAATTTTCCCATCATACCCATTAAATCTCCAAACATATCTTAAATTTTAATATTTATTACAAAAGTATTAAATTCAACCAAAATCACTAACTAATAATTATGAAACCTACAAATACTTTTATGCTGGCTTTTTGTAGTATTTTTGCAGCTGCATGTTCAACAAAAAATAAAATGAATAACACTATAAAAGAACCAATTGCCAAGATAAAACCTACCAATTTAGAGAAACATGGCGATGTTCGTATCGATAATTACTACTGGTTAAACCAGCGCGAAGACCAAGAGGTTATTGCGTATATTGAAGAAGAAAACAAGTATTACAACGAAGTTACGGCGCATACGAAAGATTTTCAGAAAGATTTATTCGAGGAAATGAAAAGCCGTATTAAAGAAGACGATACTTCGGTGCCTTATTTTAACAACGGTTATTGGTACATTACCCGATTTGAAAAAGGCAAAGACTACCCTATTTATTCGCGTAAAAAAGGTACTTTAGATGCACCCGAAGAAATTATGTTCGATTGTAACGAACTGGCAAAAGATCATGCTTATTTTCAGTTGGGCGGTTTAAACATTAGCGACGATAACAAGTTCGCGGCTTTTGGTGTTGATACGGTTTCGCGCAGGGAATATACGATTCAGATTAAAAATTTGGAAACAGGCGAAATTTTGCCGACAAAAATTGAAAAAACGACGGGTGGAAGCACTTGGGCTGCCGATAACAAATCGTTGTTTTATTCTCGTAAAGATGAACAAACTTTGCGTGCCGATCGTATTTTTAAACATACTTTAGGAAACGATGTTGCGCAAGACGAATTGATTTTTAACGAAAAAGACGAAACTTTTTCTACATATATCTATCGATCTAAATCGCGTAAATATTTGATTATTGGTTCTGAAAGTACCATGACATCTGAATATCAGATTTTAGAGGCATCAAACCCAAACGGAAAATTCAACGTTTTTCAGAAGCGTACCCGCGGTTTGGAATATTCGGTTTCGCATTACAACGACCATTTTTACATTGTTACCAATAAAGATAAAGCGACTAATTTTAAGTTGATGATTACGCCCGAAACGGCTACAACTAAAGATAACTGGAAAGATTTGATTCCGCATCGTGAAGATGTTTTGTTGGAAGGAATAGATATTTTTAAAGATTATTTAGTGGTTTCTGAACGATTCAACGGTTTATCGCACATTAAAATTCAGCCTTGGAAAAATCCGGAACAAGCGTATTATTTGCCTTTTGAAAGCGAAACTTTTACAGCTTACACTACAACCAATTTAGATTTTGATACCGAAATTCTTCGTTACGGCTATCAGTCAATGGCAACGCCTTCATCGGTGATTGATTTTAACATGCGTACCAAAGAAAAAACAGTTAAAAAAGAACAGGAGGTTTTAGGCGGAAAATTCAACAAAGAAAATTATACCGAAGAACGTGTTTGGGCAACGGCGAACGATGGAACTAAAATTCCGATTTCATTGGTTTATAAAAAAAATTTGAAGAAAGACGGAACAAATCCGCTGCTTCAATACGCTTATGGTTCGTACGGTTCAACTATGGAACCTTATTTTTCTACCGTTCGTTTAAGTTTGTTAGACCGTGGATTTATTTATGCCATTGCTCATATTCGTGGTGGCGAAGATTTGGGCAGAGAATGGTATGAAAACGGAAAACTACTTAAAAAGAAAAACACCTTTACCGATTATATTGATTGTTCGAAGTTTTTGATCGATCAAAAATACACTTCACCTCAACATTTGTATGCCGAAGGCGGCTCTGCCGGCGGGTTGTTAATGGGTGTTGTTTTAAACGATGCGCCTGAATTGTACAATGGCGTTATTGCACAAGTTCCGTTTGTTGATGTGGTTACCACGATGTTAGATGATTCAATTCCGTTGACTACGGGAGAATACGACGAATGGGGAAATCCGAACGAAAAAGAATATTACGATTACATGAAATCTTACTCGCCTTACGATAACGTAAAAGCGCAAGATTATCCAAACCTTTATATTTCAACCGGTTTTCACGATTCGCAAGTGCAATATTGGGAACCTGCAAAATGGATAGCAAAGCTGCGTGCATTGCGTACAAACAAAAATTTATTGCTTTTAGATACCAATATGGATGCCGGTCACGGTGGTGCTTCAGGACGCTTTGAAGCATTGAAAGAAGTAGCCAAAGAATTTGCTTTTTTGTTAGATTTAGAGGGAATTAAGAAGTAAGATTCATTTCAATTTATAAAAAAGCCCTTTCAAAATTCGAAAGGGCTTTTTTATTTTAAGTTGTAAAAATTAATATTCTTCGATCAATAAAGAAGGAGAAAGATTTAGTTTTACGGTTAAATTACGAATCATTTTAACAGTAAGTTTTCTTTTTCTGTTCAATATTTCAGATACTTTGCTCTTTCCACCTATCACATCAATCAAATCTGTTTGTTTCAACTGCATTTCTTCCATTCTTATTTTTATAGCTTCAATTGGGTCGGGAGCTGTTATCGGAAAGTTTTTCTTTTCATATTCATCTATCAATATAGCAAGAATATCTGCCTCATCACTTTCAGGCGTGCCGACTTTTGCATCAAAAAGAACTTCTAATCTTGACAATGCTTCTATATAATCTGCTTCTTTTTTTATAGGTTTTATATTCATAGTTTAAATCTTTTAAATGGTGTTCGCATCAATTTTATCATATTCTGTATGTGTTCCAATAAAACGAATGAAAACCCATTGTTTTTCAAAATTAAATTTAGCAATCAATCTGTAACTATTTCCTTTAATGTTAAATACAATTCGGTTGCTTTTCAGAATACTTGCATTCACGTAGGTTTGTTTCACTTCATTTGGATTGTTCCAAACAGAATTTTTTACAGTGTCATACCATGTTTTCAAATATTGTTCAGAATCCGAATGCTTTTCCCAAAACTCACGCAGTGTACTTTTCGCAAAAATCCTTTCCATTGGCTTTAAATCTTTTACAAATATACAAAAAGTTCCCAAATAAAGAACTTTTGATTTTTTTTTAATGGATTTGAAAACTGCAAGCAAATCATTGCAAAAACGAAAGTTTTACTTTATGTCTTTTGATTTTCAACATTAAATAAAAAAATAGTACTTTTGCCACGTTAACTAGCGAGGTTAAAAAATCGCTAAAAACAAAAAAAATGAAAGAAGAGATCCAGGCGCATGAGAATATTTTAGATTTTGTAGGCAATACACCGCTTATTAAGTTAAAAAAAATATCTCAAGGTTTAAAAGGAAACTTTTTTGCTAAAGTAGAAGCTTTTAATCCGGGGCACTCATCAAAAGACCGTATTGCTTTGCATATTGTTGAAGAAGCAGAACGTAAAGGTATTTTAAAACCGGGTAGCATTATTGTTGAAACAACGTCGGGCAACACCGGTTTCAGCATTGCAATGGTCAGCATCATTAAAGGTTACGAATGTATTTTGGCGGTTTCGTCTAAATCATCGAAAGATAAAATTGATATGTTGAAGGCAATGGGTGCAAAAGTGTACGTTTGCCCGGCAAATGTATCTGCAGACGATCCCCGTTCGTATTACAGCGTAGCAAAGCGTATTCATCAGGAAACTGCCGGTTCGGTTTATATCAACCAATATTTTAACGAACTGAATATTGATGCGCATTACAAAACTACAGGACCTGAAATTTGGAAACAAACCAACGGTAAAATAACGCATTTGGTAGCTTGTTCTGGTACTGGCGGAACTATTTCGGGAACGGCAAAATTTTTAAAGGAACAAAACCCAAACATCCGTATTTTAGGTGTTGATGCTTTTGGATCGGTATTAAAGAAATTTCACGAAACGCAAGAGTTTGATCCGAATGAGATTTATCCTTATCGAATTGAAGGAATGGGAAAAAACTTGATTCCAACAGCAACCGATTTTTCTGTAATCGATCAGTTTATGAAAGTTACTGATGAAGATGCAGCACACACAGCACGCGAAATATCTAAAACCGAAGGTATTTTTGTAGGATACACATCGGGCGCGGCTTTTCAGGCTGTTCGTCAGTTCGATACTGAAGGTGAATTTAATGCAAACAGCAATATTGTTGTTATTTTTCCTGATCACGGATCACGTTATATGAGCAAAATCTACAGTGATGATTGGATGCGTGAACAAGGTTTTTTCGACAATCAAAAAGTTGAACAAAACGATATTGAATACGTTAAATAAGAAATCAGACAATAGAGAATAGATAAAAGAGGAAAGCGAAAGTTTTCCTTTTTTAGTTAATGAATATCCATGTCAAGCTGAACTTGTTTAACTTCGTTCAGTTCACAAGCTCGTGTCAGCTTCTCATAAGAATAATTCCTGAATGCGATTCCGAAACAAGTTCGGAATGACAAACTTAATGTGAAGAAATCATACTAATAAATTTCCTTGCTATTTCTTGATTAATATATTGCCAGGTATCTCAGATAATTACTTTTTTCATTGTTTAAACTTAAAACTTCACCCAAAAACTTTTCAATCTTTTGTAACATTTAAGTAAATAGTTGTACTTACATTAAAATCAATTTAGAAAAATTACAGTAAAAATCGATAAAAAAATAAGTTATGAGTCTAAAAATTTCAGGGTTAACAAAAACCTACAAAAACGGCGTTAAAGCGTTAGATAATGTAAATTTAGAAATAGGCAAAGGTATGTTTGGATTATTGGGTCCAAACGGTGCCGGTAAATCATCGTTAATGCGCACCATTGCTACGTTGCAAACTCCGTCATCGGGTTCTGTAACGTTTAACGATATCAATGTTTTAGAAGATAAAAATGCCTTACGCAGAGTTTTAGGTTACTTGCCACAGGAATTTGGAGTTTATCCAAACATGTCAGCAGAAACATTGTTAGATTATTTTGCTCAATTAAAAGGTATCACTAAAAAAGACGAACGCAAAGAAATTATCAAAGAAGTTTTAGAACTAACTAATTTATACGATGTTCGATCTAAAAGCGTTAGCGGATATTCGGGCGGTATGAAACAACGTTTTGGTATTGCACAGTTGCTTTTAAACAATCCGCAATTAATTATTGTTGATGAACCAACTGCCGGATTGGATCCTGCGGAACGTCACCGTTTCTTGAATGTTTTGCGTGAAATTGGTGCAAATCATACCGTAATTTTCTCGACCCATATTGTGGATGATGTTCGCGAATTATGTAACGAAATTGCTATTTTAAACGGCGGTAAAATTTTGTTCGAGGGTACACCTACAAGTGGCGAAGAATTATTAGATGGAAAAATCTGGAGAAGAACCATTGAGCGTGCTGAGTTTGATGAATACAACCAAAAATACAACATTCTTTCATCGAACTTTAATCCGGATAATACTCTTAATATTCGAGTATATAGCGATGCACAGCCAAACGAAACCTTTATTCAGGCAAAACCAATTTTAGAAGACGTTTATTTTGTTTCATTAAAAAAAGATAACTAATGCTAGGAACTATTTTTAATTTCGAAACAAAACGCTGGTTTAAAAACTGGCAGTTTTATTTATACTTTTTAATATTTTTTGCGCTTGCTTTTACTTTAATGGCAGATGCTTTAGGATATTTTGATACTTTTGGAACAACAACTGCATCTAACACCATAATAAACTCGCCTTTAGCAATTAATGCTATCATTGGTTCATTGTCAACTTTGGTGAATTTTATCATACCAACAGTTATTGGTGCTACGGTGCATCGCGATTTTAAATACAATTCGCATACCTTGCTATTTGCTTACCCTTTTAATAAATTTCAATATTTAATGGGTAAATTCTTTAGTGGTTTTTTAGTTACAATCTTTATCACTTTATCTATTGGTTTAGCATTTTTAATAGCATCGGTACTACCGTTTGCAAACCCTGATTTGTTAGGACCCATAAAAATTGCGGCATACTTTCAAAGCTATATACTATTTGTAGTTCCAAATACATTTTTTATAGGAGCTCTAATTTTTATGTTAGTTACCTTAACTCGCAACCAATACATAGGTTTTATTTTTGTAATTATTTTGCTTATTGCCCGTATTTTATTATCTAACTTAACAAATAATGTTGATGATAAATTTTTGGTTTCGTTAATAGAACCTTACGGCAACGAAGCTTTAAGTTATGTTACAAAATATTGGACGATTGACGAACAAAATACTTTAATGATTCCGTTAGATGATGTAATTATTTACAACCGTTTAATATGGATTGGTGTAGGTATTTTAGCCTTAACCGTTACTTATTTTTCATTCTCTTTTTCGCAATCACCAATATCTATCGGTAAAAAAAGAAAAGCAGAACGTGTTACAAAAAACAATTTTGGCAGCATTGTAAAAGTCAATTTACCAAAAGTCAGCTACAACTATTCGTTCGTATCGTACTTAAAAACGGCTTTTCGTTTATCTAAATTAGAGTTCCAAGCAATCATAAAAAACTGGATTTTTATTACCTTAATGGTTATAATAATGATCTGTATTGTTGTTTCTGGTTACACTTTAGGACAAAGTTTAATGGGTACGCGCACCTTACCTGTTACGTGGAAAGTTATTGAATTAATTAATGAATTTATTGGCTTTTTCTTACCAATTATTGTTTTCTTGTTCTCAGGTATTTTACTGAACAATTCTGCATCGTCTCGCATGAATTTATTGATTGATTCTACACCGGTGCCTAATTGGAGTTTGTTTTTATCAAAATTTATTGCTTTAGTACAAATGGTAGCCGTGGTGTTTTTAATCACTATTGTATCGGGCATAATGATTCAGATTTACTATGGATATTATAATTTTGAAATTGGTCAGTACATAGCAAACTTTTTTGGGTTTAAGCTAATATCTTATACCATTTTAATTCTGTTCTCTTTATTCATTCAGTCGTTTTTCAAAAATTACCTAATTGGTTTCTTTGTTATTTTAATTGCACAAATGCTTCCAATGGGATTAAGTAAGTTAGGAATAGAACAAGCTGTTTTCAGTTTTAATTCAGATCCGGGTTACAGTTATTCAGATATGAATGGTTTTGGCATTGTACGTGGATATTTCTACTACAAACTGTACTGGCTGCTTTTTGGTTTTGTATTGTACGGTTTAACATTATTGTTTTGGCGCAGAGGCATCATTTCAAGTGCAAAAGAACGTTTACAAGTATTTGCAAAACGTTTTAAAATGCCAATTGCCGTTCCGTTAATTATTACAACTGTAGCATTTGTTGGTTTAGGATACGCTTTATACTATCAAGAAGTAAAGCTGGAACCTTACTACACCTCTCAAGACATTGAAAAACAAAGAGTCGAGTACGAAAAGAAATACAAGAAATTCGAAAAATATGCACAACCGCGTATTGTTGATGTAAAGGTTGCTATGGACATCTTCCCTAACGAACGCAATTACAAAGCGGTTGCTAATTATGTTATGGTGAATAAATCTGAAAAAGCGATTGATTCTCTTTTCATTAATTACGGAAAAAACTTCGAAAGCATTAAATTCAACCGAGATTATCAATTGGTTAAAAATGACACGGTTATGGAATTTGATATTTATCGATTAAATCAACCTTTAAATCCGGGCGATTCGCTAAAAGTTGAAATGGTTGTTCAAAACCAATCAAATACTTGGTTACAAGACCGTTCGCCTATCATGGAAAACGGTACGTTTATAAACAATAGTATTTTTCCTAGTTTTGGATATAACGATGGTGTTGAAATTCAAGATAACGATGTCCGAAAAAAATACAGCTTGGCTCCACGCGAACGTATGGCTGCGACAGATGATCCGGAAGCGCGTAAAAACACTTATATTTCAAACGAAGCCGATTGGATTACTTTTGAAACTACGGTAAGTACGGCAGGTGATCAAACGGCAATTGCTCCGGGATATCTTCAGAAACAATGGCAGAAAGACGGCAGAAATTATTTCCATTACAAAATGGATCAGAAAATGTTGAATTTTTATGCTTTTAATTCGGCAAGATATGAAGTTAAAAAAGAAAAATGGAACAACCTGAATTTGGAGATTTACTATCATAAAGGTCACGAATACAATTTGGATCGAATGATGGAAGCTTTGAAAAAATCGTTGGCTTATTACAGCGAAAATTTTGGCGAATACCAGCACAAACAAGCGCGTATTATAGAATTCCCAAGAACCATGGGAACTTTTGCACAGGCTTTTGCCAATACCATGCCTTTTTCTGAAGCAATTGGTTTTATTGCCGATGTAGATGAAGACGATCCAAACGGTGTTGATTATCCGTTCTCTGTTGTATCACACGAAATGGCGCATCAATGGTGGGCTCATCAGGTAATTGGTGCCAATGTTAAAGGTGCAACTTTATTGTCTGAATCGTTATCAGAATACAGTTCGTTAAAAGTTTTAGAGAAAGAATACGGCAAATTCCAGATGCGTAAATTCTTAAAAGATGCGTTAGACAGTTATTTAAGAGGAAGAACATGGGAAGATAAAGAGGAAAATCCGTTAATGTATAACGAAAACCAGCAGTATATTCATTACAACAAAGGATCATTGGTATTGTATGCCATGAGCGATTATTTGGGCGAAAAGCGTTTTAATGATATATTGAAAGAATATGTTGCCAAAGTAAAATTCCAAGAAGCTCCGTACACAAATTCTATAGAGTTTGTAAATCATTTAAAAGCGAATACTCCTGCGAATTTACAGTATTTAATTACAGATATGTTTGAAACCATAACATTGTATGACAATAAGGTGGATAAAGTTGAAGTAAAACCTTTGAAAGATGGTAAGTATCAGGTTGATATTTCTTTTATCGTTTCAAAATACAGAACATCTCCAAAAGGAACGCAGATTTATAAAGATGCAAAAGGAAATACTTTAACAGGAAAAGACGACAAGAAAGAAGTAAAATCGTATCCTTTAAATGATTATGTTGAAGTGGGTATTTTTGGCGATAAAACATTAAAAGGAAACCACGAATACGAAAATGAACTTTACAACAAAAAATACTTGATTAATAAGGTAAACAATAAAGTAAGTATTATTGTTGATAAAAAACCGGTTGAAGTGGGCGTTGACCCATACAACAAGTTAATTGACCGTGATTCTAACGACAACCGCAAAAAAGTGAATTAATAAACTTAAAAACGCCATTCAAAATTGAATGGCGTTTTTTATTTCAAATGTAAAAATGTATTACTTTAGATTAATTATACTATACATTATGAAAAATATTATTCTATTAATTCTATTTTTAACAATTAGTATTCTTACATCGTGTGCTACTTGTGAAGAACGACCTGACTCTTATTCTTATCTCAATGAATTTGATAAAAGCATTCTACATTTTAGTAGTGATATCGAATTAAAATACCTTAAAAACAACTCCGAGGAAATCACTTTTAAAATCCCTAAAACTGTAAATAAATTTGAAAATATTAGACAAGGAGATGATGAAATATGCTATGCTGATTTATGTGAAACTGAAATAACAAATATTGGAATTCCAAATACCCCATTTTTGATCAATTTTGTAATTAAAAATCAAATGGGATCTTTTCTACACCATTTAGCTATTGAAAATACTGACAATTACGAAGAATTTTTTAGTTACAAATTATTAAACCTCAACAATTCAATACCAAGCAGCTACAACCAAAACACATCGTTTTTTAAACCTCTTTTAAAAGATATTATTATAAACGAAAAAGAATACAAAGGGGTACTCATATACGCAGATGTAGAGACTTCCAACAAACACCTCATAATAAAACCATCAGAAGGAATTTTATATTTTGATTTTGGTAATGATCATTATGAAATAATAAAATAATAAAGACCTTCAAAAATGAAGGTCTTACTTTCTATATTTAGAAAGAATTATCTCGAATAATTCGGAGCTTCTTTTGTAATGGTAACATTATGTGGATGCGATTCGCCGATACCAGATGCTGTTAACTGCACAAAACGAGCCGTTTCTTGCAACGTAGGAATATCTTTTGCACCGCAATAACCCATTCCGGCACGTAAACCACCAATAAACTGTGTCATTGATTCGTTTAATTCTCCTTTGTAAGGAACACGACCTTCAATTCCTTCTGGAACTAATTTCTTAACATCGTCTTCCACATCTTGGAAATAACGATCTTTAGATCCATGTTTCATCGATTCTACCGAACCCATTCCACGGTATGTTTTAAATTTACGACCTTCGAAAATAATGGTTTCACCCGGAGATTCTTTTGTTCCTGCCAACATAGATCCTAACATAACACAGTCTGCACCTGCACCTAATGCTTTAGGAATATCACCTGTATAACGCAAACCACCATCGGCAATAACCGGAACGCCTGTTCCTTTTAAAGCAGCAGCAACTTCCATCACCGCAGAGAATTGAGGAAATCCAACACCTGCAACAACTCGAGTTGTACAGATCGATCCCGGACCAATACCCACTTTAACGGCATCGGCACCTGCTTCTGCTAAATACAAAGCAGCTTCTGCAGTAGCAATATTTCCTACCACAACATCAATTTCTGGAAACGCAGCTTTTACTTCTTTCAAAGTATTTACCACTCCTTTTGTATGTCCGTGTGCTGTATCAATAATTAGGGCATCAACACCGGCAGCAACCAACGCTTTTGCACGATCAACCGCATCGGCAGTTACGCCTAAAGCCGCAGCTACGCGTAAACGACCAAATTTATCTTTGTTTGCGTTTGGTTTTAAGGTCAATTTGGTAATATCGCGAAACGTGATTAATCCTACCAATTTATAATCGCCGTTAACAACAGGCAATTTTTCTATCTTGTTTTCCTGAAGAATTTGTTCAGCATCAGCCAATGTAGTTCCTTCTAATGCAGTAACCAATTTATCAACCGTCATTACTTCTAAAATAGAACGATCGTTCTTTTTCTCGAAACGTAAATCTCTGTTTGTTACAATTCCTTTTAAAATCTGGTTTTCATCAACCACAGGAATTCCGCCAATACCATTCTCTCTCATCGCCGTCTTCGCATCGCCAACAGTTGCATTTAAAGGCAACGTTACAGGATCAATGATCATACCCGATTCTGCACGTTTTACTTTACGCACTTCCTGTGCCTGTTGCTCAACCGTCATGTTTTTGTGCAAAACTCCGATTCCGCCTTCACGAGCCATAGCAATTGCCATAGCACTTTCTGTTACGGTATCCATTGCAGCTGAAATTACAGGAACGTTTAAGGTAATGTTTCTTGTGAATTTTGATTGAATGCTTACTTCGCGCGGTAATATTTCTGAGTAAGCAGGTATTAAAAGTACGTCGTCATAGGTTAAACCTTGTCCGACAATTTTAGTTGTGTGTGCTTTCATGTTGCAATTGTAGTTGAATTGCATGCGAATTTAATGATTTTTTGCGATATAATAAAATTTTAATGATAAAAATTAAATATCTTCAACGCTTCGTTATAAGCAGCTTCAAAAGAAGTCATCTGAACGTTGGTCGCAGCTTTATTTGCCGTAAAATAACTCAACATTTTTTCGGTAGGCATATTTCCTGTTAAATCATCTTTTGCCATGGGACATCCCCCAAAACCTTTAATAGCTCCATCAAAACGAATACAGCCTGCTTTATAGGCAGCATCAACTTTTTCGAACCAAGCATCTGGAGTAGTATGCAAATGTGCACCAAATTCAATATTAGGATATTTAGGTATCAAATTAGAAAAAAGATAATCGATATCTTCTGCAGTAGATGATCCAACGGTATCAGAAAGCGACAAAATTGTCACTCCCATGTTTGCCAGTTTTTCTGTCCATTCGCCCACAATATCAACATTCCAAGGATCGCCATACGGATTTCCGAAGCCCATAGAAAGATACGCCACCACTTCTTTATTGGTTTTATTGGCGATTTCTAAAATTTCTTGTAAGGTAACAATAGATTCTGCAATGGTTTTATGCGTATTACGCATTTGAAAATTCTCTGAAATAGAAAAAGGAAAGCCTAAATACTGAATTTCGTTATGAACCGATGCCATTTCGGCACCTTTTGTATTTGCAATAATAGCCAGCAATTTTGTTTTGGTTTCCGATAGATCCAACTGTGCCAGAACCTCAGCAGTATCCTGCATTTGCGGAATGGCTTTAGGCGAAACGAAACTTCCGAAATCTAACGTATCAAAACCACAACGCAACAACGATTGAATGTATTGAACTTTTTGTTCGGTAGGAATAAACATTTTAATGCCTTGCATGGCATCGCGCGGACATTCTATTATTTTTACTGGCTTCATAAGTTTCAAAGATAATAGAAAGTAAAATATCTGCAAAAAAATAAACGATTAATGTTTACCTATTTAATCCACATAAATACAATAAGGGCAATAAAAACAGCAATCTGAAAATAATTCATATAACCTTGAACGTATTTGTTTTTCATTAAGAATTTACTAACGTATCCGCTTAAAACCGCTATCAAACAAAATACAATCAATGCCTGCAACATAAAAATACTTCCCAACGTATAAACCTGCATTTTAATGTTTCCTAATTCGGGATGTAAAAACGAAGGAAATAACGACAAAAAGAACAGCATGATTTTAGGGTTCAGAATGTTCATTATTAAACCTTGCTGAACCTGCTGAAACACGTTGCTTTTTGAAATGGGTGTTTTATCAACTTCAACGATTATTGGTTCAATTGGAGCTTTATATAAAAAGTAGATGATTCGAAGTAAATACAACGTTCCGAAAACTTTTATGGCAATAAACAACCACGGAATAGCTACAATTAAGGTTGATATTCCAAATGCCAATAATGTGGTATGGAAAAGTAAACCCGAACTTAAACCTATTGCGGCTGCAATTCCAAACTGTTTTCCTTTGGCTAAACTTGTCGATAAAACATACATTATATCGGGTCCCGGCGAAATGGTTAACGCCAGACTTGTTAAAAAGAACGATATAATGGTTTCTAACGTCATTAACTGCGTTTTAAAATCGCTTGGTTAATTTCTTTAATCAATGCCGGACCTTCGTAAATAAAGCCTGTGTAAATTTGAACCAATGCCGCACCGGCATCTAATTTCTCCAAGGCATCGGCAGCAGAATGAATTCCGCCTACACCGATTATCGGGAAAGATTTATTACTCTTTTCTGATAGAAAACGAATGACTTCTGTTGATCTTTTTGCTAACGGTTTTCCAGATAATCCGCCAACTTCAACTTTATTTACAGATTGCAATC
Organism: uncultured Myroides sp.; assembly: GCA_913777665.1. Taxonomy (GTDB): domain Bacteria; phylum Bacteroidota; class Bacteroidia; order Flavobacteriales; family Flavobacteriaceae; genus Flavobacterium. Next base: position 46,586 of record CAJYTF010000042.1, read on the forward strand.
CATCACGCGAAATGGTGGTATTTGTAGCAATTACTCCGGCAATTTTGGTATCGTTTATAATATCAATAATATCCAACAACTGCTCATTGGTTAAATCGGGAGCGATTTTTAAAAGTATTGGCTTTTGTTTTGGTTGCTGAAGATTTTTATTTTGTAAAGTAGATAATAATTCTGTTAACGGTTCTTTATCTTGCAACGCACGTAAATTCGGAGTATTTGGCGAGCTTACATTCACAACGAAATAATCAACATACGGATACAAAGCATCGAAACAAATCAGGTAATCATTTACCGCTTCTTCATTTGGAGTAACCTTGTTTTTACCGATGTTTCCACCAATTAAAACGCCTTTATTCTGCTTTAAACGCTCAATTGCCAAATCAATTCCGCCATTGTTAAAGCCCATTCTGTTAATTATTCCAGAATCTTCTTTTAAACGGAACAAACGTTTTTTAGGATTTCCCTCTTGCGGTTTTGGCGTAATAGTTCCAATTTCAATGAATCCGAAACCAAACGCATCTAACTCATTGTAAATTTTAGCATCTTTATCTAATCCTGCTGCCAAACCAACCGGATTTTTAAATTTCAAGCCAAAAACTTCTCGTTCCAATCTTTTGTCGTTTACCTGATAAATCGATTTAAAAACCGATTTCATACCCGGAATGGCGTGCATGGTTTTTATCATTGAAAAAGTAAAATGATGCACTTTTTCTGGATCACATTTGAATAAAAGCGGACGAATTATTGACTTGTACATGATTGCATAATTTAAAGCTTTGCAAAAGTAGTTTTTTTGAAATCAAATTAAAAGATTTAATAATTGAAAGATTTAAAAAGGTTGCGTGTTTATAAAAAAACCTACAAGATTATTAAAATCTTGCAGGTTTGAACTTTAAACCTTAAACTTTGAACTTAAAACATTACTCACAACCATCAATTGTACACGAATTTCCTTCAGCTGATGTATTCGCATTGGTTTCATTGTACGTTTGCGTTAAAGCTTCTACAAACAGATCTACAGGTTGTGCGCCCGAAAGGGTGTATTTATCGTTCAACAGAAAAAACGGAACGCCTGTAACTCCGATATTACGTGCTTCTAAAATATCCTGCTTTACTTCGTAATCAAACGAATCGGAATTTAAAACATATTGTGACTGATCGGCATCCAAACCTAATTCTTCGGCAATATTTACCAAAACTTCGTGATCGGCAACATTTTTTCCATCGATAAAATACGCATGAAACAACAATTCTTCTGCTTCATTCGCCTTATTGCTTTTTGCTGCAAAATGGATCAGTTTGTGCGCCGGAAAGGTGTTTGCAACAATGGCATTTTCTATATTAAAACCAATGCCCACCTGTTTGCCCATATCTTTTATACGCATTTGCATTTGTTCGATCTGTGCAATGGGCATTCTTTTACGTTCGGCAAGGTATTCGTTAATTGTTTTTGAACCTGATGTTTCACTCAATTCCGGATCTAACTGATAACTTTTCCATTCTACTTCCACTTCATGTTTAAAAGGAAGTTTTTCTAAAGCAGCTTCAAAATTTTTCTTTCCTATATAACAAAACGGACACATGATATCCGACCAAATCTGTACTTTCATTTTAATTAGTTTTACTCAAATTTACGGCTTCAATATTAATTTTCTATGAAATTTATGCCAAATATTTCTGCTGATAAATAAAAGCGTAATTTTGACTGTTGAACGAAATAAACCCTAAATAATTTTTAAAACCGAGGGGTTTATGATATATTTGAAAAAATCACAATAAAAGTAAGATTTATGAAAACCCTACGCATTAAAAACATGGTTTGCCCGCGATGTATTATGGTTATTGAAAAAACGATGGAAGATTTAGGTTACGATTTAAATGACGTAGATTTAGGAATGATTGAATTTCACGAGCCAATTACACTTGCTGACCGAGATAAAATTCAGAATGCCATTACACCTTTAGGTTTTGAAATATTGAGCGATAGAAAAAGCATGTTGATTGAACGTATTAAAAATCAGATCATTGAACTGGTTTCTAAAGACATGAACGATTTAACTATTACGCTTTCTGAATATTTATCAAGTAAGCTGCAAACGGAATATCATACGTTAAGTTCTCTTTTTTCAACGCAGGAATCGCAGACCATTGAGCAATACTATATTCTTCAAAAAATAGAAAAGGTAAAAGAATTATTGGTTTATGATGAATTAACGTTGAGCGAAATTGCCTACAAAATGAATTACAGTTCGGTTGGACATTTAAGTAATCAGTTTAAAAAAGTAACTGGCTTGGCACCTACGCATTTTAAGGATATAAAAATTTCTAAAGAAGAAGTTTTACAAAATACCGAAACTAAATAAAACCTCTTTTACAGAGGTTTTTGTTTTTATGATGATTACTGTTTTTTTTTACAACATAGAAACATAGGAAACTTTTATTTTTTTTAAGGGTTGATGTAATAATTTTATAATGCTTAATTTTTTTATTTTAAATCTTTAGTATTCTGCTAGCAATGAAACTATATTTCTATGTGGTTATTTTTAACATAGAAATTATATAAACCTTTTCTACAATTGTGTAAGTAAATTTTTAGGCATTGGTTGTAATTTTACAGAAAGAAGTAAAATTATGAAAACCCGATATAAAATAAACGAAATGACGTGTAGCGGTTGCCAGGCAAAAGTTACCGAAGCCTTACAAACCGTTGCCGATAAAGTAGAGGTCAGCCTGAATCCTGCCGAAGCCGTTGTAGAATCGAATAAGCGAATTGCTTTAGAAGACCTGCAACACGCACTTTCTAACAAAGGTCCGTACACGATTCAGGAAATCACTGTTAACGCAGACGGATCCGAAGAACTTTCAGAAATCGCGCATCATGCAGTGCACAATCACAACAATCATAACGAACCCCCAAAGCAATTAGAACATTTAGCCGGTAAATATTATTGCCCTATGCTTTGTGAAGGCGACAAGGTTTACGACAGTAATGTGGGTTGCCCTGTTTGCGGAATGGATCTGGTACAAATTGGCGGATCAACCAATAATAATGAATTGAATCATCTAAAAAAACTGTTGATACAATCGGCAGTTATAACTATTCCCGTGTTTTTTATTGCCATGTTTGGTATGAGTCACGATAGTTTTATTTACAAAATAATTCCTTTCAACGTTGCACTTTGGTTACAGTTTATTGGCACAACCGCTGTATTATTTTTGGGTAGAAAATATTTAAAACGCGCGTATGTTTCTTTTAAAACCTGGAATTTAAACATGTTCAGTTTAATTGGCTTGGGTGCAGTTGCTGCTTATGTTTTCTCGGTTTATGTTCTTTTAAATCCGCAGGCATTTCATACAAACGGTCATTTACCTATTTATTTTGAAAGCGTTGTCGTGATTTTTACTTTGATGATTTTAGGACAATGGTTAGAAGCTCGAGCCCATCAAAAAACAAAATCGTCGTTAGAACATTTGCTGAATCTTGTTCCGCAGAAAGCAACGATTTTAATTAATGGAAATTCAACCGAAATAGACATTAATAAAGTACAGATTAATGATGAATTGTTGGTTAAACCAGGCGAAAAAATTCCTGTTGATGGTATCATTCTATCGGGAAAAACATCTGTAAACGAAGCTTTACTAACCGGCGAACCTTTACCCGTACACAAAAAAGAAAACGATGAGGTTTTAGCAGGAAGCATCAATACCGATCAGTCTTTTACCATGAAAGCAACCCGAATTGGGCAAACAACAACCATTGCACAAATTATAGAAATGGTAAATAAAGCCAGTCTTTCGCGTGCACCAATTCAGCGTTTAGCCGATAAAATTTCGGGCTATTTTGTGCCTATTGTTGTTTTAATTGCTGTTTGTACCTTTTTTTATTGGGGATTTGTTTCCAGCGAAGCATCACTTTTATTCGGTTTACAAAACGCCATTTCGGTATTAATCATTGCGTGTCCGTGTGCATTGGGATTGGCAACTCCGGTTTCGATTTCGGTGGGAATTGGCAAAGGAGCCGAGTACGGAATCCTGATAAAAAAAGCCGAAGCGTTAGAATTGTTGCAGAAAACAAATGTAATTATTACCGATAAAACCGGAACACTGACCGAAGGAAAACCATCGTTAGAACAAATTATTCCGTTGAAAGATTTTTCTGAAGAAGAATTGATCAAAATTACTGCCGATTTAAATGCAAGCAGTGAACACCCCATTGCAAAAGCTTTTACCGATAAAGCAAAAGAACAAAACATCGACTTTAAACCGACAAAAATGGTTGCTAATGTTCAAGGAAAAGGCATGCAGGGAATGATTACCGGCAAAAAGATCTTATTAGGAAACGAAGCTTTATTGAATCAAAATCAGTTAGAAATAGCATCAGAAATAAAATCGCAAGTAACCGAAATTCAAAATCAGGGGAAAACAGTTTCGTACATTGCCATAAATAATGAATTGGTTGGTTTGGCAGTTATTCACGATGCGGTGAAACCCGAAGTGAAAGAAACCATAGCGTATATTCATTCAAAAAACATAAAGATCATCATGTTAACGGGCGATCATCAGCTAACAGCAAACGCAATTGCAAAGCAAGTAGGAATTGATGAAGTTTTTGCGCAACAGCTTCCGCAAGATAAATTAGCAATGATAGAATCGATCCAAAAAGAAGGAAAAATTATTACCATGATTGGAGACGGAATTAACGATGCACCCGCGCTTGCAAAAGCCGATATTGGAATTGCAATGGGCAACGGATCAGATCTGGCGCAAGATTTTGCAAAAATAACACTGCTAAACAGTTCATTTTCTAACCTAAAAAAAGCATATAATTTAAGTAAACGTGTAATGAAAAACATTCAGCAAAATCTGTTTTTCGCCTTTATTTATAACGTAATTGGTATTGCAGTTGCCGCGGGAGTTCTGTATTACGCTACAGGAATGTTACTTTCGCCTATGATTGCAGCATTGGCAATGTGTTTAAGTTCGGTATCGGTTATTGGAAATGCAGTACGTTTGCGAAATGTAAAATTATAAAATCAATAAAATTGTTAATCGTTTAAAATTGATGTATTTTCGCTTGATAAAAATAATATCAATCAACAAATATGAAACAAGTACCTTTAAATGACGTTCACGTTGCTTTGGGAGCAAAAATGGTTCCTTTCGCAGGATTTAATATGCCGGTTCAATACGAAGGCGTTAATATTGAGCATGAAACGGTAAGAAACAATGTGGGTGTTTTTGATGTATCGCACATGGGATTATTTAAAATTTCGGGAGATAAAGCTTTAGATTTGGTTCAAAGAGTAACATCTAACGACGCTGCTGTTTTAGTTCCTGGAAAAGCGCAATACAGCTATTTACCTAATGATAAAGGTGGAATTGTTGACGATATTATTACTTATAAAGTTAGCGATAACGAATATTTAATGGTTGTAAATGCATCGAACATTGATAAAGATTTTGAATGGATTTCTTCTCAAAACACAATGAATGCTGCGTTTGAAAATTTATCAGATCAATATTCATTATTGGCAATTCAAGGTCCAAAAGCAAACGAAGCTATGCAAAGTTTAACAAATGTTGATTTGGCTAACTTAAAATTTTATACGTTTGAAGTTGGAACTTTTGCTGGAAAAGAAAACGTTATTGTTTCAGCAACTGGTTATACAGGATCGGGCGGAATTGAAATTTATGCTAAAAACGAAGATGTTGTGCATATTTGGAACGAAGTGTTGAAAGCAGGTGAACAATTCGGAATTAAGCCAATTGGTTTGGCAGCACGCGATACGTTACGTTTAGAAATGGGTTATTGCTTATACGGAAACGAAATTAACGATACCACTTCACCAATTGCAGCAGGTTTAGGTTGGGTTACAAAATTCACGAAAGATTTTGTAAACAGTGAAAGCATTAAAGCCGATAAAGAAAACGGTGTTGCTACAAAATTAATCGGTTTTGAATTGATCGATCGCGGAATTCCACGTCACGATTACGAAATTGTTGATGCAGAAGGAAACGTTATTGGTCATGTTACTTCAGGAACGCAATCACCATCTTTAAACAAAGGTGTGGGAATGGGTTATGTAAACAAAGAATTTGCAAAAGAAGGATCAGAGATTTTTATCCGCATCCGTAAAAACGATGTAAAAGCGCAGGTTGTTAAAACACCTTTTTATAAGAAGTAAAGAATTTCATAATAAAAAATGAAACAAATATTTATATTATTTACTATCTGTTTTATACCAAATTTTTTTCTTGCTCAAGAATTTGATGGAACAATTTTTTTAAAAGATGGATCTTATAAAATCGGAAAAATTCACATCCCTAAAAGAGCAGATTCAAAAGCAATTGTTTTTGATGGTAATGAAATTGCAGGTGAACAAGTTTCTCTTGTAAATATTAATATAAATAACGTTCCATATAGATTCATTTATAGTAATTATGCGCATTATAAATATAATAAATATAAAGAATCTAAAAAGTATTATTGGTTTTTAAAAGTAGATAATATTGAAGGAGATCGTTTAGAATATTACGTTAGTAGCACTAAATTTAAAATATCTAAAAAAGGTGATTTGATAGTTGAAGCTATAGGAGATCCACCAATGATAATGCATGTGATAAAAAAGAAAGATGAAAAAATATTGATTCTGGCTAATGAAGAATACTATGCTACTTTTACCATTGGTAAAAACATAGTTTTAAAAAGAATGATTGAAGGTTATTTAAGTGACTGTGAAAAGCTTAAAAATATAAAAACCAAAGATCTTTCACTTGAGGATACAATTGATACTTATAATAATTGTGATTAATTTTTTTTGATATCTTTTGATTTATAGACTTTAACAAAAAACGAAGCTTTTAGCTTCGTTTTTTTTATTGTTCTTTTTTAGAACTCGGAATTTTAAAAATTGCTTTAACACTAAAATTACCAGCAATGTTTCCAATAAAGCTACCGTAAGAATTAAATGTATTTAAATTATTTGTAAAACTAATATATTCTTGATGTTCAATACCCAGACTGAAATTCTCATGAATATTAAAGCGATAGCCAAAACCTAATCCAAATCCAACATGTTCTTTTCTTAAGTTATCAATTTCTACTTTTTCACCACCAAAATTGGCACCGGTCAAAAAACTTACAGTAGGTCCGAAATTAATATGCCAATTTCTTGACTTACCAATATGAATATTTGCATGAATAGGAATTGCAAGAAAATTCAGCTTTTCGCTTTCATAAAAATATCTGTAATAATAATTTTCTTGCGGATTACTAATAAGTTCACTGCTATAAACTGAACTTCCTAATGTTTGATACTCTAATCCGGTTCTCAAACTCCAGCGGCTATTCATGTAAAAATCTGCGGTAACTCCAAAAACAGGTGTATACAACGCTTTGTTTGAATCGCCAATGTAAGTAATATCTCCATAATAATTAGAGCTATTAATACCAACAAACGGGGCAATTTCAATATCGTTTCTCTCTCTAACCTGCGCATTTACGCCAAAAGATACTAATATGGTTATCAATAGTGTTTTTTTCATGTTCTTGAAGTTAAAATAATTCGTGTTTTTTTTTACAGAAAAACATCTTTTCTATAATTTTGCGTAAAATTAATAAAAATAGAAATGGGAAGAGCGTTTGAATTTAGAAAAGCTAGAAAAATGAAACGTTGGTCGGCAATGGCTAAAACGTTTACACGTATTGGTAAAGATATCGTTATGGCTGTTAAAGAAGGCGGACCTAACCCTGAAACCAATGCTCGTTTACGTGCCGTTATGCAAAATGCAAAAGCTGCCAACATGCCTAAAGACAATGTAGAACGCGCTATTAAAAAAGCATCAGATAAAGATACAGCCAACTATAAAGAAGTTTTGTTTGAAGGATATGCACCGCACGGAATTGCCATATTAATTGAAACTGCTACAGATAACAATAACAGAACCGTTGCCAACATTCGTTCATATTTTAACAAATGCAATGGAACCATGGGGACGCAAGGATCGGTTGAATTTATGTTTGATCATACATGTAACTTTAGAATCGCAAAAGTTGAAGGTTTAGATTTGGAAGAATTTGAATTAGAGCTGATTGATGCCGGTGTTGATGAGATTTTTGAAGATGAAGACGGAATTTTAATTTACGCTCCGTTTAATAGTTTTGGATCTATTCAAAAAGAATTGGAAGAACGCAACATGGAAATTCTTTCATCTGGTTTTGATCGTATTCCGCAAGTAACAAAAGAACTTACAGAAGAACAAATTGCCGATGTAGAAAAATTGTTGGAAAAGATTGAAGAAGACGATGATGTACAAAACGTGTACACCACAATGGCTTAAATATTAAAAATAAAGCGTTTCATTTCTGAAACGCTTTATTTTTACTTCTTAAATAAAAAAACATACTTTAACTGAAACGATCCATAATAATTCACCGGCTGTCCCGGATAATAGTATCTTGGTGCGCTGTTTCCAAAACCTGTGGCATTTACCAGAACCATTGAGGCATAATGTTCGTTAAAAACATTATTTACGCCAACATTTATCAATAAAGACAAAAAATCTGTAACCTTACCCTGCCAATTGACAGCGGCATTGCAAAGGCTGTACGCATCAGAAAAAAGAGCATTGGCATCGTTCAGCGGAATTTTATCAACAAAGAAATAATCGGCTTTTAAACCAAAACCATAAGGTAAATTGAACATAAAACCACCTGTAAACTGGTTTTTAGGCACTCCGGTAAGATCGTTCCCTGAAAAATCCTGATCGTTGTGTTTAAAATCATCGAACCTAAAGTTACCCAGTGCAGCCGATACATAAGGTATTACCTGCGTTTTTCTGCCCAACTGCCACTTGTACTGTGCCATGAATTCTAACCCCATGTGAACCGTACTGCCGGCATTTACACCAACATATTGGTCTTCCAACACCCGGTGTGCAACCAAGAGATCGTTCAGTTTCATTCGGTAAAGAGCTGCTTCTGCATAAAATCGTTTATCGGCAGAAAAAACTTTTGTACCTAATTCTACATTGTAGCCGTTTTCCGGTTTGATCGATGTATTTACCTGTCCGTTTTCATCCATTGTTTCTTCGATGGATGGCAGTGAATATCCTCTTCCCACAGATACATATATCGTTTGATGTTTTGATGGCAGATAAGACAATGCGATTTGCGGAGCCCAGATTCCGCTGTATTGGTAAGGCGTATTGTAAACGTTGTTAAGCGGATACTTTTGCTTCAGCACAAAAGATGTTTTATTATAGTTAAGCCCGGCATTAAGTTCCCATTTTTCAGAGAATACATACCGCAGCTGACTGTAAATATTTACAAAATTCCGTCTTTGAAACAGTCGGTTTTTATCAGCACCTGCCAAACTTCCCTGCCCGTTATTTTCAAGATACAAATTCTCTAAAGTTGCCGCATCGTATCCATCCTGAAAAAACTCAACACCAACCGTTGCCTTTAAAAGCTTACCACCCAACTGCCAACTGCCTACAAACTGCGACCGTGCACCAAAGGTTTCGGTTTTTTCTCTTAAAATATCAAATGGACGCGGTTCATCACTATCTTTCAAAGAATAAAAAACAGATGTAGCCGAAGTAATGTTCTCATGCACGGCAAAATCGTAATTTAAACCCACCATAAAATTTTTATACGCTTCGTACCCTTTTGCCTCTTTCCAGTTTGCAGCCGCTGCTTTTGGATTATTCAAAAACATTTCCCTATCAATAGAACTCGGGATATATGCTTTTAACGAAGTGAACTGCGACAGATAAGTCAATTTTGAATTTTTCTTACGGAAGGCATCGCCGGTTATGGTTACACCTTCCCGATAATACTGACTGTTTTCGCGGTAACCGTTACTTTCAACCTTATGGTATCCCGCATTAAAACTGTAAGTATCGGCACTATATGATGCAAAAAGCTGGTTTTTTATCAGTCCGAACGAACCAACCGTTGTAGAAATACCTGCCTGCACCTGATCAGGATCGGCAGTTTTAGGCTGAAGCAAAACGGCACCACCCAAACCGGCACCGTACACACTTGAAAGCGGTCCTTTAATGATGTGAATATTCTGAAGAAATTCCAGATCGATATCTTCAATGGTTGTTTCACTGTTCCCGCCAGTAAGTGGAATATTGCCAAAAAACGCCCGTACCTTGTTGGTTCCGTAAGGCGTGCGCGCACCAATTCCCCGAATGGATAACCGGTTGGTGTTAAACGTAGCCGACTGCATAAGCACCCCCGGTACGGTATTGAGTATCGGTGCCAGTTCTACCCTGTTGTTGCTCTGTAAAAGTTTTGTATCTAATTTGGCTACCGAAGCAGGCAATTGAAAAATACTGTCACTCACCTGCAACGGATACATTTGCGGACCGGAAGTACTGATTACCAAATCCTGCAACAAGGTGGAATGCAGCGAATCTTGTGCCCGAACTTTAATAACTGTAATCAGGAAAAAAAGTGCTGCTAAAAATTTCCTCATAACTAAAAAAATTAGTTACCCGTATAGGAAATGCGCCACAATACGTTACCGCTATCGTCGTTAACAAGCAGCGAACCATCGGGAAGATTTGTAACAGCAGACGGTCTTCCGTACACTTTCGCTTTTTCATGATCTGCAATAAAACCCGTCATAAAATCTTCGGGATTGCCACTTGGTTTTCCATCTTTAAAAGGAATGAACACCACTTTGTATCCAGAGAACGACGATTTGTTCCATGAACCGTGCTGGGCAACAAAAATACCGTTTCTGTATTTTTCAGGAAATTTAGATCCTGCATAAAAAGTCAGACCCAAAGAAGCGGTATGGTTTCCCACCGCAACATCGGGTACAAGCGCCTGCTTAACCAGATCGGGACGCATACCTTTTAATCGCGGATCTTCTATGTTGCCAAAGTACGAATACGGCCAGCCGTAAAACCCTGATTTCTGCACTTTTGTTATATAATCTGGCACCAGACCGTCGCCCAGATTATCGCGTTCGTTTACAGCCGTCCACAACGAACCATCAATCGGATTCCAGTCCATACCCACCGGATTTCTTAAGCCCGAACCATAAATAATTTCGCCAGATCCGTCTAAATTCACCTCTAAAATGGCAGCCCTGCGGACTTCTTTTTCCAATCCGTACTCGCCCACATTACTTGCTGATCCAACCGATATATAAATTTTTGTCTGATCTTTATTGGTGATGATGTTTCGCGTCCAGTGGTTATTGTATCCACCCGACGGAAGCTCCACAATTTTACGACCCTTACCCTGTAATTTCAGATCGCCTGACTTGTAAGGATATACATACAACCCATCGCTTAATGCCACATAAAACTGGTCTTTAACGATTAAGGTCCCGAACGGAAGTTTTAGATTTTCGGCAAACACTTCCCGTACTTCGTAGCTGCCGTTTTTATCGGCATCTCTTAAAACTGTGATTCTGTCTGCGCTGTTAAAGGTATTCGATTCAGTTACGAATACATCGCCGTTTGCTGCAACGTAAGAAGTACGCGGGTTTTTAAGATCGGATACCAGGCGTTCCACTTTAAATCCGGCAGGCACTTTTGGCAACTTATTTTCGGGCCAATCTGCCATTACATGTCTGAAGGTTACCGATTCTGTTGCGTAAGGAGGCGGCAGTTTCAGCGGCTCTACAGTAGTCATCACCGTTACGCTGTCTTGTTTGCTGTACTGCTGTTTTTCTTTTTCGGAAAGTTCCTTGATTTTTTGCGCATGCGTGGCAGTTACGCACAGGCACGCCAATGCAATAGCTGTAATTCTTTTCATAGCAATAGTTTTATTTAAATAGCAATTTGTATAAAGTTATTAAAAACCCACCATAAAAAAAACAGTTTTCTGTAAATGCAACCCTGCCAGTAAAGAATAAAAAACTGCAGCATCAGATTTTTGTTAAATATTCCTGATGTTGCAGTCTTTTTGCAAAAAATTTCAAGTATAGTTTTTTTAATATTAAATTTTATAGTGTAAAACTATTTTTATTGAATGATTCATTTAATTCAATGTCTAAATAAATTTGTACTAAAATT
>CAJYTF010000043.1 GCA_913777665.1 uncultured Myroides sp.
AAAAAGCTTAAGGTGGTTATAGCATCGGGGCTCACCTCTTCCCATTCCGAACAGAGAAGTTAAGCCCGATTGCGCAGATGGTACTGCATCTTAATGTGGGAGAGTATGTCGCCGCCTTTTTTTAGAAAGTCCTTATCAGAAATGATAAGGACTTTTTTGTTTTGGATAAGTTTGGATTTAACCACAGATTGCACAGATTGGCACAGATTTTAGGCTTACATAGAAACTTTAAACCTTAAACAAATATTACTCTAAGATCAAACATCCAGCATCCAACATCAATCACCTAACACCAATACCCCGCAATAGGGATGGAGCGATTGTTGCCCTTCGGCAGGCTCAGGGTACATAACAAAAAGAGACTCGCGACAGCCCGACCTGTAGCGATAGCGGAAGGGATTGCCCAAATTATGAATAAAAAAACTCCTACAAATGCAGGAGTTTAATGTTTTAAACCAACTATTCAACAAAATTAAATCGAACCAAGCCGTCTTCATCTATCTTTGTTAGGGTAATATCGTGAAGTGTGTTTACTAATTCAGGATTCCAAGGAGTTTTTACTTTTACGTAATTTTCGGTGAATCCGTGAATATATCCTTCTTTATTTTCACTTTCGAATAAAACGGTGTGGTTAGTGTTTAGTTCTTTCTCATAAAAAGCTCGGCGTTTTTTTACCGACAAACCTCTTAACATTTTGCTGCGCTTAGATCGAACATTAGCAGAAACAACTCCATCAAAATCAACAGCTTCGGTATTATCACGTTCAGAATACGTGAAAACGTGTAAATACGAAATATCTAAATCACTCAAGAAATTATAAGTTTCTAAAAACAATTCATCGGTTTCACCTGGAAATCCAACAATAACATCCACACCAATACAGGCATTTGGCATTACTTCTCGAATTTTAGCCACTCGTTCTGCATACAACTCACGCAAATAACGGCGTTTCATTTTCTTTAGAATAGTATTCGATCCCGATTGTAACGGAATATGAAAATGCGGTACAAAGGTGTTACTTTTTGATACAAATTCAATCGTTTCATTCTTCAAAAGATTAGGTTCGATAGATGAAATTCGCAAACGTTCTATTCCTTCAACCGTATCTAAAGCCTGAACCAATTCAAAAAACGTATGCTCGTGCTTTTTGTTTCCAAATTCGCCTTTACCGTAATCACCCACATTTACGCCTGTAAGTACGATTTCTTTAATCCCTTTTTGTGAAATTTCCTTTGCATTTTTCATTACGTTTTCCATGGTATCAGAACGAGAAATTCCGCGCGCCAAAGGAATGGTGCAATACGTACATTTGTAATCGCAACCGTCTTGAACCTTTAAAAACGCTCGAGTTCTGTCGCCAATAGAATAACTTCCTACATAAAAATCGGCTTCTTCAATCTCGCAAGAATGAATTTCGCCCATATCGTTTTTAGAAAGATCATTTATATAATCGGTAATTTTAAACTTTTCGGTAGCACCCAAAACCAAATCAACGCCATCAACGGCAGCCAATTCTTCAGGTTTTAACTGCGCATAACAACCCACAGCAGCAACAAAAGCCTTATCGTTATTCTTTAATGCCTTTTTTACAATCTGTTTAAACTGCTTATCGGCATTTTCGGTAACCGAACAAGTGTTAATCACATAAATATCTGCAGTTTCCTCAAAATCAACACGATCAAATCCTTCATCGTTAAAACTGCGGGCAATAGTAGATGTTTCTGAAAAATTCAGTTTGCATCCCAAGGTGTAAAACGCTACTTTTTTTCGGTTTTCCATGATCATAACTACAAGTAGTGTAAAAATTCATTTATCTTTACTAACTGCATAACTGCGGTTGGCAATTGGCAAATTTACGAACAAATTTTGGTTTGATGAAATATCAGCTTGGTTACCTACTTTTATTTACAAGTATTTTATTTTTAGTTAGTTGCGGTAAAAAAGAGAGCGTTTTTACTGATAACGACGTGTTTAGATACAACGAAAGTGCAAACATTCAAACGTTAGATCCTGCTTTTGCACGAAACATGGCAATTATCTGGCCTTGCACACAGTTGTTTAATGGTTTGGTTCAGTTAGATGATTCATTGCACGTTGCACCCGATATTGCGAAAAGCTGGAATATTTCTAGCGATGGTTTACAATATGAATTTATCCTTCGGAACGACGTTTACTTTCACAAGCATAAGAATTTTGGAAAAGACAGCACCAGATTAGTTACTGCTTACGATTTTGAATACAGTTTTAACCGAGTTTTGAGCGAAGATTTGGCATCGCCTGGAACATGGGTTTTTCAGCATGTGAACAGTTACAAAGCTGTGAATGATTCAGTTTTTAAGATCGATTTAAAAAATCCTTTTCCCGCTTTTTTAAGTCTGCTTTCCATGAAATATGCGTCGGTTGTTCCAAAGGAAATTACTGAAGATAAATCGATTGATTTTAGATCGAATCCTATTGGAACCGGACCATTTCAGTTTAAAATTTGGGAAGAAAATGTAAAATTGGTTTTAAGGAAAAATCCTAATTATCACGAGAAAGATTCATCGGGAAAAAGATTGCCTTATTTAGAAAGTATTGCCATTACTTTTCTGCCCGATAAACAAAGTGGTTTTATGCAGTTTATTCAAGGAAAAATTGATATGATTTCTGGATTGGATCCATCGTATAAAGATGAATTACTGCAACCTAACGGAAAGCTTCAAGATAAATATCAAGACAAAATAAAAATGCTTACCGGACCGTATTTGAATACCGAATATTTGGGTTTTAATATGAATGATCCTTTAATGAGCGATATTAGAATTCGACAGGCATTGAATCATGGTTTCGATCGAACAAAATTGGTTGCTTATCTGCGAAACGGAATGGGCGATGGAAAAGTAAACGGAATGATACCTAACGGATTAGCAGGTTTTCAGTCGGCTAAAGATCCGCTATATAATCCAACCAAAGCTAAAGAACTGGTCAATCAAATAAAGAAAAATCGAAAATTACCAATTGAAATTACTTTAAGTACCAACAATACGTATTTGGATATTGCCGAATATTTACAACGCGAATGGGAACGATTGGGGATTAAAGTCAAGATTGATGTAATGCCACCAAGTACATTGCGCCAGGCAATTGCTACAAATAAATTATCGTTTTTCAGAGGAAGTTGGATTGCAGATTATCCCGATGCAGAAAATTATCTGTCGTTATTTTACAGCAATAACTTCACGCCAAACGGACCAAATTATACGCATTTTAAAAACGCTACTTATGATAATTTGTATCAGCAGGCTTTAAATACGGTTGATGATGAAAAACGTACCGAATTATATCAGCAAATGGATGCTATAACGGCACAACAGGTTCCGGTAATTATTTTGTTTTACGATAAAGTGGCGCGATTTACGCAGAAAAACGTCCATAATTTACAGCCAAATGCTATGAACGGCTTGAATTTAAAGTACGTGAAAAAATACTAACTATATCTTGAATATTAACTGATATTTTAGTTAAGCCAAAAAAAACGTACTTTTGTGCTTCAAGAAATCAACCATGAACTATCTTTCAGTAGAAAATATATCAAAATCTTTCGGGGCGCGTACCTTGTTCGAAGGCGTATCGTTCGGTATCAACAAAGACCAAAAAATTGCCTTTGTAGCTAAAAACGGAACCGGAAAATCAACCATATTAAGCATCATTAACGGATTGGATTTTCCCGATACCGGTCAGGTTGTGATCCGCAAAGGAATCCGTATGGAATTTTTGTCGCAAGAACCTAATTTACAAGGCGAATTAACGGTTGAAGAAAGCATTTTTGCATCAGATAACGAAATTTTGAAGGTTATTGAACGATACGAAAAGGCGTTGGAAAACATGGACGATCAAGAGGAATATCAATTGGCGTTCGATCAAATGGATCAGTTCAATGCTTGGGATTTTGAAACACAGTACAAGCAAATTCTCTTTAAACTAAAACTCGAAGATTTAAAGGCAAAGGTTAAAAACATGTCGGGCGGGCAGCGCAAACGCTTGGCGTTGGCAATTATCTTGATTAATAAACCCGATTTGTTGATTTTAGATGAGCCTACCAACCACTTGGATCTGGAAATGATTGAATGGCTGGAAGATTATTTTGCCAAAGAAAATATTACGTTGTTCATGGTAACGCACGACCGTTTCTTTTTAGAGCGAGTTTGTAACGAAATCATTGAACTTGACAACGGAAAAATATATCAATACAAAGGAAATTATTCGTACTATCTGCAAAAGAAAGAAGAGCGTATCGCATCTGAAAATGCTTCGATCGATAAAGCAAAAAACTTGTTTGTAAAAGAATTGGAATGGATGCGTCGCCAGCCAAAAGCACGTACTACCAAGTCAAAATCGCGTCAAGACGATTTTTACGTAATTAAAGACAAAGCCAATTCGCGCCGTAAAGAACATGTGTTAGAGTTGGAAATCAATATGGAACGCATGGGATCGAAAATTATTGAAATGCACAATGTTTCCTTGTCTTTTAACGATAAAATAATCCTGAAAAACTTCGATTATCTGTTTAATCGTGGCGAGCGTATCGGTATCATCGGCAAAAACGGAACCGGAAAATCTACCTTTTTAAATATATTAACACAAACACTTCAGCCCGATTCTGGTAAAGTGGTCATTGGCGATACCATTAAGGTTGGTTATTATACCCAAAGTGGTATTAACCCGAAACCCGAGCAAAAGGTTATTGATATCATTAAAGAATATGGCGAATACATTCCGTTGACAAAAGGCAGAACCATTTCGGCAGGGCAATTGTTAGAACGCTTTTTATTCGATCGAAAAAAACAGCACGATTTTGTTGAGAAATTAAGTGGTGGCGAATTAAAACGATTGTATTTGTGTACGGTTTTAATTCAAAATCCGAATTTTTTGATTTTAGATGAGCCTACAAATGATCTGGATATTGTTACGTTGAACGTTTTGGAAAACTTTTTGTTAGATTATCCGGGATGTTTGCTGGTAGTTTCGCACGACCGTTATTTTATGGATAAAATTGTAGATCATTTATTTGTGTTTAGGGGCGAAGGTGAGATTGAAGATTTCCCTGGAAACTATTCCGATTTTAGAATTTACGAAGATTCTGTAGAACCTGTAAAAGATGATACGTCGAAAGAAAAAGTAAATTGGAAAGATAATCAGCCTAAAAAATCTGGATTAAGTTTCAACGAACAAAAAGAGTTTTCTAAAATTGAACGCGAAATAAATGATCTGGAATATCAGAAAAAGCAAATCGAAGACGGTTTTTCAAACGGAACGGTTTCTGATGATGAGATGATCTCAAAAGGATTAGAACTTCAAAAAATAATCGAAACTTTAGAAGAAAAAGAGGAACGCTGGTTTGAACTTTCTTCAAAAATGGAAGAATAAAAAAGGAATCTTAAACGATTCCTTTTTCTTTTTCTAAAGCTGTTTTGCAGTAAATACTGTCATTAAACAACAGCTTAATATTTTGGTACGAATTTTTAAGCAGTTCCGGAATATCCTTTTTATCAACCCAAACAACTTTTTCAATACCTTCTTCAATTTGTCCGTGTAAATCACCCGAAAAAGTAGTATTCATTAAAAACCAATAGGTGATTTTCAAACGGTATTCGCCATTACGCTTAAAAATATGAAAGGTTTTTTCTAATCGTTTAGTAATTTTTAAATCTCGGCAGCCAGTTTCTTCTTCCACCTCACGGATCGATGTTTCTTCAATGGTTTCATTTTTTTCAATGCCGCCTTTTGGTAAATCCCATTTTCCGTTTCTGTAAATAAACAAAACCTGTCCTTTATCATTTTCAACCAAACCGCCCCCCGCTTTATTTATGGTAATTTTCTCCTTAAGTAACTTAAGCAATTGCTCTTCATCGGCGTGATATAAGTATGCATTTGTAAGCTGATCTGCAAAATACTGTGCAATTAGTTTCTGCATATCAACCGTATCCAACAAAAAATATTTAAAATCACGTTCTTTTTCTAACGTACTTGTTAAAAAAAGTGGCTTATCATTAATAAAAACTTTATACATTTGCAGTATGATTTTTAACACCAACACAGCACAGAAAACGGCCGAATTGCTTTTACAAATAAACGCAATTAAATTAAATCCTAAAAATCCTTTTACATGGGCTTCAGGATGGAAATCGCCAATTTATTGCGACAATCGCATAACACTTTCATTTCCAGAAATTAGAAAATTTTTAAAGAACGAATTTGCTGCAAACATTGTAGAGAAATTTGGTAAGCCAGATTATATCGCAGGCGTTGCAACCGGTGCCATTGGTATTGGTTTGTTGGTTGCCGAAGTGTTAGAACTACCTTTTATTTACGTTCGCCCGGAAGCTAAAAAGCACGGTCGTCAAAATCAGATCGAAGGTCAGTTTGAAGCTGGTAAAAGCGTAGTTGTGGTAGAAGATTTAATTAGTACCGGAAAAAGTAGTTTGCAGGCGGTTGATGCGTTGCGTGCTGCCGATGCCAATATTTTAGGAATGGCTGCTATTTTTACGTATGGATTTGATGTTGCTGCAGAAAATTTTAAAAATGCAGACATACAATTGGTAACATTAAGTAATTATCCTACGTTATTAAAAGCGGCAGTAGAAAAAAATTATATCTCGCAAGAAGAAGTTGCTACTTTAAGTGATTGGAGTAAAGATCCTTCTGTTTGGGGAGTTTAAAAAGATATAAATTATGAATTTAGAAAGTCCGATAGTAACTGTTCAAAAATCATCAGCGTATTTGTTTGATGCTTTAGGTGATATTAAAAATTTCGAAAAGTTAATGCCCGAAAACATTGCAAAATTTGAAGTGATCGATGAAAACTGCTTTGAATTTGCTTTAAAAGGAATGCCCGAAATTAAGCTGGTTAAAAAAAGTGTTACACCAAATACCGAAGTTGTTTTAGGTGCGGCAAGCAGTAAACTGCCATTTACCTTAATTGCCAAATTAGACGAAAAATCTCCAGAAGAAACCAATGTTCAGTTGTTTTTCGAAGGTGATTTTAACCCAATGATGGCTATGATGATTAAAGGACCAATTGGTAAGTTCATTGAAACATTAGCTCAAAATATGGTAAAGCTGTAAAAACAGTTATTTAATTATCAATCAAAATAATAAATCGTACTTTTGTACAACTTTAATTTTACACTAAAAAATATAAAATATGAATTCATTTGACGTAGTTGTAATAGGTTCTGGTCCGGGCGGATATGTTTCGGCAATTCGTTGCGCACAATTGGGAATGAAAACTGCAATCATTGAAAAATACTCAACTTTAGGAGGTACTTGTTTAAATGTAGGATGTATTCCTTCTAAAGCTTTATTAGCATCATCGCACCATGTTGATGAAATTAAACATTTTGCAGATCACGGTATTGAATTACCGGGAGATGTAAAAATCGATATAGAAAAAATGATTGCTCGCAAACAGGCAGTTGTTGATCAAACTTGTGGTGGCGTTAAGTTTTTGATGGATAAAAACAAGATTACCGTTTTTGAAGGTGTTGGATCTTTTGAAAATGCAACTACAATTAATGTTACAAAAAACGATGGTTCTGTAGAGCAGATTTCAGCTAAAAATACCATCATTGCAACAGGATCTAAACCATCTTCTTTACCTTTTATTACTATCGATAAAGAACGTATTATTACTTCTACCGAAGCATTAAAGCTAAAAGAAGTTCCTAAACACTTAATCATTATTGGTGGTGGTGTTATTGGGTTAGAATTAGGTCAGGTTTATTTACGTTTAGGTGCACAGGTTTCTGTTGTAGAATACGCAGACCGCGTGTTACCTACTATGGACGGAGCTGTTTCTAAAGAATTGACTAAAGTTTTGAAGAAAGCGGGAATGAAGTTTTATACTTCGCATAAAGTTCAAAAAGTAGAAAGAAACGGCGATGCTGTTTTGGTTGAAGCTTTAAACGCTAAAAACGAAGTGATTTCTTTAGATGGAGATTATGCGTTGGTTTGCGTTGGTCGTCGTCCGTATACTGATGGATTAAACGCGGATAAAGCCGGAGTTAAAATTACAGATAGAGGTCAGGTTGAAGTAAACGATCATTTACAAACATCAGCTTCAAATATTTATGCTATTGGCGATGTTGTTCGTGGAGCAATGTTGGCACACAAGGCAGAAGAAGAAGGTGTTATGGTTGCTGAACAATTGGCTGGTCAAAAACCACATATCGATTATAATTTGATTCCTGGTGTAGTTTACACTTGGCCAGAAGTTGCTGCTGTTGGTAAAACAGAAGAGCAGTTAAAAGCCGAAAACAAAGAATACAAAGTAGGTCAGTTCCCGTTTAAAGCTTTAGGTCGCGCTCGCGCATCTTCTGATTTAGATGGATTTGTTAAGATTTTAGCAGATAAAACTACCGACGAAATTTTAGGTTTCCATATTGTTGGAGCTCGCGCTGCCGATTTAATTGCAGAAGCAGTTGTTGCAATGGAATATCGTGCTTCGGCAGAAGACATTTCTCGTATGTCACACGCACACCCAACGTTTGCAGAAGCTATTAAAGAAGCTGCTTTAGCTGCTACAGAAAACAGAGCGTTACACGTATAGTTTATAAAATATTATAATAAAAAAAATCGAACATTATGTTCGATTTTTTTTATGCTATAAATTCAGAATCATCTTCATCATTAAAATCATTCAGAACATTTTTAGGCGAAATTCCATATTTCAACAAATGATTTGTTTGTGAAAGAATGTTTCCTCTACCATCTTTTAACTGATTCTGTGCTTTTAAATACGAATCCTGTGCTTGCTGGATCTGTTTGCCAACTTGCTCAAAACTTTTGGTAAAAAGAACCGTTTTTTCATAAATTTTTTCGGCTTGTTTTACAATTTTTTGTGCCGATTTATCTTGCTTGTCTTTATTCCATAAATCTGAAATCAATTTTAAACAAGCAATTAAATTTGTGGGGCTAATCAATAAAATGCGTTTTTTGTACGCATCATTCCACAAATTAGTATCGGTTTGTAATGCCAGTAAATACGCAGGTTCAATAGGAATGAATAACATCGTGAAATCTAATCCGTCAATTAAATCGTTATAATTCTTCGCACTTAATTCATCAATATGCAAACGCAAAGCCTTTAAATGATTGTTCAGATAAATAGTCTGTTCTTCAGGACTGTCGGAATTACAATAAGCATCATAAGCATTCAGCGAAACTTTTGAATCTACAATTATAGAGCGGTTATTTGGTAAATCAATAATAATATCCGGACGTACATTTTTACCTTCGTTTGTAACCAAATTACTTTGCGTACGATATTCACGATTTTTAACCAAGCCCGATTTTTGTAAGATATTCTCTAAAATAAGTTCGCCCCAATCGCCTTGTTTTTTATGGTTTGTTTTTAGTGCATTTGCCAAATTGGTAGCTTCGGTACTAATTTTATTGGTTTGCAGCATTAATTCTTTAATGCGTTCGTCTAAAGAAAACCTAATTTTCGATTCTTTATCATAAGTTTCTTCCACTTGTTTTTTAAATCGTTCGATATTTTCACTCAAAGGCTGTAAAATGGCATCAATATTCTGTTTGTTGGCAGCAGTAAATCGTTCCGATTTTTCTTCCAATAATTTTTGTGCGATATGTTCAAACTGCAAAGTTGTCTGCTTGTGTAAATGTTCGATTTCTGTTTTTTGAAATAATAATTTTTCTTTTAAAACACTATTTTCTGCTACAATATTCAGTTTTTCTTCTATCAGTACTTTTAAATCATTTGATAATATGTGTTGATTTTCTTTAAAAGCGATAAGTTCATTCGATAAAATTTCATTCCGAATTTTTAAATCTTGATTTAAACTTTTTTGATTTATTAACTGTTCATTTGTTTGGTTAATAGTGTTTTCAGAAGAAATTAAATGTCGTTTTAATAGTGAATTTTTATAAAGTAAGTACAAACAAATTGCACTTAAAAGCGCACTAACGGAAATTAAAAAGCCGGTCATATTATATTTTATTGTAAAAATAAGTGAGAAAGGCGACATAATATGACGAATTTTTATTATTTTTAAAATTATAAATTGCAGATTTAGTACCAATATGCTAGTTGGTTTAAATTTTAAAAAGAAATATTATGAGAAAGATTTTATTAATGGCGTCTTTATTGATTGCCGGTGGTGCTTTTGCACAAGACTACAAAAATTCAATTGGTATTCGTTTAGGATCTGGGTATTATGATGCTATCGGAGCTTCATTTAAAACATTCATTACACAGCCGGGAGCGTTGGAATTTAATTTAGCATTTAGACCTTATTCAAATTCTTATTGGAATGGGAAACATAAATGGACCAATGTTTCACTTTCTGGAGCGTATCAACATCATTTTCCTATTGGCGATATCGAAGGTTTTAAATGGTATGTTGGTGGTGGTTTGGTTTTTGCTAACTCTTTTTCTGATCATGATGATTATTCAGGCTTAAGTGTAGGGATTTTCCCAACCGGTGGTGTAGATTATAAATTGAAAAGTGCTCCATTTGCTTTTTCTGTAGATTTACGCCCAACTGCTCATATTACAGAAGGAATAAATCACCATCACGGTTTTTTCTTTAACGGCGGAGTAACAGCACGTTATACATTTTAATTTTAGATAAAAAAGAGACAAAAACAAGCGTAATTTTAAACAATTACGCTTGTTTTATTTAGGCTGATTTATTTTTAACAAAAATATTTGGTAATAGCTTTATTTTTTATATATTTCGAAAAAATAAGCTATGAAAACAAAATTTGATATAGAGTATCCTATAACTGCCTCGCCGCAGTTATTGTACCAGTATATTTCAACACCTTCTGGGCTAACAGAATGGTTTGCCGATAATGTAAATTCGCGCGGAGAATTTTTTACCTTTATTTGGGGCGATAGTGAAGAAAAAGCAAAATTAGTGACTAAAAAGACCGATGAAAAAGTAAAATTCCGTTGGTTGGAAGAAGACGAAGAAGAAACCGACTATTTTTTTGAATTAAGAATTGTTTTGGACGAACTTACAAAAGACGTAACCTTAATGGTGACCGATTTTGCTGAGGACAGCGAAATAAAAGATCAAACGCAATTGTGGGACAACCAAATTGCCGATTTAAAAAAAGTGTTAGGGTCTGCATAATTAAAGCCTTATATTTGCTCTGAAAATTTCAGAGCTTTTTTTATGATTAATTTTAATGGAAATTTAGTAGCACAGTCAAACGAAAATATTGAACAAAATAGAGGCTTTTTATACGCCGATGCCGTTTTTGAAACATTGAAGGTTTTAGACGGAAAAGTACTTTTTTTAGAAGATCATTATTTTAGGCTGATGGCATCTATGCGTATTTTACGCATGGAGATTCCGCTTGAATTTACGTTGGAATATCTTGAAAGCGAGATTTTAAAAACCATTAATGCATTAAATCTAACCAATGCACGTGTACGTTTAACCGTATTTAGAAGTGGAGAGGGCAGATACCTGCCTGAACAAAGAACCGTGAGTTTTGTAATTGTTGCAGAATCTACAGGTGCAGTTTATGTGAATACTGCAGATAAATACGAAGTTGAACTTTTTAAAGATTTCCATGTATCTAAGCATTTGTTAAGCACCTTGAAAACTACAAGTTGTTTAATAAATATTACTGCCAGCATTTTTGCTCAAGAAAATGGTTACGAAAACTGTTTGCTGATTAACGATGAAAAAAATATTATTGAAGCGATTAACGGAAACATCTTTGTAATAAAAGATAATGTTATTAGTACACCACCAATTGCAGATGGCTGTAAAAATGGAATAATTAGAAAGAAATTAATTGAGATTATAAATAAAACGGATAATCTATCATTTGAAGAACGTTCAATTTCACCTTTTGAATTACAGAAAGCAGATGAAATCTTTATAACCAATATTGCTGTCGGAATTCAATCAATTACGCAATATCGCAAGAAAATGTTCGCGAATACAATCGCAAATAGTTTACTGATGAAACTGAACGCTCAGATAAAATTTAATTCATAACGGGATCTTCAGGTGCATTTGCCCAAATAATAAATTCGTCCCCAAGATCAATCATTAACTCTTTCCATAATTTGGAAGGAGTTTTTTCTAATAAATGATCACCAAACTGATTTTCAATACAGGTCCATGCTTTTTGATTAATCTCGTCTAAAAGTTGGTTTTCTTCCCAACCGCTGTATCCCAAAAAAAAGCGAATATCTGTTTGTGCAACTTTATTGCTTTTTAAAAGATCAAACAAAGCTTCATAATCGCCACCCCAAAAAATACCATCTTTAATTTCGATACTGTTCGGAATGAGCGAAGGAATGGTGTGCAAAAAATACAGATTGTCTTGCTCCACCGGACCACCGTTGTAAATTCTGAAATTGGTATGTGCTTCTGGAATGATGTCTTGTAGCGACAAATTTAAAGGCTTATTCAAGATAAAACCTACACTTCCTTTGGCGTTGTGTTCAGCTAATAGTAAAACCGTTCTACTAAAAACCGCATCTAATAAAATCGAAGAATCCGATATTAATAGCTTTCCTTTAGTGGGTGTTAGCTGTTTCATAAAAATTTTTATTTAAAAATAAATAAAAAAATAAAAAAAACCACGCTTTGCAGGTGGTTTTTCATTATTTGTAAAAGAAAATTATTTTTTCTTTTTAGCTGCAGCTTTAACCGGTGTGTTAACAGCACCATCTAAATCAGCACCCGCTTTAAATTTAACTACTTTTTTAGCAGCAATTTTAATAGATTTTCCAGTTTGTGGATTTCTTCCTTCTCTTTCTGCTCTTTCAGAAATAGACCATGATCCGAAACCAACTAAAGAAATTTTGTCTCCTTTTGTTAAAGTTTCACCTACATTTTTTAAAAATGATTCTAATGCTGATTTAGCAGCTGCTTTTGTGATTCCTGCATCTTCCGCAATTGCGTCGATTAATTGTGTTTTGTTCATAATAATTTTTTTAATTGAGTTAATCTTAACATATACAAATTTAAAAGTTAAATTGATTTACACAACTTTTTTTTGTGAAAAAGTGCGAAAAATAGCAAAAAAAAGCTACTAAAATGGCTAATTACAGCTTGCGCTGTCAGAAAATTGCATTCCGTTAAGCAATTCTGCGGTCTTCATTTTCTTTTTTCCGGGGAATTGTAACGACAAAATTTCGATAAATCCATCGTTTGTTGCAATACGAATGGTCTTTTTTGATGCGATAAATTTGCCAGGTTTAAAATCGTGTTCTTCTATAATATAAGTAACATCGTGAATTTTAATATTGTAATCGTTTCCGTTATCGCTTAAAATAGTATAAGCAGACGGATAAGGATTTAACCCACGAATTAAATTGTAAACCTCTTTACTTGATTTATTGAAATCGATTTTACAGTTCTCACGGTTTAATTTATAAGCCGTTTTTGTTTCTTCGGCAGGTTGAATAGTTGTTTTAACCTGATTGTTTTCAATTAACTTTAATGTTTCAACAACTGTTTCTGCACCTAAAAGCATCAAACGGTCATGTAATTCACCTGCAGTTTCTTCTTCGGATATATTTGTTTCGTTCTTTAAAATAATGGCTCCTGTATCAATTTTTTCATCAATAAAAAAGGTCGATACACCTGTTTTTTCTTCTCCGTTAATAATAGCCCAGTTAATTGGTGCAGCACCACGATAATCGGGTAATAAAGACGCATGCAGGTTAAATGTACCTAATTTTGGCATTTGCCAAACGGCTTTTGGCAACATTCTAAAAGCGACAACAATTTGCAGGTTAGCGTTTAATGCTGCTAATTCTGCCAAAAAATCTTCTGATTTTAAATTGGTTGGCTGTAAAACTTTCAGGTTGTTTTCTTCTGCATAAACTTTAACTGCAGACTGGTTTAACTTTTGTCCGCGACCAGCTGGTTTATCCGGAGCTGTTACAACTGCAGCAACTTCGTAGTTATTCTTTAAAATAGTATCTAAAATTCCCACCGCAAAATCGGGTGTTCCCATAAAAACAATTCGTAATTTTTCCATTATAATTTTATGTATGTGGCATTTTTGTACAGATATTCGCCTTCTTCGACTAATTCTTTTAATGCCTGTGCTAAATAATTTGATTTATGAATATAGATCGACTTTAAATCTGCCAATTCAAAAATATGATCTTTCGGATAATTTTTAAGTTCCGTTTTTATTTCGTCGACTAAATTGCTGATGTTCTTTGAATTTTTATTTTGAATACAAGTAGAACATTTACCACATTCGTCGTTATAATCTTCATCGAAATAATTTAAAAGGATTTTATTTTTACAAACAGTTGTGTTAGTAACATATTGCAACATCGTTTTAAATTGCTGATCTTTTATGGCATTAAACTGTGTTAGATTTTTTGCAACGCGGTTAATGGTAATATCGTCTTCGCGTACTTCGGTTAAAATAACGTTGGTGTCGTTTGGAGCCTGTGTAAACGTGCAAAATCCTTTTAAAACCCAAGATTCTATGGTTTCGATAATCTTTTGATTGGGCATTTTTGTATGTTTCGATAAAACATCAATGTCAATAGCCGTATCGCCGTCTTGAATGCCGCGGTAATGATGCAAAATGCTTAAAAACAAAATTTCTTCTAACGAATGATTGCTGAAATATGCAATGGCATCGGTTGAATTTATTAAGAAATGAATGTAGTTTTTGTATTTAAATGCTTGTTCGAAACTTAAAACCGACTGTCGATCTAAAAATTCAAACGCATGAAAAGTTTTGCTTACCGGTAAATTGTATTTCTGACAAAAATCTTTAAAATTAAAACGAATCGTTTCATTAAAACCTTCGCCATAAGCAATTTGAAAATGATTTACGAAACGTTTATACACCATTTTTACAAAATCGATTTCCAGATTGTTCAGCTCGTGAAAACCTTTTGCCTGATGAATGCTGTTTGAACTCAACAATAAGGTTGCAAAAGCCTTTTCGCCATCGCGACCAGCACGACCGGCTTCCTGATAATAACTTTCCAAATTGTCGGGAATATGCAAGTGAATAACGTTGCGAACATTCGGTTTGTCAATTCCCATTCCAAACGCGTTGGTGGCTACCATAACCAAAACGGTTTCGTTAAGCCAATCGTTTAGTTTTTGTTTTTTCGATTTAAAATCCAACCCACCGTGAAAAAAATCGGCAGAAATTCCGTACGATTTTAAGTTTTGCGCCACTTCAATGGTAGCTTTTCTGCTTTTTACATAGATAATTGCAGGCGATGGATTTTTTTTAAGGATTTGAAACAACAATTCTTCCGAATTTTCCTGCTGATATACGCCGTAATACAATTCGTTTCGTAAAAAGGTCTTTTTAAAAACTTTTGGATTTTTAAGTTGAAGGATATTTATGATATCTTCTTGAACTCGGTTGTTTGCCGATGCCGTAAGTGCGATAAACGGAATATTTGGCAACCATTCTTTTAACTTGCCGATTTCTAAATAAGCCGGACGAAAATCGTGTCCCCATTGCGATATGCAGTGCGCTTCATCAATAGCAACTAAATTTATAGGTAACTGAATGATTCTGCTTAAAATCCATTCATTTTTTAAACGTTCGGGAGCAATGTACAAGAATTTGTAGTTTCCGTAGAGCGAATTATCTAACAGATTCGAAATTTTTTCTGTTGATAAATTTCCCGATATGGATAAAGCCTTAATGTTTCGATCTTTTAGCTGGTTAATCTGATCTTCAATCAACGCAATTAAAGGTGAAATTACCAGACAAATTCCGTCGGTCATTAAAGCAGGTATCTGAAAGCAAATACTTTTTCCGCCACCAGTTGGCAGCAAAGCAAGGGTATCGTTTCCCTGAAAAACAGATTCTATTATTTCTTCCTGTGGAAATCTAAAAGAATCATAACCCCAATGTTTTTTTAAAATATGTAAAGCTTCAAACAAAATGCGGTGTTTTTTCTTTAAAAATAAAGAAAAATTATAAATTATTCAATATAAAAGTAATTCTTGTATCCAAATTGGCTTTTGGCACTTCGGTTAGCTGGTAACCGTAACTTTCGTAGGTTTCTACCAAATGATTGTGGATCAGTTTTGCCTGTTCAAAATTCTCGTAACGCTCATTATCGCTCACATAAATATCTTCCCAAGGCGGCAGTATAAAAATTTTGGTGTAGCGGTGGTTTTTGCAGGCATCATCAAAAGCAGGTGGGTAGGCATCGCCAATATAATGCATATATGCCAAAACATCTGGAATGCCACGGTCTATAAAAACACAGGTTGTATCTTCTTTTACCGCATTGTTAAACTGATCTATACGGCCTTTTAAAAGTAATTCGCTAAACAAAAGCGGTTCTTTTAAAAACAATTGGTCAATGCCTGCTTTTTGTGCTTCTAAAGTAACCTGACGAGAAATTTCGGGATAACAAACGTATCCTTTTGCGGTAAGTGCGTTAATAATTGATGTTTTCCCAGAACCGGGACCGCCAATAAGTAAAATAGTTTTAGTATCCACCTTAAAAAATCAAAGAGCAAATTTACACAGAAAAATTAAATTGTTCAATTAAAACGGATATTAGTATATTTACCTTAATCTAATGTATATTTGTAGATAATTTTATTTTATGGACAAGAAAACCGAAGAATTCTATACACGCCTTAAAACCGAGTTAGAAAATACAACCGAAAAGTGGCCTGCAGAATATCTATATAAATTTATTGTTCCTGCCAGTGAAGAGAAAATTGCTTTAATTGAAAAAGCTTTTAATGATATGGGAGCAGTGATTACAACAAATAAATCTAAAAACGGAAACTATTCAAGTGTATCAATAAACGTGGTGATGCCAAGTGCTGATGCTATTATTGAGAAATACAAAGAAGTTTCAACTATAGAAGGAATAATTTCCTTATAATTTTTTATGAAATTTAAGCCAACCGAAGCAATAAATAATTTGGAATACAATACCGATCGTAAAGATTTGGTGTTGCCGGAATACGGTCGTCATTTACAAAAATTGATCGATCAGGTTATTTTAATTGAAGATAGTGCTGAACGAAACAAAGCGGCTCGTGCAGTAATTGATATCATGGGAACTATAAATCCGCATTTGCGTGATGTGTTAGATTTTCAGCATAAATTATGGGATCAATTGTTTAAAATGTCTCGTTTTCAGTTAGATGTTGATTCGCCTTACGAAAAGCCAAAAGCGGTTACCAATTTTAACGAACCAATTTTAATTGAATATCCTAGAAACAATCATAAATATCGTTTTTATGGATCTAATATTGTTGATATGATCAACGAGGTGGTTACTTGGGAAGAAAGCGAACGTAAAGAAGCGCTGATTATGGTAATTGCCAACCACATGAAAAAGAGTTATGTGAACTGGAATAACGAATCTATTGATGATGCCGTTATTTTTCAACATTTAAAAGAATTATCGGGTGGAAAGATCGATTTAAAATCGAATTTAGATGACAGCAACAATACGGTTAATTTAATGAAACCGAATGTTCGTAACAATCAGTTTCAAAATCGAAATACATCAACACAGAATTCAAATAACAGAAACAATCAGTTTCAAAACCGAAATAATTCAGGGAATAATAACCCAAATCAGCAGCGCAATAACCCTAACAATAAGCAGGCAAATACGCAAAATGCAAATAACAGGTTTGTGAAAAAAGCAAACCCAAATAACAACAATAACGGTAACAATTCATCTAAAAATACAAATAGAAATTCAAATTAATGGGAACTTTTAAAATTGAAGGCGGACATACTTTAAACGGTGTTGTACAACCACAAGGGGCTAAAAATGAAGCACTACAGATTTTATGCGCAGTTTTGTTAACCGATGAAAAAATTACAATTTCTAATATTCCCGATATTATAGATGTTAACAAACTTATTGTTTTGTTACAGAATTTAGGGGTTGCTGTAGAAAAATTAAACCGAAATACGTATACATTTCAGTCAAATAATATTGATTTAGATTATTTAGAATCTGATAAATTCCGCGAGGAAGGAAAATCATTACGAGGTTCTATTATGATCGTAGGTCCGTTATTAGCTCGCTTTGGAAAAGGATTTATCCCAAAACCGGGTGGCGATAAAATTGGTCGTCGCAGATTAGATACCCATTTTGAAGGGTTTATAAATTTAGGTGCTAAATTCAGATACAACCGCGAAGAATATTTTTACGGTGTAGAGGCTCCAAATGGTTTAACGGGTGCTTATATGTTGTTAGACGAAGCTTCGGTAACCGGAACAGCCAACATATTAATGGCAGCCGTTTTGGCGAAAGGAACTACCACCATTTACAACGCAGCTTGCGAACCTTATTTACAGCAGCTTTGCAGAATGTTAAATTCTATGGGCGCTAAAATTACAGGTGTAGGTTCTAATTTGATTACCATTGAAGGTGTTGAAAAATTAGGCGGATGTACGCATCAGATTTTACCCGATATGATCGAAATTGGATCTTGGATAGGTTTGGCAGCAATGACACGAAGTGAGGTTACCATAAAAAATGTAAGCTGGGAAAATTTAGGTGTAATACCAACAGCCTTTAGAAAATTAGGAATCACTATTGAAAAAGTGAACGAAGACGATATCTTTATTCCAGCACACACAAACGGATACGAAATTAAAGGCGATATAGACGGATCTATTTTAACGATAGCCGATGCACCTTGGCCAGGTTTAACTCCCGATTTGTTGAGTATTTTTCTTGTAGTGGCAACGCAGGCAAGGGGAGAAGTATTGATACACCAGAAAATGTTCGAATCGCGTTTGTTCTTTGTTGATAAATTAATTGATATGGGTGCAAAGATTATTTTGTGCGATCCGCACCGTGCCGTAATCATTGGTCATGACTTTAAATCGCAGTTAAAAGCAACCAAAATGTCATCACCGGATATTCGTGCCGGAATATCCTTGTTAATTGCAGCATTATCAGCAAAAGGAACAAGTGTTATTCAAAACATAGATCAAATAGATCGCGGTTACGAAAATATCGACGAGCGTTTATTAGCTTTAGGCGCAAAAATTGAACGTTTAGATTAATTATAAGTTTTAAGCAATAAGCTAAAAGCAAAAACTCCGACGAAGTTTGAAACTTCATCGGAGTTTTTTAATTGTAATAATTGTATATAATTACTGGTCTGCATTTATTTTAAAGGTACTGATTCAAAACATATTAAATAAAGAAAATAAAAAAAGTAACTATCAAAGCCTAAAAAACGTTTGCGAATTAAAAATTTATGTTGATATTTGCACTCGCTAATAAAAAGCAATAAGTTCTTAGTAATTATAGAAAAATTGAAAAAATAATTTGTAGGTTTTAAAAATATTAATACTTTTGCAACCGCAAATACAAAATAATGGTCCGTTCGTCTAGGGGTTAGGACGCCAGGTTTTCATCCTGGTAACAGGGGTTCGATTCCCCTACGGACTACAAAAGGTTTTCCATTTACCTAAAAACAATGGCCCGTTCGTCTATCGGTTAGGACGCCAGGTTTTCATCCTGGTAAGAAGGGTTCGATTCCCTTACGGGCTACAGTTAGTTGTAAATAAGTTTTGTAGAATAGTAGTCAGTGTCTCGATTATTATTTTATTAGTTAAAACCAAAGTGTTCGCCTTGGCTAATGTGGGAGGTTTTTCTTTTTTAACTAAAAGTTTTAAAAATAATTAATTACAATTAAAAAGATTAAAAAATGGCAAATCACAAGTCAGCTTTAAAAAGAATCAGAAGCAACGAAAAAAAGAGAGTATTAAACAAGTATCAGCACAAAACAACTCGTAACGCTATTAAAGCTTTACGTTTAATTGAAAGCAAAACAGAAGCTGCTGAAAAATTAGTTGTTGTTACTTCAATGATCGATAAATTAGCTAAAAAGAATATCATTCATTCTAACAAAGCAGCTAACTTAAAATCTAAATTAACAAAACACGTTAACGCACTTTAATTAGTTAATGTTTTTGAGATATATAACACTTAAGCTCTCCTTAACCGAGGGCTTTTTGTTGTTAAATGGCATCTGCAAAATAAGAGAAACTTTAGTTTTATGACCCAAATAAGAAATATCGCAATTATTGCACACGTTGACCACGGTAAAACTACATTGGTTGATAAAATTATGTACCACTGTCAACTTTTTCGTGATAGCGAAAATACAGGAGACCTTATCCTTGACAATAACGATTTAGAACGTGAAAGAGGTATCACCATTACTTCTAAAAACGTTTCGGTTCAGTACAAAGGAATAAAAATTAACATTATCGATACTCCTGGTCACGCGGATTTTGGTGGTGAAGTAGAGCGTGTATTAAACATGGCAGATGGTGTTTGTCTTTTGGTAGATGCTTTTGAAGGACCGATGCCACAAACGCGTTTCGTTTTACAAAAAGCGATCGATTTAGGATTGAAACCATGCGTTGTAATCAATAAAGTAGATAAAGAAAACTGTACACCAGAAGAAGTGCACGAAAAAGTGTTCGACTTGATGTTTGAACTTGGAGCAACTGAAGATCAATTAGATTTCCCAGCGGTTTATGGTTCTGCAAAAAACAACTGGATGTCTGAAGATTGGAGAAATCAAACTGACAGTATTGAGCCATTATTAGATATGGTTATTAAGCACGTGCCGGCTCCAAAAGTTTCAGAAGGTAACCCTCAAATGTTGATTACATCTTTAGATTTTTCATCGTTTACAGGTCGTATCGCTATCGGTCGTTTAGAAAGAGGTGTATTGAAAGAAGGAATGCCAATTTCTTTGGTAAAAAGAGATGGTTCTGTAATAAAATCAAGAATTAAAGAAT
Organism: uncultured Myroides sp.; assembly: GCA_913777665.1. Taxonomy (GTDB): domain Bacteria; phylum Bacteroidota; class Bacteroidia; order Flavobacteriales; family Flavobacteriaceae; genus Flavobacterium. Next base: position 20,791 of record CAJYTF010000043.1, read on the forward strand.
TACATACTTTTGAAGGTCTTGGACGTAAAAAAGTTACCGAAGTAGTTGCAGGAGATATTTGTGCTGTTGTTGGTGTTGAAGGTTTTGAAATTGGAGATACCATTTCAGATTACGAAAACCCAGAAGGTTTGGCATCTATTGCAATTGATGAACCAACAATGAGTATGTTGTTTACCATTAACGATTCGCCTTTCTTTGGTAAAGAAGGTAAATTTGTAACTTCTCGTCACATTCGTGAGCGTTTAACAAAAGAATTAGAGAAAAACTTGGCTATGAGGTTAGGTGAAACTGATTCTGCTGATAAATTCATGGTTTTTGGTCGCGGGGTATTGCACTTATCAGTTCTTATTGAAACAATGAGAAGAGAAGGGTATGAGTTACAAATTGGTCAGCCACAAGTTATCATCAAAGAAATCGATGGTGTAAAATGTGAACCAATCGAAGAATTAACAATCGATTTACCAGAAAACCTTTCAGGTAGAGCAGTAGAATTCGTTACTTTACGTAAAGGTGAAATGTTATCTATGGAAACCAAAGGAGACCGTATGGTTATCATCTTCAACATTCCTTCTCGTGGAATTATTGGATTGCGTAACCAATTGTTAACAGCTACAGCTGGTGAGGCTATTATGGCACACCGTTTTATTGGATACCAACCTTACAAAGGTGAAATTTCAGGGCGTAACAAAGGTTCGTTGATTTCTATGGAAAAAGGAAAAGCAATTCCTTATTCTCTTGATAAATTGCAAGATCGTGGTAAATTCTTCATTGAACCAAACTCTGAAATTTACGAAGGACAGGTAATTGGAGAAAACTCTCGTGCAGATGATATGTCTGTAAACGTAACAAAAGAGAAAAAATTAACAAACGTACGTTCTGCAGGAAATGATGATAAGGCAAGAATTATTCCACCAATTATTTTCTCTTTAGAAGAAGCGTTAGAGTATATTCAAAAAGATGAGTATGTTGAGGTTACACCAAAATCTATTCGTTTAAGAAAAATTTATTTAAACGAAAATGACAGAAAACGTCATAAAAACGATTAATTAGATTTTATATCATAAAAAAAGGAGCTTAAAAGCTCCTTTTTTGTTATTTAATACTTTCAAAATTTCGTTTCACAAAAGCAGTTAATTCTTCTCCTTTCAATAAACCTTGTGCCAGTTTTGCCAGATCTAATGCTTGTTTAACCAGATTACTTTTTGTTTCTGCGTTACTTTCATTTAAAATTTTCGAAGCAATTTCAGAATTTGTATTTACAATTAAGTTGTACGAATCTGGGAAACTGCCAAACATCGCGTTACCGCCCATTGCCTGCATTTCTTTCATACGACGCATAAATTCTGGTTGCGTAATCATAAAAGGTTCTGCGGTGCTGTCTAAAGCTTCGGTTTGAATGTTGTAACTTTTGTTTGCAATTGCAGTTTCAATAAACTCTTTTAACTGTGTGGTTTCAGTTTCGCTTAATTTCGATATAACTTCGTCATCTTTCTTGATTAAATTATCGATAGAATCAGCATCAACTCGAGAAAAAGTTACATCCTGATTATCCATTTCTAATTTTTGAATCAAGTGTGATACAATTGGCGAATCTAACAACAAAACTTCATAACCTTTTGCTTTTGCATTAGCAATGTAGCTGTGTTGCGCATCTTTGTTCGATGCGTATAAAAGAACCGTTTTACCCTCTTTATTTGTTTGGTTGATTTTCGCCTTCTCTTTTAACTCTTCCCAAGTATAAAACGCATTGTCAACGGTTGGGTATAAAACAAAATCTTTCGATTTTTCGTAGAATTTGTCTTCACTCAACATACCGTATTCCAACACAATTTTAATATCGTTCCATTTTTGTTCAAAAGCCGCACGGTCTTCGTTAAACAACGATTTTAATTTATCGGCAACTTTTCTGGTAATGTAGTTCGATATTTTCTTAACATTTCCATCGGCTTGTAAATAAGAACGCGACACGTTTAACGGAATATCCGGAGAATCAATAACACCTTTTAGCATGGTTAAAAATTCAGGAACAATTCCTTCTACATTGTCGGTTACAAAGACCTGATTTTGATATAATTGAATTTTATCTTTCTGAATACTTAAATCGCCTGATAATTTTGGGAAATACAGAATTCCGGTTAAATTAAACGGGTGATCTACATTTAAATGGATATGAAACAAAGGATCATCGAACTGCATCGGATACAATTCACGGTAGAAGTTTTTGTAATCTTCGTCTGATAAATCGCTTGGTTTTTTAGTCCATGCCGGGTTTGGATTATTGATAATTGCATCAACCTCAACTTCATTATCACCTTTAGTTCCGAATTTAATTGGAACCGGCATGAATTTGTTGTACTTACTTAATAATTCCTGAATTTTATGGTCTTCTAAAAATTCGGTAGAATCATCGGCAATATGAAGGATAATTTCTGTTCCGCGATCGGTTTTGTTTGATGGTTCTAAAGTAAATTCAGGCGATCCGTCACACGTCCAATGAACTGCCGGTTCATCTTTATACGATTTTGTAATGATTTCAACCTTACTTGCAACCATAAATGCCGAGTAAAATCCTAAACCAAAATGACCAATAATTCCTGAATCTTTTGCAGAATCTTTATACTTGTCTAAAAATTCTTCTGCACCCGAAAAAGCTACTTGGTTAATGTATTTTTCAACTTCTTCGCCCGTCATACCCAATCCTTGATCGATAATATGAAGCGTTTTGTTTTCCTTATCAACCTTAACTTCAATTTTAGGATTACCGTATTCTACAGCGGTCTCGCCAATTGTTGTTAAATGTTTTAGCTTTAAAGTAGCGTCGGTTGCATTACTAATTAATTCACGCAAAAAGATTTCGTGATCGCTGTATAAAAATTTCTTTATCAACGGAAAAATATTTTCAACCGTTACATTAATTTTACCTGAAGTCATATTTTTGTACTTATTGTTTTAAATTATATGGCAATAAATAGTCAAAATAAATACCAAACTATAAAATATGACAAAAAGACATAAAAAAAATCATGCAAAATTAATTTCAGGCACAAATTTTGTTAATTTTGAAATATAAAATATATAATTATGAAAAAGGTCTTAGCAATAGGAATTTTATCGTTAGCAATGTTTTCATGTAAAACATCAACGAACACTAAAAATGATGTTCCTACTCAAATTAAATTAAAAGGTGAGTGGACATTAACAAATGTAAGTTATCCATCGGGATACAAAGTAACATCTTTCAATGTTGCCGACGCAAAATGTTTTGAAGGCAGCCAGTGGAAGTTTGTATCGAACAACAACACCGGCACAGTTACTTTAAATAGCAACAGCGCTAATTGTCCGCAATATAATTCTAAAATTATATGGAACATTAAGCAAGATACATCTTTCAACTTAAAGTTTATTGGTGATGATAAAGCGAAACACGTAACAACAGGTTACAATTTAACAGCTTCAAACGTAACAGATACAACTTTTGAATTGATTGATAATTCTACAGAAGCTACAATTGTATATTCATTCGTAAAAAACAACAAATAGAAAATAATTAAGTTATGAAAAAATTAAATGTATATGTATTAAGTACTGCGCTTTTAGCAGGATCTTTTTTAACTAGTTGTAATACTGTTAAAAATGCAAATAATACGCAGAAAGCTGCTGTAGTAGGTGCTACTGCAGGTGCTGTTTTAGGTGGTGTTTTAGGTAACAACGTAGGAAGCAAAAATAATAGTGCGTTAGGTGCTGTTTTAGGTGGAGTTATTGGTGGTACCGCAGGGGCAATCATTGGTAAAAACATGGATAAACAAGCTCAAGAAATTGAAACTGCTATACCAGGTGCAACAGTTGAACGTGTTGGAGAAGGTATTAAAGTTGTATTAAATGAGAATACCGTTAATTTTAACTTTGATTCTGCAGAATTAACTTCAACAGCAACTTCTAATTTAGATAAAATTGTTAAGGTCTTTAAACAAAATCCTAAGACACATATCATGATTTATGGTTACACAGATAGTGTAGGTAAAGATGAGTATAATATGAAATTATCTCGAAGCCGTGCAAATGCTGTAAAGTCTTATTTAGGATCTAAAGGAATTGGCGCTAAGAGAATTACTTCTCAAGGAATGGGTGAGGCAGATCCAATTGCATCAAACGATACAAAAGAAGGACAAGCAAAAAACCGTCGTGTTGAATTTGGAATTGTTGCAAACGAAGACATGATTGACGATGCAAGAAAAGAAGCAGCTCATTATTAAAAAAATATAATTTTTTATTATTAAAGCAGAGTTTTTTATTGAAACTCTGCTTTTTTTGTTATAAATACAAAATAATTAGTAATTTAGAAAAAATTTTTAAAACATCGTAAAAACCTAACCAATGAATAAAAATTTCCTACAGCTAAAAAGAACATCTAGCTGTTTAATTTTAGCGACTCTTTTATTAACGGGGAGTAATATTTCTGCAGTAAATACCATAAATAATAATCACATAAATAGTGACTTGCCAAAACCAAAGTTTCAAAATGGATTTGGAACTTTTATGGTGGATTTTAAGAACTTGAATGTATCTGTTTCTGAATTCACTAATAATTTAAATGATTATTTTGGTTTAGATAATTCTCACAGATTTGAGTTGATTAATGAAAAGCATGATTCACAAACTGGGTTTACAACTTATAGTTATCAGCATTTTTACAAAGATGTTAAAATTAACGGAGATATAATTTTTATAAATTCAAAAGAAGGAAAATTACAATTTGTTAATGGACAGATATTAAATATAAAAGATTTATCAACGACAGGCTCAATTAGTGAAGAAAAGCTTAAAAGTATCGCTTACGAAGATTTTGGTAGAAAAGAAAATATAAAAGAAAGCGAAGTTGAAACGTATATATTAAAACATCAAACAGAGAAAAATGTCACTCTTAAACTGGTAAATAAAATTAACCTTACAAGTTTCAATCCAATAAAGAGTGTCGATTTTATTATAGATGCCCAAACTGGCGAAATAGTATCGCAAATTGATAAAGTTATGCACGCTGATACACCAAGTTCAAGTGCAACTTATTTTAGAGGTACCAAAAGTATTACTGTTGATTCTTACAGCGGAGGCTACAGATTAATGGATAATGCTAGAAAAATTAAAACTATGAACGGTTCTCAAGTAGGTTGGAATTTAAATGCTAACGGAACTTTTTCAGGTTTTTCAGAATATGCAAATTCATCACCTAACTATACAGCAACAAATAGTAAACCAGCAGTTGAAGTTCATTGGGGAATGATACAAACGTACGATTACTATAAAAATATACACAACAGAACAAGTTTTGATGATAACAGTCATTTTATTCATAATTACTACGATGCAGGGAATTTTTTAGGAACTGATGAAAATGCAGGTGCGTTTGATGAAATGCTAGGTAATAATCTTTATAACGGAATGTTTTATGGAAATGGTGGTTCCGACATGCATCCAATTGTAGCACTTGATGTTGCTGGTCACGAATTTACACACATGGTGGTTAACAGAAATGGTAATGGAGGTTTAGATTATCAAGGCGAATCGGGAGCTTTGAACGAATCTTTTGCCGATATTTTTGGAACTGCAATTGAATTTTATGTTAATGATAATCCAAACTGGACTATAGGCGAAGGTATTTTTAGAAGTAATATCAATTACAATTATTTTAGAAATATGAGCGATCCAAATACAACACCTCCGTTTTTTGCACCCAACCAGCCAGATACTTATCAAGGAAATCATTGGGCTAGCACAACTTCTTCTTTTGATAATGGTGGTGTACATATAAATAGTGGTGTTGGTAATCATTGGTTTTATTTGTTAAGCGTGGGTGGAATGGGAATAAATGATTTAAATAACAACTATTACGTTAGTCCAATAACCATTCAAAAAGCAGAAAAAATAGCTTATAAAGCCTTAACAACAGGATTAACACCAACTGCTACTTATTTAGATGCTTATAATGCTACTATAGCTGCTGCAATTACTTTGTACGGAGCGAATTCTAACGAATGGGAACAGGTTGTGAATGCTTGGTATGCTGTAGGAATTGGCGATGCACCCGCATCAACAAAAAATTACGAAATACAACTTAAATTAAAAGTTTATCCAAACCCAACAACAGGTGATGAAGTTACTATTGAGTCTGAATTAGATACGGCTACAACTGTTGAAATGTTCGATTTAACCGGTAAAAAAGTTTTAGCACCTACTTTGTTGCAGAACAGAACTACTTTAAATGTTGCTACATATAAAACAGGAATGTACATTTTAAAATTTAAATCAAATCAAGGAGAATATTCTCATAAATTAATGATTAAATAAATAAAATTTAATATTTTTAAGTAAAATAAGGTTAGCGATTTTCGTTAACCTTTTTAATTTTATTACTATGGACTTTAGTATAGCTTCAGATCACTGGGAATTACTCGATTTACTTAAAGCAGTAATTTCTTTGCTTATAGGTATGATTTTAGGTGCAGAACGGGAACTTAAAGATAAAGCGGCTGGTTTTAGAACCATTACTTTGATCTGTCTAGGCAGTACGCTTTTTTCCTTACTGTCTTATAAATTGGGAATGGGCGAATCGGAAGATGCTACGCGTATAGCATCGTATGTGGTTAGTGGAATAGGTTTTTTGGGTGCCGGAGTTATCTTTAAAGACGGTTTTACGATTAACGGTTTAACTACGGCAAGTATCATTTGGATTGCCGCTGCTATTGGTATGAGTGTGGGTTTTGGGCAGTTTTATACCGCTTTTACTTTTTTAGGAGCCAGCTTTGTGATTATTCATTTGGGTGGATATATCAATAAAAAACTGCTTACCATGATTTCTTTAAAAAATATCGAATTACAGATTGATAAAGAAGATTATAAAAGCCGAAATGAATTAGAATCAGCAATAAATACTTTCTGTAAAAGAATTGAATTACGCCAGATAGAAGAACATGGCAACATAATAATTCTTCATTACGAATGTAAGGTTTACACTAAAAAGGTTTTGGATCTTGAGAATTATCTTGTGTACAATAAATACATCAACAGTTTTAAAATGTAGATTTAAACACTCGGATTTATTTTTCCTAAAAGCATCTGCTTAACATTATCGTTCCATTCGTTGTTCAAAATACTTAAAACCATGGTGTCACGACGAACACCGGTTTTGGGGCAAATGGCATTACTGCGCAAAACGCCGTCAACAGAGCAACCAATACTAAGCAGTGCATTTATGCTTCGTAAATTTTCAGTGTAAGCTCTAAACTCCACGCGTACCATTTGCATTTTTTCAAAAGCAAATTCTAAAAGCAACCATTTGCAGTGTTTATTTACGCCGGTTCCCTGATGTTCTTTACCATACCAAGTATAACCCATTTGCAGTCGGTTACTATCTAAATAGATATCGCAATAGCGAGTTGCACCTACGAATTTTTGTTTCGATTTATCGAAAACCGCAAATGTATATTCTTTTTGATCGATTCTTTTCTGAATGGCAATTCCTATGTATTTGTTTAAATTTTCGGGCGTATCGCATTTAACCATAGAATATTCCCATATTTCCGGTTCATTCATTGTATATTCCAAAAGTTCTTCGTAATGCTTCGCCGATAAAGGTTCAAGCCTTACAAAATCATTTTCCAGAATATAATCTTCGTTAAAATCGAAATTAATCATTAAACAGTATCGTGAATCTTATTGAATTATACTTTTAAAGAAAACCTTACTGTTGTTGTCAAAATCGGTATCCTGCAAAAAAGTCAATGCCATTTCGCTTATTTTTTTGTAATCTGCTTTTTCAAGCTGATCGTTAAAAATATCGTTGTAAACATTGCTAATTATACCAAAAACACCTTTTAGTTCTTCGGGTTTTATCTCTTTATTTTTTGCAAATATAATCCTTAAAAAGTTTGCTGCAACATAGGCTGCAATTTCTACCGCAATGTTAACCGAAATTTCACCTTTTAAACTTTTGTGGTAAAGAAGTGTTTCTAAATCTTTTTGAATTAAATTTTCTATGTTTGATGAATTCATATCTGTTTTAAGATAAAAAAAACCTGCTTTAAACAGGTTTTATAATTTATTAATGACAACTTTTATCGAGATGTTTTTTTACCGAACCACCCGGACAAGTTGGAATTTGGTCAAAATCGTATAACTTATTTACTGTTTCGCCGTCAACTGTTGTGGTGTATGTAATTTCTTCACGGGTTGTATAACCGTCACCGTCATCATCTAAATCTATAAAGTTAGCTTTACCGTCGCCGTCTGTATCATCGTCCCACAAATCGTCGTTTCCGTTAACATCTTCATATTTATCTAAAATACCATCGTTATCGTGATCGGCATCTTTTTTAGCGATAAGTGTTATATCAAAAATTAATGGATCATACTGCCCAAATGTTGAACCAGCAGGAGGAGAACTAAAATAACCTAATCCCGAAGGAATAAATACTAAAACTCTACCTGGGTTTTCGTAGGTGTAAGTTCCGTCGCCATTATCAATAATGCTTGTCGCAGTTTTAATTTTCTCCAGAATTTGTCGGTAACCTGGAATTGTTTCTGTGTAAGTAGAATAGGCAGGATATGAACTCCAAAATCCAAACTGATACGTATCAAAAATAGTCTTCTCTAAATCGTACCCTGTGTACGATGTAAAAGTGTTATCGTGAATCATCGGTGTTTCGCCACCACCTTCATTCAAAATTAAGTAGTAGATTTTGTATTCTACAGGGTCATTCTGTTTTTGTAAACCTTGAGATCCTGTAAAGTACGGAAGATTTTTTACGGTAATTGACTGTAACGGATATTCGGTTTGTTTCCAGATAGAATTACTAGCTTCAGATGCAACAGTTTCAAAACTTACTCCATCTTCTAAAACCTCTACGCTGTTCGTTTTTAAGAATGTTTCAATTTCCTTAATATTTTCATTAAAAACTTCCTGTCTGTCACGTTCAACTATTTTTGCAGTGTTATCGTCATTTGGTCTACAGTTCCAAAGGAGTAGCGACCCCGTACAAATTATAGCTGCTGTAAAAAATCTTTTCATTTAACTTAAATTAGTGGTGCAAGATACAATTTTCATTTATTTTTGTTTAAAAATTAACCCAAAATTATAATATAAACATGCGTGTAGATAAATATCTTTGGTGTATCAGAGTTTTTAAAACGCGGAGTATTGCTACCGAAGCTGTTAAAAAAGGACATGTTTCTGTGAACAATCAACAGGCAAAAGCATCGAGAGATGTGTTTGCCGGCGATAAAATTCAGGTACGTAAAGATCAAATAAATTATCAGTATTCGGTTTTAGATATCCCACAGAATAGAGTAGGAGCCAAGTTGGTTGATATGTACAGAAAAGATGATACCCCGGCAGAAGCTTTTGAACATTTGGAACTTTTAAAGTTGGCTAAAGAGCATTACAGATTAAAAGGCGATGGAAGACCAACCAAAAAAGACCGCAGAGATATTGATGATTATTTAGACGATGATGATTTATACTTTGAACAACTAAACAATGAAACTAAGTAAAGAATATTGGACAGAGCGTTACAATGAGAATAATATTCCGTGGGATGCCGGTATAATTACAACGCCTATTAAAGAATATATTGATCAGTTGACCAGTAAAGATTTGAAGATTTTAATTCCCGGTGTAGGTAATGGTCACGAGTTAAATTATTTATACTCTAACGGATTTAAAAATGTTTATGGTTTAGATATTTCCGAAGAACCTATTGCAAATTTTAAACGTAATAATCCTGATTTTCCGGAAGATCAATTAATAGTAGGCGATTTCTTTAAGCATAATAATCAGTATGATTTAATTATTGAACAAACATTTTTTTGTGCTTTAAATACAGAATTAAGACCTTTGTATACAACCAAAATGAATGATTTGTTAAAAGAAAATGGTAAATTGGCTGGAGTTTTATTTTCGTTTCCGTTAACAGAACAAGGTCCGCCTTTTGGTGGAAGTGTAGAAGAATATCAAGCGCTGTTTTCTGATAATTTCTTCCTTAAAACATTAGCACCTTGTTATAATTCAATAAAACCAAGAGAAAACAACGAACTGTTTATTATATTCAATAAAAAATGACACAAAATATTATATTGACACAACAGCAGATACAGCAAATAACCAAACGTATTGCGTACCAGATTTACGAAACTTTTGTAGACGAAACCGAAATTGTGATTGCAGGTATTGCAAACAGCGGTTATACTTTTGCACAGAAAATAAGCGATGAGGTTTCTAAAATTTCAGATATAAAAGTTGTTTTAGGTAAGGTTGAAGTTAACAAACAAAATCCGCTACAAGAAATTAAAACCGACTTATCAACAGCCGATTACGAGAACAAGGCAATTGTTTTGGTAGATGATGTAATGAATTCTGGTGCTACATTGGTTTATGGCGTTAAATACTTTTTAGAAGTACCATTGAAAAAGTTTAAAACCGCCGTATTAATTGACAGAAGCCATAAAAAATATCCGGTAAAAGCAGATTTTAAAGGAATATCTTTATCAACATCAAGTTTAGAACACATTCAGGTTGTTTTTAGCGAAACCGAAGAATATGCTTATTTAAGCTAAACAAAAACCTCAAACTTTTAGTTTGAGGTTTTATTTTATTTTATTTTATTTCGTTTCATACATTACTTCCACCCAACCTGTTTTAATACCGTTTAAAGATTCAAAACTATAAAAGTAAGTTCCTGTTGGTAAAATACTGCCGTTAGTTGCTTGACCGTGCCATTGATTAGTATAGCCATCTCCATAACTATAAACCAAAGACCCATGCCTATTATAAATACTTAATTTAGAAACTACATGTGGTGTTAAATCCCATGAGTCGTTTATGCCGTCTCCGTTTGGAGAAATGCCTCTCGGTACTAAACAATCATTATTGTAAACGGTAAATTGTGTTTCATATGTACATTTGTTAAAATCCGGATAATCTTCATTTACAAATAAACTGTTACCATAAACATATATAGTTTGTTTTCCATAAATAATTGCATCCGAACTGTAAGGACTTAAACGTTTGCCTTGCCCGTTAGGTTTTGTGAAATAATTATAGCCTAATGGTAAAGGCTTTAAAATGTAAGGTTCACATTCAAAATTATATTGATCGTCAAAAGTTAATCGTGCTTTTGAATTAAGGTGTAATTCGGATATTATGAAGCAGTCTCTATCGTCTTCAATTCTAACATGAATAATTTCGTCTGTATCAAATAAAACACTATAATTTATAGGATCTGTAATTATATTAGTTTTATTTATGGCATCGTTTCTTGTAGTATGATAAGTAAATTCATAAATAATTTGTGTTTCATAGTCCATAAGATAACCTTCTGATTTTGTTAAATCATAAACTAAACTACTATTTGTAGGGGTAGCGCAAAACTCGGAATATTCTATGATTTTCGGAGGGAAATTTAATAAAACTCTAAGCCTTAATGGTACAATAAGTGGACATTTGTTGTTTATTGAAATACGAACATAGATAGTTTTTGTTGTAGTTAAATAACTTGTGATATTTTTAATATTTCTGTTATTATTTGCTATGGCATCTTCTTCATTTTCATAGTATTTATAATCAATTTTAGCTGTGTTTAAATTGTTAATTTGATTTTCTATTTCTTTTAAATTAAAATATTCGTCTTTAGTATAATCGAAATCGCAAATTTCAAGCATTAAATCATCTTCAGGTAGTTTTGCTACTTCGTTTACAATAAAATCAATTTCGGTAACACGCGCTAATAGTCCATTTGCTCTTTTAAAACGAGCATATATTTTTTTAGGACTATTGCTAACCGAAACGTCATAAGGAGATGATAGTGTATTTGTTGCAAATAACGTATTGGCATCAGCTTCAAATTCAAAAAAATCAATTGTAAATGTTTGGTTTACATTGTTTATTTCTTGTTTGATCTGATCTAAATCAAACGACTCTTTTCCGTCATTATCCCAATCGCAAACTTCATAAGTTTTACCGATAACGGTACAATTTAAAACGGCATCGCCACCAAAAGATAAACTGTAACTTGGTGAACTTTGATAGTGATCAATAGCAATTAGAATTCCATCTCCAGGCACTACATCATACCAACGAACCATTCCAGGAATAACGCCTGTTAATGGTGGAGCAGCTGCCATACCTTCGCATAACTGAGTTGGTTCAAGCATAGATAAGCCAATACTATAAGTATTTATGCCAACCACAGTGTTTTGTGAACCTCTATCACTTGGACCTAAATTAGCTAAATTTGGATTCAGCCATGAAGCAAAATCAAAATCTACAGCTGTTGATGGTAAAATTTCAAATGTAAATGTTGACCCAGACTCAATTTCAACGTAATATAATGTAATGGCTGAAGATAATGGTTGCGCACTACAACCAATCATTAAATTATTATACACATTTGTTGTTGGAGTGGTTCCTTGAACAGTTTGCCCTGAACAAAGATTAATTATATGCGAAGGGTTTATATTTTGGCTATAGCTAAAATTGAAACCCATAAGTAATAAAACAGTAATAATATATTTCATATAATGAATTTTACAACTATAAATATAAACTAAAATAACAATAAATTAATTGTTTTTTTGAACTATTGATGAAATTTCCAAGCATATGTCATCAACATCTTTATTGTTTACGTCTATTTTATATTTTGAAAAATTATAAAAATAACTGCGTTCAAACACATGTTGACCTACAAAAGAATTTAAATCATTAATATTTTGTAGTAAAGGTCTATCAGAATTTTGCTTTAAACGACTGACTAATGTTTCAATATTCGCTTTTAAATAGAACGACATAACATTTTCATCTTGCAATCGCAAATGATTATTAGCATAACATGGCGTACCGCCACCCAGACTGATTATTAAATATTTGTCTTCATTTAATAAGTACTTAAACCAAATGCTTTCTTGTTTTCTAAAATAGATTTCTCCCTTTTGCTTAAAAATTTCCGATATTCTTAAACCCTCTTTCTGTTCTATAAATTCATCTAAATCTATAAAATCTATATTTAAGTTTTGGTTAAGTTTTTTACCAATGGTAGTTTTGCCGCTTCCCATGTATCCAACCAAAATAATTTTTTTCATTGTTAAATTAGTGTTTGTTAGTTGATTAAGTTGTTGCTTGTAAAAAACATTAAAATTAAATAAAATATAACATTAAAAAATTAAAAAAGTGTGTTATATTTGCACCCGCAATTACGTTAGTAATTAAGACTCGATAGCTCAGTTGGTAGAGCACAACACTTTTAATGTTGGGGTCCTGGGTTCGAGCCCCAGTCGGGTCACATAGTAAAGGCTGTGTGGAGGAATTGGTAGACTCGCCATCTTGAGGGGGTGGTGTCATCAAGACGTGTCAGTTCGAATCTGATCACAGTCACATTAAAATATGATATTATTGACTCGATAGCTCAGTTGGTAGAGCACAACACTTTTAATGTTGGGGTCCTGGGTTCGAGCCCCAGTCGGGTCACTTTTATATCAAAAATTACATAAGTCATTTGACTCGATAGCTCAGTTGGTAGAGCACAACACTTTTAATGTTGGGGTCCTGGGTTCGAGCCCCAGTCGGGTCACTTTTCTTCTCTTTCTAAGAAATCATCTAATTATATTAAATTTCCCATTTAATTCACTATATTTAGTTTAGAAAAAAATTAAGTATGTTGGTTAAAGTTTTTGGTAGCGCCGTTTTTGGGATCGATGCTACTACAATTACAATCGAAGTAAATATTGATAAAGGCATTGGCTACCATTTGGTTGGTTTGCCCGATAATGCCGTGAAAGAATCAAGTTACCGTATTGCTGCGGCGTTAGCAAATATTGGTTATAACCTGCCGGGTAAAAAAATCACAATAAACATGGCACCTGCCGATTTACGTAAAGAAGGATCTGCCTACGATTTACCTTTGGCGATTGGTATTTTGGCTGCTTCAGGTCAGTTAAAGAAGGATGATTTTTCTAATTGTATGATTATGGGCGAATTGTCGTTAGACGGATCTGTCAACCGATAAAAGGAGCGTTACCGATAGCTATTCAAGCCAAAGCAGATGGGTTTACCAAAATATTCCTGCCAAAAGAAAATGTACAGGAAGCTGCTATTGTTCACGGATTAAATGTTTATGCGGTTGATAATATTGCCGATTTGATTAATCATTTCGGAGGGAAAATTGTATTAAAACCAGTCGAAGTTCAAGAAGAAGATTTATTTGATGCAACCAACGATTTTTCGTTATTAGATTTTGCCGAAGTAAAAGGACAGGAAAACATTAAAAGGGCATTGGAAATTGCAGCCGCAGGCGGACATAATATTTTATTAATTGGTCCACCAGGATCTGGTAAAACCATGCTGGCTAAAAGATTACCGAGTATCTTGCCACCTATGACGGTGGAAGAATCTTTAGAAACAACCAAAATTCACAGTGTGGTGGGTAAGGTTCAAAATGTAGGGTTAATAAAAAAACGTCCGTTTCGTGCGCCGCATCATACTGCATCAAGTGTTTCTTTGGTTGGTGGAGGCAGTTATCCGCAACCGGGAGAAATTTCGCTGGCACACAACGGCGTGTTGTTTTTAGACGAATTACCGGAATTTAAACGCGAAGTTTTAGAAGTAATGCGTCAGCCTTTGGAAGATCGAGAAGTAACCATTTCTCGTGCGAAATTCACGGTATCGTATCCTTCATCATTTATGTTGGTAGCAAGTATGAATCCAAGTCCCAGTGGATATTTCATGAACGATAAAGGACTGAGTCAGTCGTCATCAATGGAAATGAATCGGTATCTAAACAAAATTTCGGGACCTTTATTGGATCGTATCGATTTACATATTGAAGTTAACCCTGTTCCTTTTGAAAAGTTGGCAGATAAATCAACAGCCGAAAAAAGCGACGCCATAAGAAATCGTGTTATCCAAGCACGATCAATTCAATCACAAAGATTTAAAGAATATCATGGTATTCATTACAACGCACAAATGCCTACAAAACTGATTTCAATTTTTTGCGAGCTCGATGAAACTTCACTAAGTCTACTGCAAACAGCCATGGAGAAACTGAATTTATCTGCCCGAGCGTACGACAGAATTTTAAAAGTTGCCCGTACAATTGCCGATTTGGAAACTGCAGATAAAATAAAGCCCCAGCATATTGCCGAGGCTATTCAGTATCGAAGTTTAGACCGTGATTTGTGGACAAACAATTAAGCTTGTTGTTGGGTTATATGCGTGTATAAACTATACGCAACTATGTAGTTTAACGGTAAGGTTAAAACAATTCCGATTCCGAAAAATAAAATACCTACAAAAGACAATAGATAGGTAAATGCAATGAAAGCAAATAAAAATCCCGGTTTTTGATTGACCGTTTGTATGCTGAAATTCAAACTTTTTGTAATGCTAAAATTGCTTATGTAAATGCTTGGAACGGCGAAATAAGTTAAAAGCTGTAGCAGCAGACTAATGCCCAAACCAACCAAGCTAAAACCGGCAAGTTCTAAAAAATAAGATAGGGCAGTGGTCACAATTTGAATAAGGATAATAACATTCAATGATTTTAATCCTTGGGTACTAAAAATGGTTGAAAAAGCACTGCCTAAATCGGCATAAGGTTGTATGTTTACTTTTTTGATCATACCGTAAATTCCACCAAAAAAATAATGTAGAAAAATACTAGCAACCATATTTACAATCATAATTTGGGTTGTATTTGCGGCGATAAATTCTTCGGCAATTGTTTGGTTTGACAGTTTTATAAACTCTTGGGGAGATCCTATTAACGAAACCAAACCAACAGAGTAAACAATAAAAACAATGATAAGCGTAAGAAAAATATACAAACCAGCCGTAACTGATACTTTTTTGGCAAGAGAAATTATTTGTTCTGATAATTTCAGCTGATCGATTTCGTAACTCATATAAAAATAAAAAATGCCTCGCAAAAGTACGAAGCATTTTTTTAATTGATGGCTATTTTAATAGCGAATACTGTTATATATGGTTTCAATATCGCCTTGGTTGATGTCGCCGGTGTTGTATCCTTTCATAAACCAGGCTTTACGTTCTGCTGATGTTCCGTGAGTAAAAGTTTCTGGTTGAACGTGCCCCTGCATTTTACTTTGAATGGCATCATCACCAACAGCTTGTGCGGCACTAATTGCTTCTTCAATATCGCCGGCTTCCAACTTTTCTTTGTTACGGCTTGCCCAAACCCCTGCATAAAAATCTGCCTGTAATTCTTGAGCCACCGATAATTTATTTGCAGCCGCTTTGCCTTTGCCTTGTTGTGCTTGACGAACTTTTTGATTGGTTCCTACCAGTGTTTGTATATGATGACCAACTTCGTGTGCAATTACATATGCAATAGCAAAATCGCCACCTTTTGCTCCGAAACGGGTACGCAATTCTTCAAAAAAGCGTAAATCCATATAGATTTTTTGATCTGCAGGACAATAAAAAGGACCTGCTGCCGATGTTGCCGAACCGCATGAAGTATTTACACCGTCATCAAACAAAACCATTCCCGGCTCTTGATACTTTTGACCGTTTTCTTGAAAGATTTGAGTCCAAGTTTCATTATTATAAACAAAATTAGCTTCAGAAAACTGACCTAAAGTTATTTCTTCATCTGATAATTCTCTTGTTTTTACTTGTTCCGATGATTGTGTTGTGCCCTGCGTTTGGTTTAAAATATTGCCGATTACCTGACCGGATTCCCCACCAAACATGGTTAACAATAAGGCAACAACCCCAATGATTCCGCCACCTACAATAGCTTTACCACCGCCCGACATACCGCGACGGTCTTCAAAACCTCCACTAGTTTTTCTTTCCCATTTCATATCTAAAATTTTTAATCTAATATACTATTTTTCTACATTTTTCCAAATAATATCATCGGGAACAGGAGCAACAATTTTTAATTCATCTTTTGTAACGGGATGGTTTAATACTAATTTTCGAGCGTGTAGATGAATACCGCCATTTGGATTGCTTCGATCAAAACCATATTTTAAATCGCCTTTAATTGGACACCCAATAGCCGATAACTGACAACGAATTTGATGATGACGACCCGTATATAGATTGATTTCTAATGCAAAATAAGAATTTAATTTTTGAATGATTTTATAATCTAAAATTGCCTGTTTGCTGTCTTTAACTTCTTTTAAATGCGCTTTTGATGTATTGTTTTTTGGACTTCGAGTTAAGTAGTGAATCAACGTATCGCTTTCTTTTGGTGGTTGATTTTTAACAACAGCCCAATAGGTTTTCTGTGTTTCACGGTTTTTAAATAAATCGTTCAGTCGGGTTAATGCCTTCGATGTTTTTGCAAACAACACAATACCCGATGTTGGTCTGTCTAACCGATGAACCACGCCCAAAAAAACCGCGCCCGGTTTGCTGTACTTCTCTTTTATATATTCTTTTACAACATCGCATAAAGGTTTGTCGCCGGTTTCATCGCCCTGAACAATATCGCCCACACGTTTATTTACCACAATTAAATGGTTATCTTCGTATAAAACCTGTAAATTTTCTTTTGTTGAATAGATTTTCATAATATTAAAAGAGGTTGTCTAAAGGATCTAATTGTCAAGCTGAACTTGATTCAGCTTCTCATCATTTTGTAAATTACATTGATGAGATTCCGGATCAGATCCGGAATGACATAGAGAACTTTAGACAACCAATCTATTTGAATATAAATAAAATTAATACTGCTCTGTTGAATTAGGAAAATCTTTTGATTTTACATCATCAACATACTGACCGATAGCCTTTGTCATGTCTTCGTACAGATTCATGTATCGTCTTAAAAATTTCGGACTGAATTCATGCGTCATTCCAATCATGTCGTGGACAACCAAAACTTGACCGTCGACACCGCTACCTGCACCAATACCAATAATGGGGATGGATACTTCTTTTGCAACTCTTTCTGCCAAAGCAGCCGGAATTTTCTCTAAAACAATGGCAAAACATCCAATTTTCTCTAACATTTTAGCGTCTTCGATTAATTTTTCTGCTTCGGCTTCTTCTTTTGCTCTAACGGTATATGTTCCGAATTTATAGATCGATTGCGGAGTTAAACCCAAGTGTCCCATAACAGGAACGCCGGCACCCAAAATCTTTTTAATTCCTTCTTTAATTTCTTTACCGCCTTCTAATTTCAAGGCATGTGCGCCACTTTCTTTCATTACGCGAATGGCAGATTCCAATGCTTTTTTAGAATCAGACTGATAGGTTCCAAAAGGTAAATCAACCACTACCAAAGCACGCTCTACACCACGAACCACACATGATGCATGATAAATCATTTGGTCTAAAGTTATAGGTAAGGTAGTTTCGTGACCCGCCATTACGTTGCTGGCAGAATCGCCTACCAAAATCACATCGACCCCAGCAGAATCTACAATTTTAGCCATGGTGTAATCGTAAGCGGTAAGCATAGAGATTTTTTCTCCGTTTTGTTTCATATCAAAAAGCGACTTGGTAGTCACTATTTTATAATCTTTTTTTGCAACAGACATACTGTAATAATTGTTGTTTAGTTGTGGTAAAATTAGATAAAAACTTTAAGAAAAAGGAAATATAATTAATAAATAGAATTTTTAGGTTTTAAGTGTCTATCAATACTGAATTAGTATTACTATTGATTTTCGATATTTTTTGTATCTTTAAAAGGTGAAAAAAGGAACTGAATTAATAACACTAAAACCACAAAACGAGCAACTAAAAAAGTTGGTTGCTTACTATTACTTTCATACATCGAATAACGAACAACATTCAGAGTCGTTCTATTTTTATCCTAATTACCTACACGCTTTAACTATTTACAAAGGAAATGAGATTTTGTTAGGTGCTCAAAATAAGAGTTCCGTTATAACAGAAAGTAACGATAATGGAAAACTCACTGTTATTTATACCATAAATTTAAAAGATAAGTGCAATGTTGAAATGAACGGCGTTTTTAATAAAATTGGTATTGTGTTTTATCCTCTGGGAATAAATCATTTTATAGACAAACCTTTAAATGAATTGTCAATGCAGCAAATTCAAGAAGTATCTTTGAATCCAAGCTTTTGCGAAATTTTGTCTCAATTAACCGACAATTTATCAGCCGATCAAAAATTAGAAGTTGTAGAGAATGCTTTGTTATCGATAATTCAGCCTTTTCAAGAAATCGAATTACAAAAAGCAATTAAGGAGATTATCAAATCTAACGGAGCGATCAAAATTTCAGAATTAGAGCAAATAACAGGCAAAAACAGAAAAACGTTGCTTCGTCTCTTTAAAAAACACACCCTTACCACAATTGAAGAATATAAAAAAATGGTCATGTTTCGCAATTCGTTAAACTATGCCATTAAACACAAAGAATTGGCTAATTTAACCGATGTTGCTCTTTACAATATGTATTACGATCAATCGCATTTTATAAAACATTTTAAAAGTATTACCAGCGAAACACCCAAAACGTTGCTTCCTAAAATAAAACAGATTGATAATGAAGATTTATATTGGTATTTTTTAGAAGATTAAGATCATGTGTCTCAATTTTACAATTTTTTCATTAATGAGTGATTTATTTTTGCTGAAACAAATTTAAACAACTATGGCAGTAATAAAAATTCAAAGAGGTAGCGGCTACGTAGATAAAATCCGTAACTATAAAGTATTTATTAATAACGAAAAAGTAGGCATTATTTCAGAAGGAGAAATAAAAGAATATAATGTTAGTCCGGGTACGCATACTATTTCAACGAAAATTGATTGGGCAGGAAGCAAAGACATCATTATAGATTTAAAAGAAAACGATGTAGTTAATTTTAAGGTAGAAAATTACACCGCTAAACATTGGCTAATTTCGGTTTATTTCATTGCCTTCATCACTTTAGTACATATTGTTCTATTTATAACGATCGATTTTCAATACACATCATTATTGTTTATTCCAATTTTGGCAATCATGGGATATTATCTAACTTTTGGTCGAAATAAATACTTGATATTGAAACAATTATAATTAAAAGAACACTTGAAATGAAAAGATTGACAATTTTAGCAGCATTGCTAACAGCAACAATTCAAGCCATTGCAGGCGAATAAAAATAACGGCAAACCTTACTGGTTTTTCTGATACTGCCGTAGTATATTTACTTAGCGGACAAACACCAATAGCTTACAAAACACTGGCACAAGGAATAGTAGAACTAACAGCCGAAGTTTCTGAAACACCAGAAAGCTACATGATGTATATTGTAGATAACAACCAGCCTTATTTTACGGAACTGTTTGTAGCCGACGAAACTTTACAAATTACAGCAACTAAAGAAGATTTCCCTTATCAGGTAAAGGTTAACGGTTCTAAACACCATTTTGCAAAAGCTAAACTAAACGAATTCCAAATGCCTTTACATAAAAAAGGAGAAGCCTTAAAGTATGAAATAACGGCATTGCAGCAAACACCCGAATGGCAAAAGCCTGAGGTGCAAGAAAAATATGTGGGAGAAAATGGATTAGGAAGCAAGCTTACGAAAGAACTAAAACAAGTGGAAGCCGATTTTATTTTAAATAATTTTGATAACGCCTATACCTGGACGTTGTTGCCTTACAATACCACTGCATTTGACAAAACGTTTTATAAAGCGGTATATGATAAAATGACTGCCGAACAGAAGAAAACCGAAATTGGAAAGAAATATTTATTAGCATCAAAAAGCCAACGTTTAACTAAAGGCGACAGTTTTATTGATATACCAGTTTTAGATAAAGATTTAAAAGTAGAAAAATTAAGCGATTATTTTGCAAAAGGTAAAGATTTTGTTTTGGTGGATTTATCATCTGTAAACTGCCCAAGCAGTAATCAATCGTTTCCTATTACGAAAAATTTTGCAGATAAAAACACTGATAAATTACAGGTTGTTAGCGTGCTAGAAAGTAATGATGCAGAAACTTACAAACATTTTGGAAAGTTAAGTACCGATAATTGGGCGTTGGTTTACGCAGAAGATTTCACGAGAACCGATACGTATGTTCAATACCAAGAAAATAAAACACCTACTTTTTTATTGTTTGATAAAGCGGGAAAATTAATAGATCGTTGGTCTGGAGCATTGATCCATCAACAAAAATTAGAACAACATTTTGGGAAGTAATTATAAAAAAACGTGTTATTAGCTAATAACACGTTTTTTTTATTTTAACAATAATAATGAGCTGATACTTTAAAAAGCCGGTCATTTTTAAACTGAAATTCGTACGTCATGTAATCATTGCTGATGTAATACGAATTAGTAAGCGGATTTATAGATGAAATCAATCCCATTCCTGCTTTTAGAAATTCAGACGGAGTTGTTGAATTATTTAAATAGGTGTTTTTAATTTTAAAACCGTTGGTATTTACCATATCCATAGATCGTATGTGGTAGGTTTTGTTCACATCGTGCCCAATACATTCTACGGAACCAAAAAACACGTTGGTTTCATAATCGCCCAAACCACAATCATCCAAATTGGTGTATTGATCTTTAATCTTTCCTAAATTAGTTTCCAAAAACGATTTTTTAAATCCGTTTTCAGGTTCTATTTCGTTATTTAATGTAAAGCCAAACTGCTTTTCCTTCTGTAATTTAATCGGAAGGTTAAAATCGTCTTTAGGAATATTTTTTAGAGCATCAGCTTGTAGTAAACAAATTTGTGCAACATCTTGTTGATTGTTTTTTGATGCAAATTCGGCATACAAACGCAAAGCCGCTTCGTTTTCTTCAGGATTGCTGTTCCATCCCAATTCTAAAATACGTTCGGCAAATTTCTTTTGATCTTCTAAAGTTGATACTTTTTTGTATTGATTTTTTAAATCGGATAAATCTGGTCGTTGACCAACATATTTCACAGGAATGTATCCTTTTTTATCATCGATCTGCACCGGAATCCAAGATTCTGTATTGTACGGATAATAATAAATGGGCACAGGTGTTCCATTCAATAGATTTCCTACGGCAGCTGACGAGCTATTAGGTAATTCACGAATTTTAAGGCTTGCAACCGTTGTAAACAAATGAGGCGATCCGTAATAACCATCGTTTTCTATAATAATTGCAGGCGATTTTTCGTAATTGTCGTTTGCATTTAAATGGTCTTTTACGTTGTAAGTATCGGTAATATAAATGGTTTCGGAATATGGCGTGTAAACTTTATAAACATATTTATCCTGAAGAAATTCATACGAATCGATTGATGCACCACGTAGAAAAATACCCACAGCTTTTGATCCTTTTTCGTTGTTATACGCAACGGTTGGGGTAGAAATGTATTTTCGTTGAGCGTTTACCGACAAACCTGTTAATAGAAAAAATACAATAAGCTTTTTCATAATCTAAATTAACAATCAGCCATATTTACTGCAATTGCCAAACCACCTTCTGACGTTTCTTTGTATTTGTTGTTCATGTCTTGTGCAGTTTGCCACATAGTATTCACCACTTTATCTAACGGAACTTTTACGTTTTTAGGATCGGTATCTAACGCCAATTCTGCTGCGTTAATGGCTTTAATTGCTCCCATAGTGTTGCGTTCAATACACGGAATCTGTACCAAACCGCCAATTGGATCGCATGTTAAACCTAAATGATGTTCCATAGCAATTTCGGCAGCAACGGTAACTTGTTCGGGTGTTCCACCCATTAATTCGCACAATGCCGCAGCAGCCATTGCAGACGATACGCCAATTTCGGCCTGACAACCGCCCATTGCAGCAGAAATAGTCGCACCTTTTTTAAAGATCGAACCAATTTCGCCGGCAACCATTAAAAACTGCTTAATTTCTTTATCGCCAGCTTTGTGGTTTTCAATGGTTAAATAATACATTAAAAC
Source organism: uncultured Myroides sp. (assembly GCA_913777665.1). Lineage (GTDB taxonomy): Bacteria > Bacteroidota > Bacteroidia > Flavobacteriales > Flavobacteriaceae > Flavobacterium. Next base: position 43,700 of record CAJYTF010000043.1, read on the forward strand.
AGCAGGTATTACGCCTGCGCTTCCGTTAGTTGGTGCTGTAACCACGCGACCTAACGATGCATTTACTTCGTTTACCGACAGCGCGAAACAGCTTACCCATTTTAAGATCTGACGGAAATAAACTTTTGTTTTACGAATGGTTTGCAGCCATTCTTGTGGATTATTATAAGGTAAATCGCCTTTTAATTTTTGATAGGTATCATAAGCACGTCGGCGAACATTTAATCCGCCCGGAAGCGTTCCTTCGGTATGGCAGCCAATGTAGATACACTCTAACATGGTGTTCCAGATGCGCATTAATTCGCGATCTATTTCTTCGGGTGAACGTAACGATAATTCGTTTTCGTAAACTAATTCCGATATCGATTTATTTTCCTGTTTGCAGAATGCCAAAAGTTCATCGGCTTTATCAACAGGAAAAGGGAAAGTAGCTTTAATTTCGTCTTTTTCTGTATTTGCTGCTGATTCTTCTTTTACAACGAATCCGCCACCAATAGAGTAGAAGGTTGATACATATTCTTTACCTTCATAAAGCGCCGTGAACGATAAACCGTTGGCATGAAAAGGTAAAAAGTTTTTGTTGAAAACAATGTTTTCGCTTGGGTTAAACTGTATTTGAACAGCATTTCCTAAGTTTAAGGTATTTGTTTGTTTGATTTGATCGATAATTCCAGAGATATCATCAACAGGAACATATTCGGGATCGGCACCGCTTAAACCCAACATTACGGCTAAATCGGTAGCATGCCCAATTCCGGTTAACGAAAGCGATCCGTATAAATCAACGGTAACACGTTCTGTTTTATCAAAAATATTCAAATCTTTTAATTCGGCAATAAAGCGTTCGGCGGCTCTCCAAGGTCCTAAAGTGTGGGAACTCGATGGGCCAACGCCAATTTTTAACATATCAAAAACCGAAATACATTCCATAAAAATCAAACAATTAATAAAGCGAAGATAGACAAAAATAAATGGAAGTTTTTTAAAATTTTGTTAGATATGACAAATGTTAGCAATGGGTACGTTTTGACATTATTCTTTGATCGATCATTTATTAAATTCTGACACTATGTCATTTTATTTTATCGGTTTCTGACATTTTTTTATACTTTTTAATTTAGGCACAACAATTGACTAATAGAAACCGTGAACAAATCACAAAAACAATAAATACAAAATAAAATATATAAAAAGATATGAGTAAAATAATTGGAATTGACTTAGGAACTACCAACTCTTGTGTTGCTGTAATGGAAGGTAACGAAGCTGTGGTAATTCCAAATGCAGAAGGTAAAAGAACAACACCGTCTGTAATTGCTTTTGTTGAAGGCGGAGAAATTAAAGTGGGTGATCCTGCAAAACGCCAAGCGGTAACAAACCCTACAAAAACCATTGCGTCTATTAAACGTTTTATGGGTGAGAAATTCTCTGAAGTTCAAAAAGAATTAGATCACACTGCTTACAAAGTAGTTAAGGGTGATAACGATACACCACGTGTTGATATTGATGGACGTTTATATACGCCACAAGAATTATCGGCAATGACGCTTCAAAAAATGAAAAAAACTGCCGAAGATTATTTAGGACAAACAGTTACACAAGCGGTTATTACGGTTCCTGCATATTTTAACGATGCGCAACGCCAGGCAACTAAAGAAGCCGGACAAATTGCTGGTTTAGAAGTTATGCGTATTATCAACGAGCCTACTGCTGCTGCGTTAGCTTACGGTTTAGATAAAGGCGGGCAAGACAAGAAAATTGCTGTTTACGATTTAGGTGGTGGTACATTTGATATCTCGATCTTGGAATTAGGTGACGGAGTTTTCGAAGTATTGTCTACAAACGGAGATACACATTTAGGTGGTGACGATTTTGACCAAGTAATTATTAACTGGTTAGCAAACGAATTTAATAATGCAGAAGGTGTAGATTTACGTCAGGATCCAATGGCATTACAACGTTTAAAAGAAGCAGCAGAAAAAGCTAAGATTGAATTATCATCTTCAGCTCAAACTGAAATTAACTTGCCTTACGTAACAGCTACAGCTACAGGACCAAAACACTTGGTACAAACGTTAACTCGTGCAAAATTCGAGCAATTGGCAGACGATTTAGTACAACGTTCAATGAAACCTTGTGAAAAAGCATTGAAAGATGCAGGTTTATCAATCTCTGATATCGATGAGGTAATCTTGGTAGGTGGATCAACACGTATTCCGGTAATTCAGGAACAAGTAGAGAAATTCTTCGGTAAAAAACCATCAAAAGGAGTAAATCCTGACGAAGTTGTTGCTTTAGGAGCTGCAATTCAAGGTGGAGTTTTAACAGGCGATGTTAAAGACGTATTGTTGTTAGACGTTACGCCTTTATCATTAGGAATTGAAACAATGGGTGGTGTTTTTACGAAATTAATCGAATCGAACACAACCATTCCTACAAAAAAATCACAAGTGTTTTCTACGGCTGTAGACAACCAACCAAGTGTAGAAATTCACGTATTGCAAGGTGAGCGCCCAATGGCAAACGATAACAAAACAATTGGTCGTTTCCACTTAGATGGTTTACCACCAGCACAACGCGGTGTGCCACAAATCGAAGTTACTTTTGATATTGATGCAAACGGTATTATTAAAGTATCGGCAACCGATAAAGGAACAGGAAAATCACACGATATCCGTATCGAAGCTTCTTCAGGTTTAACTCAGGAAGAAATCGAAAAAATGAAGCAAGAAGCAGAAGCAAATGCAGAAGCAGATAAAAAAGTGAAAGAAACTGCCGATAAATTGAATGAGGCAGACGGGATGATTTTTCAAACCGAAAAACAATTGAAAGAGTTTGGCGATAAATTGTCAGATGCTAATAAATCAAACATCGAAGGTGCATTGGAAGAATTGAAAAAAGCATACGAAACGCGTAATGTAGAAACTATTCAACCGGCTTTAGACAAAATCAACGAAGCTTGGAAAGCAGCTTCAGAAGAAATGTACAAAGCACAAGCAGACGGTCAGCAAGGTGGTGCACAACAAGCACAGCCAAACCAAGACGGCGGTGATGCTACACAAGATGTAGATTACGAAGAAGTTAAGTAATAGATTTTTTCATAAATGCGAAAAACCTCAAGCAGCAATGTTTGAGGTTTTTTGTTTATATTTATGTTTTAAAATAACAATCTTATGAAAAATAAATACTTATCATTAACATTCTTTTCGTTTTTATTATTTAGCTGTAATAATGATGATGCAGAAATTGTAGAAAACTATACGTCAGAATTTCCAAATATAGATAATACGCAGGCAATGGGCGTGGGAGAAACTTTATCAACACCAACTTCAACGAATGTAAAATTAGATTCTATGAAGATGTACTATTACGCGGATTATTCTAGTTATTCGCCTAATTTACCAGGTATGACTTATAAGTATGAAACTAAAACAACACCTGTAAATCCTTCTTTAATGGAGGTTAAACAGTCTTTTAGTTATGCAGAGAATGGATTTGTTGATATTAGAACAGTTGAAGTGAATAAACACGATTGGTATTCTAATAAATTTAAATTTGTATTTGATCATGATTACAATAATGAAAATGAATTAAATAATGTTAAAGTGGATCTTTATGTAAATGATGAACAAGTTATTAGTAAATCATTAAACTATACACCTGAAACAGAACAGTATTTTTTAAATCAAGCACAGACGAACGAATATAATATTATCAAGGTAGGAAATATAGAATATACTACACCTAAAAATGTATACAATCCCGAAAGAAATTTATTGCCTATTAATACTAAAATGCAATATCTGGCTTTATTTAGTTCAGAAATTTATAATAGCAGCTATGATGGTTTATTGGAGCTTTTAGATGGATACTTTACTCATAACATGTATATTAATACACATGCAACATTTGTAATGAAATCCCAAAATCAAAATGGTTTAGTTGTTCCACCTTCAAACGTTCAATTCAAAGTTAGGCAAGATCATTATCCAGAAATTATTCAATATGGAAATGTAAATTCCGGAGGTTACAGATATTTGTATTACTATAAAAACTAAAATTATACTAAACAAAAAAAATCCGACCATTGGTCGGATTTTTTAACGCACTAATAAACTAAGATGAAAGGTTTATCGTATACGATCTGCAGATTTTACAAGATCTTCGTCCTTCTTTATGGCTTTGTTGGCTAATGCCAGCAAAATGATAGATCCGATAGGAAGAAACATCCCAATACCCTTCTCTGAAACCAAGGTTTCTCCAGATAAATTTAGCGATTGATACACAAATAATCCTAGTAATATAAAGTTCAATATCATGTTCAACCTGTTATAAACAAATTGAGTTTGTCTTTTTTTGTAAGAGAAAATCGAAATAACACTTAAAGCAGCACTTGCACCAAACATCAACGTGTATAAGGTACTTTGCCCAACATGGTAATCTATCCCGTTTGCATCTTTCCATAAAGGAAAAATTAGGGATAAAGGTCCTGCAATAATAAATGCCAATGCTAAATAAACCGATTGTATTCTCTGAATCATTACTATTTATTTGAATACAAAAGTAACACTAAATTTCATTAAAAAACATTGATATTTAAAAAAAAATTGTAATATTGCATTAGAAAATCGTAACTTCTTCATTGTTCGAGCTTTCTATCCTTAACAGATATCCTTCTCTTAAGAAAAATCACAATACTAATATCTAACAACAACGTCATAATTTATGTTTGACAAAAATGTGTTAAAGGGTATGAAATTGCCCGAACTTAAAGAAATAGCTAAGAAAATTGGTGTAGAAAAGCTCAATCTTAAAAAAGATGAATTAATTGACACTATTTTAAAATTGCAAGATGAATTTCAGAAGAATCAGCCTAAAGCAGAAACTTCTGTAAAAGAAGAAGCTGCGGCAGTCAACCAACCTACTGAAAAAAAGGAAAAGAGAAAGCGTATTCACAATGCAACTGAAGAGCAAACAGAACAGCCTTCTTTACCTGAAAATCCGCAACCTGTTGCAGAAGAAATTAAAACTGCAACTCCTCAAAATCCTCCTGCCGAAAAGCAACGCAAACCTCAGAATAAAAATCAAAACCAACGTAACAAAACTAACAATCAGCCGCAGGTTCAAACTGAACCAATAAAAGCTGAAAACGATGTTGTTGCCGAAGTTCCTGCTGAAGAAATTGTTGTGGTGGCTGAAAAACAAATTCAGAATCCAAATCAAAATAGAAATAAAAACCAAAATCAGAATCAGAAAAAGCAAAATTACCGCGATCCTGATTACGAATTTGAAGGAATTATTGAATGCGAAGGTGTTTTAGAAGTTCCAAAAGATGGCGGTTCGCACGGTTATTTACGTTCATCGGATTACAATTACCGTAAATCTCCAGATGATGTGTATATTTCGCAATCGCAAATTCGTTTGTTTGGTTTAAAAAAGGGCGATACCATTAAAGGAATTGTTCGTCCACCAAAAGGAAACGAGCAACATTTCCCGTTAGTTCGCATCACAAAAATCAACGGACATGAGCCTGATGAGGTTCGCGATCGTCCTTCATTCGAACATTTAACGCCACTTTTTCCTAAAGATAAATTCAATTTATCGGGTAATAATTCCAAACTTTCAACACGTATTATCGATCTGTTTGCGCCAATAGGTAAGGGGCAGCGTGGTATGATTGTGGCACAGCCTAAAACTGGTAAAACCATGATGTTGAAAGAGATTGCCAATGCCATTGCAGACAATCACCCAGAAGTTTACCAGATTGTTTTATTGATTGATGAACGCCCGGAAGAGGTTACCGATATGCAGCGTAATGTACGTGCAGAGGTTGTGGCATCTACGTTTGACGAAGAAGCGCGTTACCATGTTGAATTAGCCGATATGGTTTTGGAAAAAGCAAAACGTTTGGTTGAATGTGGGCACGATGTAGTTATTTTGTTAGATTCTATTACACGTTTGGCGCGTGCGTATAACACGGTTCAGCCGGCATCGGGTAGAGTGTTGTCTGGTGGTGTTGATGCTAATGCATTACAAAAACCAAAACGCTTTTTTGGTGCGGCACGTAACATTGAAAATGGCGGATCGTTGACGATTATTGCTACGGCTTTAACCGATACAGGTTCTAAAATGGACGATGTTATTTTCGAGGAATTTAAAGGAACAGGTAATATGGAATTGCAGTTAGATCGTAAAATTGCGAACAAACGAATTTTCCCTGCTGTTGATTTAACTTCGTCATCAACCCGTCGTGATGATTTATTGCAAGATCGATTTACAAATAGCAAAATGGTTGTTTTACGTAATATTTTGGCAGATATGAATCCGGTTGAAGCAATTACCTTTATTCATGACAGAATTAAAAACACCAAATCAAACGAAGAGTTTTTTGACAGCATGCGTGATTAATTTTGAAGTTCAAAAAGATCTAAAAAAACATAAAAAATCCTGCAAGTTGAATTGCAGGATTTTTTATGTCTAAAAGCTTATTACTAACAACTATTAATGAAAAGTAAAGTTTATAAACAAACCACGTGTTTTCATAGATTCAATGTCGCCTGTCCACGGGCTGTTTGGGTTTTTATCGCGAATTAATTCGTCTTGTAAACCAAATACACCTCTAACCGACGGAGTAAATTTAAAATGTTCGAAATAAAAATCGATACCTAAACCTAATTCATAGTTTGCTGTCCATTTTTTCATTCTAAAACGCCCTTGGTAATTATCGTCTTTAGAAGTTTCGTTACTGCTTAAATTCAACGACTGCGATATTCCTGTTAAAATGTACGGACGAATATTTCCGGCTCTTAAAGCAGAAAATTTCAATAATATAGGAAAATGAATGTATGTTGAAGCTACATCACGCGTATTTTGATCGGGATTTGTAATATGTGGAAAAAACAATTTTCTACGCGTATAATACAAGCCCGGTTCAAAACGTAAATCTAAATATTCCATTAAACGTAAATTTCCAACCAAACCAACATTAAACCCGGTGGTAGGTTCCACTAAAATTTCATCGCTTCCGTTTTTCTCGTAGAAACTTTTCTTATAATCAAACTTAAAATTGTACGAGCTAAATCCTAAATAATAACCATAATGCACACGCTGTTGATCCCACTGTTGCTGGTTGCGGTAAGGGTTTTTACCAAACATGCCCTGTGCAAACGAATTTGCGGTTAAAAGAAAACAAGTAGCAATTAAAAGGTTTTTCATACGATTATTTTGATGCTGAATAAATTGTTGCAACGCCCATTGTTTGCGGATTGTGTTTTACATTTTTAAAGCCTACTTTTTGCAAAATGGCATTTAGTTTTTCGCCGTAAGGGAAATTTTTTGCCGATTCTGATAAATACTTATACGCTTTTTGATCTTTAGAAAACACTTTACCCATTAACGGCATAAAGGTTTTCATGTAAAAATTGTATCCCTGTTTAAACGGAAACTTTGTTGGAACCGAGGTTTCTAAGATAACAAAAATTCCGTTAGGTTTTAATACACGTAAAATTTCAGACAAACCTTTTTCAAGATTTTCAAAGTTACGTATACCAAAGGCAACGGTAATTGCATCAAAAGTATTGTCCTGAAAAGGTAAATTTTCAGAATCGCCCTGAATCATTTCAATTTTATTCTGCAGACCTAAAGCGCTAACTTTTGATTTACCAACTTCTAACATTCCTGCCGAAAGATCCAAACCAACAATACGTTTTGCGTTAGATTTAGATAGTAAAATAGCCAAATCGCCCGTTCCTGTTGCAATATCTAAGATAGATTCCGGATTAGTGTCCGAAACCATTTTCAATACATTACGTCTCCATCCTTGATCGGTTCCCAGCGAAATCATTCGGTTTAAACTGTCGTAATTACCAGAAATAGTATCGAACATTTGTTCAACCTGCTGTTTTTTACCTAAGTTAGAATCTTTATATGGATTGATTTGATCGGTCATTTTAAATTGAAATTTTTACAAATATAATTATAATAAAATAGATAAGAAGTGTACAGATTTAATTAATTATACAGATAAGTGTTGAAAAATAAGTAATTTTAGGCTTTATTTTAAGTAAGCTAATAACATGCAGTCAAAAATTAATAACGTTTCTCTTTGGGTTGTTCATTCATTGGTACTGCTAAATATTTTTTTCTTGATAGTTGATTTTACTTTTCCTAAGTATGAAGAAGAAATTTTTCTTGAACATGTTTATACCAAGGGAACTGATAGTAGAAGAAGCAAAAAACAAGTAATTATTGAATTTAATAATTTTACGATTTATGGCAATAATGGAATATCAAAAATATTGGATAAAAGCCTTGAAAACAGATATTATCTATTAAAAAATAAATTGTTAAATAATAAAGCTTTTGTAAAAGTTATCTATAATCAGAATAATAAGACTGAACAAGTTTTTATAGGTTATCATTGTTACAGTCCATACTTTGTTTATCTTTTATTTTTAGCAGTTTTTGGATATTTTTATTTGATATTTAATTTTAAAAAAGAAGATTTTTTTAAGTTAATACCTTATTTTGCTATACCAATTACTTTAGTTTT
>CAJYTF010000044.1 GCA_913777665.1 uncultured Myroides sp.
TCGTGACGTTCACCGTGGCTTGATTCAACCAGTTTCAAAAAGTTTTTGCCGTCTTTAGCTTCTTCAATCACTTCTTCGGCACCCATTATAAAGTCTTTAAACTCTACTTCGAACGGAATATCGTTAAAATCGTTCTTAATTTTAAAATGATTTGATGCAAAATTGCTTATAAAATTATCTTTATCAAGTGCAGCCGAAAAGAAACGTTGTTCTTCAAAAGTTCTGCGTTTCGGTTCGCCGTTCAAATCACCGTCAACCATAACGGTTAAAAATGTTTTATCTGAAAAAAACTGACTTGAAGTTTCTTTTTCACGAATCGGCATCATTCCTTCAAAACTAATGTATCGAGTTACAAATGCGCCGATTAATATCAAAATAAAAGCCAAATGCAATATTAAAGTATCCCATTTAGCTTTACTGAATAAATTGTATCGTTTAATGTTGCCAATGAAGTTAAAAACAAAAATCAGCATTATTGCTTCGAACCATTTGGTGTTGTAAACTAAAATTCGTGCTGTATCGGTGTTGTATTCATTTTCTATAAAAGTTGCAACTCCCATAACGGCTGCAAAAACAATGAATAAAACAGCCATTAACCTTGTAGATGACAAAAAAGAGATAATTTTGCTCATAGTGAATAGTTGTTGTGTACTTAGAAATTTCCCAAAAGTACTTAAATTAAATGGCTTGCTGGGTATTTTAACTTAATTTAAACAAATAAAAAATCATTGTGATTTCATAGAAAAAACTAAATTTGTATTTTATTTAAATATATTAGAATAATGCCTAAAATTTCACATAAAGGTGTGCAAATGCCTGAATCACCAATACGTAAATTGGTTCCTTTTGCCGAAACAGCAAAGAAAAAAGGAAATAAAGTGTACCATTTAAATATTGGACAGCCCGATATTAAAACACCAGAAGTAGCTTTAAATGCGGTTAAAAATGCTGATATTACTGTTTTAGAATACAGTCATTCTGCAGGATTTGATTCATACCGTGAAAAATTGGCAGCTTATTATCAAAAACAAGGTTTACCTATTGATAAAGAAGATATCATTATTACTACAGGTGGGTCTGAAGCCTTGATTTTTGCAATGGGATCTACAATGGATGAAGGTGATGAAATTATCATTCCGGAACCTTTTTATGCAAATTATAACGGATTTTCTACTCAAAACGGAGTAAAAGTTGTTCCGGTAATTTCTGGTATTGAAACAGGTTTTGCATTACCACCTATTGCCGATTTTGAAAAACTAATCACACTAAAAACTAAAGCAATTTTAATTTGTAACCCAGGTAATCCAACGGGTTATATGTATAGTAAAGAAGAAATTCAACAGTTAGCTGCTTTGGCAAAAAAACACGATTTGTTTTTAATTGCCGATGAAGTTTATCGTGAATTTGCTTATGATGGATACAAACATTTTTCTGTAATGAACGAAGAAAGCATCACAGAAAATGCAATTATGATTGATTCTGTTTCAAAAAGATTCAGTATGTGTGGTGCGCGCATTGGTTGTATCGTTTCTAAAAACAAAGAATTAATGACGACGGCAATGAAATTTGCACAAGCACGTTTATCTCCGCCAACTTACGCTCAAATTGCATCAGAAGCTGCTTTAGATACGCCACAATCATACTTTGATGATGTAATTAGCGAATACAAAGACCGCCGAGATACTTTGGTAAATGCCTTAAACGCTATTGACGGTGTGCAAGTTGCCATGCCAAAAGGTGCATTTTACTGTATTGCAAAATTACCTGTTGCAAACGCAGAAGATTTTGCGAAATGGTTGTTAGAATCTTATGATTTAAATGGCGAAACCGTTATGGTTGCACCAGCAGCAGGATTTTATTCAACTCCGAGTGTAGGTTTAAACGAAGTTCGTTTGGCGTATGTTCTTAATAAAGAAGATTTAATAAAATCTGCCGAAATAATAAAAGAAGCTTTGAAAGTTTATAATAAATAGAAAAGCTGCCAATATTTAAACTGTCACAAAAAAGCTTTCCCTTCGGAAAGCTTTTTTATTGCATTGCAACCAAATAAATAATAACTTTATTAAATCAAACAACAAATAATTATTATGAAATATATTTTTATTGCAAGTGCCGTTTTGGCTTTAAGCTGCACAAAAAATAAACCAGTAACAGAAAATCCCCAAGTGATTATGGAACAACAAAAAAATGCCGACCCTATTTATCAATTCAAAGTAAAAGATATTACGGGAGGCGAATTTAATCTTGCCGATTTAAAAGGAAAAAAAGTGTTAATTGTAAACACGGCATCTAAATGCGGATTGACCCCACAGTTTGAAGAATTAGAAAAACTGTATCAAAAATACAAAGATCAAAATTTTGTGATTATTGGTTTTCCTACAAATGATTTTATGAGTCAGGATCCTGGAACAAACGAAGAAATTGCAGAATTTTGTAAATTAAATTATGGTGTTACTTTCCCAATGATGAGCAAAATTGTTGTAAAAGGCGATAATAAAGAACCTTTGTATCAATATTTGACACAAAAAGATAAAAATGGTTTGGGAGATTTTGATGTGGAATGGAATTTTCAGAAATTCCTGATAAACGAAGAAGGAAAACTGGCAAAAGTAATCAGCCCGAAAGTTTCGCCAACCGACAGCGAAATTACCAATTGGATTGAAGGAAAATAATATACTGTAAAAGTTATAAATTTCAGACCTCACAGATTTTAAAAACCTGTGAGGTCTTTGTTTAAATACAAGAGTTTTCAGTGATAAAATTCTTCTTTTTAAGGATAGTTCGTATCTTTGAATAATTAATTTTTAGAAATGAATTATCCCGAAATACCTTTGGCTCAAAGTATTTTACAACTTTTTAAAGCAAAGGGAATACAACATATTATAATTTCACCCGGTTCTCGCAACGCACCTTTAACTATTGGTTTTACAAACGATTCTTTTTTTGCCTGCTACAGCATTGTTGATGAACGTTGTGCGGCTTTTTTTGCCATGGGTATTGCCCAGCAATTAAACCAGCCAACAGCTTTGTTATGTACATCGGGATCGGCGTTGTTGAATTATTATCCTGCGGTTGCCGAAGCTTTTTACAGCCAGATTCCGTTAATTGTTGTTTCAGCAGATCGTCCCACTTCTAAAATTGATATTGGTGACGGACAAACCATTCGTCAGCGTAATGTTTTTGAAAATCACTCTTTGTTTAATGCGAATTTATTTGATGAAGCATCGGAACAAAACGATAAATTGATTCAAAAAGCAATTGTTACAGCAAAAAATAAAAAAGGTCCGGTGCATATTAATGTTCCTTTTGAAGAACCTTTGTACAATATTGTAACTGAATACAGCTATAATCCCGTTTTATTGAATGATGAATTAGAAGTTAAAATTGAAGAAGAAGTTGATACAACTGTCATTCAAAATGCCGATAAAATTGTTGTATTGATCGGATCTCAAAATCCGGATATCATATCAAAAGAAAACATCGATTATTTAGCATCGTTGCCAAATGTGGTGATTCTTACAGAAATCAATTCAAACATTCATCATAAAAATATTGTTGCGAATATTGATACGCTGATTACTACTTTTTCTGAAGACGATTTTAAAGATTTTCAACCCGATTTATTGCTGACTTGTGGTGGAATGATCGTATCAAAACGTGTAAAAGCAATGTTTAGAAATTATCCGCCTAAAAATCATTGGCATGTTGATGAACTGAGAGCTTATAATACTTTTTCATCGTTAACCAAACACATTACTGTTTCTCCAAATAATTTCATCAATCAAATAAAAGAACAGTTTTCTGCTGTAAATTCAAATTTTTCAGAGAAAATTCAAACTATAATGAGCAATCGAAAAAAAGGACATCAAACGTATATGAATGCCATTCCTTTTTCCGATTTAAAATCGTTTCATATCATTTGGAACAATCTTCCGCAAAACATTCAACTGCAAATTAGTAATAGTGCCGTAATTCGATACGCGCAATTGTTTGAAACCGATAAAAGTATCGATGTTTACTGCAATCGCGGTACAAGCGGTATTGATGGATCAACATCAACAGCTATTGGTGCAGCAGTAATTTCAAGCAAACCTACCGTTTTAATTTCAGGTGATATCAGTTTCTTTTACGACAGTAATGCGTTGTGGAACAATTATATCACTAAAAATTTTAAAATCATAATTATAAACAACAGTGGTGGCGGAATTTTTAGAATTTTACCCGGACATGTTGAAAACAAAACCTTTAATACGTTTTTTGAAACAGAACATAATTTAACCGCCGAACATTTGGCTAAAATGTATCAGTTTAACTATTTAACCGCAAATGACGAAGAAGAATTAAACTTGGCATTAAAATTGTTATTTTCCCAAAACGATCAGCCACAAATTTTGGAAGTTTTTACCCCGAGTAAGATCAACCGAGATTTGTTGCGAAATTATTTCACAAGTATATCATAAATAAAAATTTAGTATGAAAAAAATGATCATTCCAATTGCAGTTGTTTCATTAATGCTATCTAGCTGTACAAGTGCACAGTTGCGGCAAGCTGCAAGCCAATTACCACAAATTTTAGAAACATCTGGGTTAGGGCAAACTCAGATTGCTGCAGGTTTAAAAGAAGCTTTGCAACAAGGTATTGACAAACAGGTTGTAAACCTTACAAAAACCGATGGTTTTTATAATAATTCATTAGTTAGAATTGGTTTGCCAAGCGAATTGCAAAAAGTAGAAAAAACCTTACGCGATGTTGGTTTAGGAAGTTTGGCAGACGAAGGTATTAAATCGCTTAATAAAGCTGCAAGTAATGCTGTGAAAGAAGCTACACCTATTTTTGTTGATGCTATCACAAAAATGACTATATCGGATGCGACAAATATTTTAATGGGAAATAAAAATGCTGCTACACAGTATTTACAAAAATCGACCAAAACATCGTTGTATACTAAATTTAATCCGGTGATAAAATCGTCGTTCACTAAAGTGGGTGCCGATAAAGTTTGGAGCAATATTATTACAAAATATAATGCGATACCAACGGTAAAAAAGATAAATCCTGATTTAACCGATTATGTAACGCAACAAGCTTTAACTGGCGTTTACACTATGATTGAAAAAGAAGAACTCAACATTAGAAATAATGTTTCTGCACGATCAACCAATTTATTAAAATCGGTTTTTGCAATGCAAGATAAGAAGTAGTTATAAACAAAACGCTTTCATTACGAAAGCGTTTTTGTTTTATAAAACCTCCAACAACTCCACTTCAAAAATCAATGTGCTGTTTGGTCCAATTTCTTTTGAAATTTGTTCTTCGCCATAAGCAGCATGTGGCGGAATTACAATTTTAGCTTTAGATCCTACTTTAAGCAACGGCATCACTTCTTGCCAACCTTTTATTAATTTGTTAATCTGAAAATCGGCTGGCTTTCCACGCTCGACAGAACTATCAAACACTTCGCCGTGAATATTTGTTCCGTGGTAATGGCATCTAACCTTACTATCAATGGTTGGAAAAATTCCCGAACCTTCTTCAATAATTTTATACAATACACCGCTTTCTAAAGTAATAACATTAGTTTCTTTGGTAAAATTTGTTCTAAAAACTTCCCCTTCGTTTATATTTTTGGCAGCCAATTCCTGCTTGCGTTTTTGTAATAATTCTGCTACTCCCATTTGGTATTTATATCGTTTAAAGATCAAATATAAACATTCTTTATAAGTGCAATTTTGATTTTCAGTATCTTTTTTTGTAACTTTAAAAGAAAAAATCATGCAAAGAAAGAAAATTTTATTAACAGCAGGTGCCGTAGGTATTGGATCGGTTGCCTATATGATGCTAAAAAACCGAAAAAAGAAC
>CAJYTF010000045.1 GCA_913777665.1 uncultured Myroides sp.
TATAAATTTTACGGCTTTCCTCATAAAAACAAAAAATTTTGAAATATTTCAAGATTTTATTTTTTGCTATGATTAATAGTTTACAGTCTCTAGTTCTTGAGATGTTTAGAAAGGTAATATAAGATTATTCATACTTTAAAGAAGTTCATTTCTATATAATTTCTTATCTAGATTTAAGTAAATAGATGTTATCTAACTATTTACTTTTGTTGTGTATTATTATTTTTTGAGTTTTTCAAGTAACAACTCACCAAATGGTGTCACCTTAGTTTCTTTTGCTAAAGTGACTTCAGTTATTGGTTTGTTTTTATTTTCTATATTGTCTATTTTATTAAGTTTTGAAATGAAAGGATTATGATAATTCTGAGGCATTTCTTGAATTATTTTATTGCAGATATCTTTTGTGAAATCAAATCTATTGTTTCTAATGCAAATTTCAGATAAATGAGTTAAACCATCAAGTACTTGATTTCTACAGTTTGGAGATAGTGTCATTAAGTCTATATTTTTAATATATTTCCATAATTTTAATCCTGGAAATCTAAGAATATCCCTAAATTCAATTTTTTGTTTCTGATATAAGTTTTGATACTGTTTGTCATCAATTTCACCACTTCTAAGTAATGATTTCAGTTCATCTCTTTCACTAACTACTAAAATAGATTTGTATGTAGTTAACATTCCTAAAACTTCTAAATCATTCTCTAAAGGTAGGGTTTTGGAATTTAAGCTAAGGAAGTTTGATAAAACTTGAATTGATTTCAACTTATTTTCATAATTACCATCAGCCCAACAAGTAGGTGCGAAATTAATTACATACGAAAAGTCTTTACTGAATAGGTGATTGTAATCTTCAAATAATTTTATAGCTTTGAAATGTTTACCTCTTGTTGTTACTAAATATTTTGCGAAATTTAGCAAGGCAGTTCTTTTTAATTCGTATGGTGTTTTTTCTCTATTAAGTATATATCTATACTTATTTTCAACTTCAATTTCATTCTCTATTAATTTAGAGGCGTCTGCATTTGCTAATAATGATTCTTCAGTCGAATAATTTTCATCTACATTTAGTAAATTGAATCTACTTGTAATTCCTCCATCGTACTCAGATCCTTTTTTACTGTAATAAACTTTCATTAAATTGTAAACTTCCAAGGAGTAAACTTTAAAGAAGTCTTTGTCTTCAATAGTTATAATCTTAAGTTTTACAAGCTCACTCAAAGATGCTTGAAAATCTTCCTCTTTGTCTTCTTTATTTAATATAAATCTTAAATTGTTTAGCAATCCAGTTAAATCATTCTCTTCTGTAATTAGGCTAATTGCTAGAAACATATTTTTAGCATCTACTGATAAATAATCATAGATTCTATCATAAAGAAAATTAATAGCTTCTTTTGTAGTATTAATATTAATCTTTGTCGCCTCTTTAAGGCTTCCAAATTGAACAGTTAAAATACCCAATTGTAAAATAAATAATGGTCTACCAAAAGTAATCTCAAAAATTTTATTTTGAAGATTAGAACATTTTAATTCTTCATTTAAATGAGAAATGTTGTAATTAGGAAACTCATTCTTTATTGACTCAATATAAAATTTAATTGTTTCTTCTTTCCCTAATTCTTTAGTCTGAATTTCTTCTCCAGTAATTAAATTTACCGCTCTGGTAGTTAAAACAACTTTGTGATGATTAATGTCTAATTTTTTTATAAACTCAATTATTTTAGACTTTTCAGACTTTAAAAAAGTTTCATAATCATCAATTATTATAAATAATTTTCCTTTAAATTTTATAATTTTTTCTTCATTATAAATGTTTTCATCAAACATTATTAGATTAATCTTCGTAACAATATCTTCTAATGAAGTAATTTTATCTGATATGTTGAAAACTTTACCTTGGTAATAATTGTAATATCTATCTTTCGCTGATAAAAATATAATATAATCAAATAGTTTTTTTTCTTGATTACAAAGTGTTTCACATACTCTCTGAATGGAAGCGGTTTTCCCTACACCACCATGTCCCCATATTGTAGCAAATACAAAAGCTTTACTTTTTTCGAGAAAAGTAATGACTTTTGTCGTGATACCAACATCTATGTATTTTTTATAATTTTTATCAAAAATATTTATTACTGTGCCATTAGCTGATTTGATTTTAAAATTATCTTGGCTTATAATTAATTTTTCAAACTCTAAAATATCTATAACTTTCTGTCCAGTTTTATTTATTCTATTATATTTCGTTCTACCTGTTAATTTCTCGTCAATTGAACAAAATGAGTAAAACTCATCTTCACTTTCTATTAAAATAAAAGGAGAAACACGCAAATAATTTGTATTATCTGTTTGTATATAAACATCGCCAACACTAAATTCCTTTGTTTGTTTTGGGCATACCCAACCTTTGTAGTTTGCACCATCAGATTCATAAATAATACCTTTAAAACTATCTGTGTCAGAACTTGTTACTTTTATTAATTTTACATTATTAAATATTTTATTAACTTCTTTGTCTTCAAAGATTTTAAAAAATTCCTCATAAAATTCAATTATACTATCTTTATCGTCTTCAAATGAATATCCATGCCCTATTTTTTCATTCCTGAATGCTGGATATTCGTTAATTTTTTGGTTCAATTTTTTTATGGCTTTGTTACCAAAAAACTCATTAGAAATATCTAACGTTCTAATTATTTGAATAATGGAACCTATTGATGGCTTCAGTATTGCATTTATTATTTGTTCCTTATTGTTTTCTTCAATTTTGTCAAAATTTTTATTCCATAGATAACCTAAAATGAAAATTAATTTCAGTTCTAATTTAGCCTGATAATACGTTTTAAGGTCACTATATTGATTTTCGAATTTTAAAAATTTTATTTTACGATCTAATTGACTAAATATATAATTCATTTGTTGAGTTTTCTTGGTTTACAATACACTAAAATTACTTTTTACAAAGCTAAAGATGAAATTTTTTTAAAATTCAGTTCTATCTTATATCTTGTAAAAACTTCCGCAAACATACAAAACTTTCTTATATGTTAAAATTTATTTTAACAAAAAACCAAACATATTTCATGTTTGGTTTTCTTAATTTATTTGAATATTACAAATTATTCGTTTTTAAATAATTGATTATACATTTTTGTTAACTTTTCTTTGTTCCCTATTGCACTGTTAATCTGTTCAGTTGTAACTTGATTTACTTTTTGAAAATATTTCTCAATAGGTAAGTCAAAATAATCAGTAAGTAAGATTATATTTTCTAAAGTTGTGTTTGGCAAAGTTTCTTCTCTACCGCTGTTCCAAGCTTTACCATACTTTACCTGAAAATCATTATTTAAATAAATCATAGTCATTGGCTTACTATTTATAAGAATGGATTCTCTTAATTGCTTATTAACAATACCTACAGCGACCCTATATTTAAATAAATCAGTTTTATTCTTCATAAAGGTAAATTAACTTACTAAAAAAAAATAACACAACTACGTTTGTGTATGTAAAAATAATTACATATGTTTGTTAAGAATTACACCTTATATCGTAATTTCGCAATACTTTATATAAAAAATATTAAGCTATTGCTTAGAGTCTTGACTTGAAAACTGCCAATTTTCACAATGCAACGAGATGATAAGTAGATTAGCTCACGACCTAGGCGTGAGCTCACTTATCTGTTGCATGGTATGGCAGTACCTCAAGTCGGATAATGTTGAGTTTCACGCCTTTTTATATGCTTTTTACTCAAACTTTTGCCGGTTATGGTGCTGTGTACAGGCACTAATATTTATAAGATATTATTTTTTGTGGTCGTTTAACCTTTAAACTAAAATTTCATACCTCGTTTTGCGTATTGGTACATCAAACCTCAAGGTTCAAGACTTCCAAATTGTAAAGTAAAGTCTGGCGTACAAAAAGAATGCGCCTATACAATTAATGTAGTTAAATCAAAAATTTCCATTCAATAACACTGATGGACTTTTAACCAGCGGTATGAACTTTTCATCGAGCGTCGAAACACTGCATGAAGCGTAAACAGATCGGGGTGTAAAACACCGTTTCGATCTGGTAGCTTCAAAAGTGAATTTCGACCGATTAAAAGATCGCCGCAAAACAAGACTTTTGCTTCTTTTGGTCACAAAAGAAGAGGGAGATAATAGAACATTTTGCCAAAAAGCGAAACCGAAAATTTTTCGGTTTGGCAAAAGCGAGGATACTAAATAGATACTGTATGGATAAAGCATGGATAGTGCATGAAACACATTTTCGGAAAAAACGCACGAAAACAGAAATTTATTCCAAATTTCTCAATTTAGTCAGAAAAAACAGAAAATCCAAAAATGGGAAAATCGTTGTTTTAAGAGGTAAAAACAGTTAAATATAGCGAATTAAAAACAAACGGTGAAAACACCGTTTGCAAAAATGCTTTTTACAAGATAAATATAATTTGTTCTTAGAGTGAGGATTTTGTTCATTTTGCCTTGATGCAAAAACGAACCAAAAAATCAAGACTCTATTTTTTCAACGGTCAAATTAAGTCTTATTTCCTAAAAGAAATAAACTCGCGTTGCTCGGACAGCATTTCTTTTCACGGAAATTTCGTCTATTTGACACTCGCTGAAAAAATAATGTCGTTTTTAAATCCGAGATTGTTCAACAATAGAATTTTGAATGAAAACGCAACAGACTACTCAGGAGTATTTAAAAACTGGCATTCACGGCGGAGTGAGCGTCAGTAAGTTGAAGACAACGCAAAATCAAAAGTTGTTTGAGAACTTGTTCGAGTTTTTTTGATTTAGTTGTCAAAACGTATACTGACCACGAGCAGTGGAGCCGAGGCGTTTTGTTTCTTTTGCGCGACAAAAGAAAAGAAAGAAAAATGAGAATTGGGAGCTGGAAAGAGATCTTTCACTCCGTTCAAGATGACAAGCCAGACGTACGTTAGAATGCGATGCTGCAAGCTTGTCTCGCTTTAGCGAATGCATGATGACAGTATGGATAGTACTATTCGATTTTTGATTGAAATAGATTTATCAATTACGAATATCAAAAATAAAATCTTGGCGTGAGCTTTACGTTATGGCTATTTTAAAAACGACAGATTAACAGGTTGGCTTGTTTGCATTTTTAAACAACAAATCAAAAACGGTTGTTTAATCATTAAGACCAAAAGGAATAATATTTAATTATCGAATAAAAAAAAATTAATAACAATACGTTCTTTGAATTTTAAATAAAAAAGGAAACAATACAGTAACAGGTATCAGTAACAATTATCTGAAATCCTGGCGTGGCTCGTTATACAAGTCAAAAGACTCATCATAAAACCACGCCAAGAACATTATTTCCAGATAACGTCACCGCTGCCGGTAACAATCTTATCCTGTCCTTTCCATAGTATCGGAAGAACACCCGAAGAATTTGTTTCAACAGGATCAACGTTGTATTCTTTGCCATCATTAGGGATAATTTTCATGTCCCATGAATAGCCCATAACAGAACTTTGGCGGTAATTGCTTCCAACCATAATATATTTGCTGTCAGGTGAAAACACAGGTTTGCTTTCTTTAAAGTTACTTGTGGTTACCTGCCTCATATTGTTGCCGTCGATACCCATGGTGTACAAGTGGTTGTCAATACGTAGTGCAAGTTGGTTACCCTGATGGTTAACCGCAAGGTCTCCCCAGTCGGCGTAATTCATTTCCTTTACAAGCGAACCCGAGTTGTACGGAGGCGGTATACGTATGATCAGGTTGCCGTGGGTAACTAAAAGCTCATTCCCGGGAAGCCACATTGCCATATCATGCATGCTGAAAGGCGTATTGTTAAGCCCTTCTATACGCACTACAAGTTCACCGTCGGTTTTAAGAATCGTGATGCCGTCTTCCTCATCGTTCGATTTCACAAGGATCAGACTGTTGTCTGCAGAAAGTTGACCCGTACAGTAGCTGTTTCCAGCCGGACTCGTATAGTTGAACTCATGAACGGTAGATCCGTTCTCCATATTGCTAAGGGTAAACTTAACAACGTAGTTACCAACGGTACTCGCATTAATGGCAGTTAGGCGGTAATTGCCGTCCCGTGATACATCGAAACTGTTTAATTTGGTGTCGTCAGGAATAAAGGAACCTCCGGTAGCAGAGGGCAGCGACACCTTAAGGATACCCTCTGTAGCCCATTTGTAATAGATGGTACCTGCAAGATCAGGCGGATAGCTGTTAGGTGCCGAAGTATTGTCTGTATTGTTGTCGCTAGAACATGAAACCAATAGCAAAACGCATAAAAGAGAAAATAATTTTTTCATAAATCTATAGTTAAATACGGTTATAAAAAGCTGTTTCACTGAATTATAGACAATATGCGTGCCATACAGTTATACTATAGGATGCCCAAGTTGGATTAAATTATATAAAACTGATCTTGAAGTAATGAATCTTAATTATAGGATTTTGATTAAAAAGGCAACAACGAGACTATTTAGGAGTATTTAAAAACTGGCATTCACGGCGGAGTGAGCGTCAGTAAGTTGAAGAAATCGAAGATTCACAGCTTCCGAACTGTAAAATATTAGATTGGATGTACAACGTAAAATCAAAAGCTGTTTGAGAACTTGTTCGAGTTTTTTTTATTTAGTTGTCAAAACGTAAACTGACCACGAGCAGTGGAGCCGGGGCGTTTTGTTTCTTTTGCGCGACAAACCATGAGGTTCATGGCTTCCAAGCTGTAAAATAAAGCCTGGACATAAAAGAAAAGGAATTAGAATGAGGATTAGCGAAAAGATCTTTCACTCCAATTAATATTACAAAAAAAATTAATCTTGGCGTGAGCTCACTTATCACGAGAAGAGAATTTTCGACAGATGATCGCGCGCGCGATAAAAATCTTAAAAAACGAATTATGAATAAAATCAAAATAAAAAGTGGTAACCCCAAGCTGCCACCATAAAATAAAACCTTACAGTCAAAACCCAATCATAATACACAACAAGTGGCTGTTTTAAGGTCAGAGCCAAGCACATAACAACTTCCACACATAATAGAGATAGAATATTAATCGAGTTAGTTTAGTTGATTGCACGTAGTTAAAACCCGGAGGAAGTTATGTGCCGCCGCTCTGCAAAAAAAATAAAACAATAAACCCAAAGCTTTTTTTGGGCTATATGGAGAAGCCCCATTTTAGCTTTGGCTTTATTACATTCCGAAGCTGAAAAAAATTTAAATGGATATGCAAATAGTCGAGGAATGACGATCTAAAAATGACATTATAAAAAAGCCGTAAAACGATGAGTGTTTTTACACGTTAAAAACAAAATGTCTGTTTGAGCGAAGCGAGTATTATTTTGTTTAGAGTAAAAACAAGAAGAGTAGACTTTTTTATGGAGTCTTGACCTTTTTGGTTCGTTTTTGTGTCAAGACAAAAATGAACAATAGAAATTACGAAGCGTAATTATGAATTGTAAAAACACAATGAATTAATAAAAACTAAACCTACAAGGTTTCCAAAACCTTGCAGGTTAAAAAAAAAATCCCCCTGAATAAAAGTTGGCGCTCGTATCAGGGAGATAGTATTAATTAACGTAAATAAATTAACAACACAAAGGTATGAAAAAAATTACTTTTGCAGCACTTGCTGTACCCCTAATGTGGGTGTTGCTATTATTACTATACTTTAACAGCAACAAATTACACGCGCAGCAAACAATGGTTTTAAGCGGCGTGGTAAAAACTGCCGACGGTACACCAATAGAAGGTGTAACCGTGTGGCAGCAAAACACCGATAATGGTACCCAAACCAATGAACAAGGCTTCTATACCATTAATATCTCACCAAATGCAGTCATCGTATTTGAATACATCGGCTACAAAACCCAGAGTATTGCCGTAACGGGCAAGGTACTAAACGTTACGCTTACGGCAGACGATGATACCTTGGAAGAACTGGTAATTAATGCCGGTTATTACAGCGTTAAGGATAAAGAACGAACGGGAAGCATTTCAAAGATTACCTCGAAGGAAATTGGTCAACAACCAGTTGCCAACCCGCTGGCCGCAATGCAGGGACGTATGGCAGGGGTGAACATTACGCAGAGCAGCGGTACCCCCGGCGGCGGCTTCGATATACAGATTAGGGGGCGCAACAGTTTACGAACCGAGGGTAATGCGCCCCTGTATATCGTTGACGGTGTACCTTATCCTTCACAGTCTTTATCTAACGGTGCTGTTTCTTCAAACATCTTTTCAGGTGGGAATGTAAGTCCGCTCAACAGTATCAATCCCAACGATATTGAAAGCATTGAGGTTTTGAAAGATGCCGATGCTACGGCCATTTATGGTTCAAGGGGAAGTAACGGAGTGGTTTTAATAACCACGAAGAAAGGCGGCTTCAATAAAACCAGCGTCTTTTTTCAGGCTGCAACGGGTATTTCTCAAATCATAGACCGTAAGCATTTAATGGATACGCCAAGCTACTTGGAAATGAGAAAACAGGCGTTTGCAAACGATGGCATTACCGATTTGCCGTCAAATGCTTATGATGTAAACGGGGTGTGGGATAAAAATAAATATACCGACTGGCAGAAGCAGTTTATTGGAAGACAGGCGGTATCATCCAACCAGATGGTTTCTATTTCGGGTGGTAGCTCCCAGACATCCTACTTGATAAGCGCGGACAATAGATCGGATGGAAGTGTTTTTCCGGGTGATTTTAAGTACAAACGCACTAATTTTTTAATGGGTATCAACCATTTATCCAAAGATGAAAGGTTTAACCTGCAGGCAAATATGCAGAAAAGCAGTCAGAAAAACAGATTGATGGCCGCCGATTTTTCAGGCAAAATTTATTTGGCTCCTAATGCACCTGATTTGTATAATCCGGACGGGTCACTGAACTGGGAAAATAATACGTTCGAAAACCCCATGTCCGCTCTAAATGCCCGATATGTTTCAGAAAGTGAAGATTTTATGGGGAGGATTAACTTAGACTATAAAGTTTTAGATAATTTACAGCTGGGGGTAAGTGCAGGCTTAACACAAGCAACTATGTTGGAATCAAATACGCTGCCTTCAACAATTTACAATCCGGCGTATGGTTTAACCAGTGAATTTTCTTCAATTTCACAAAGTAGGGGATCACGTTCAAGCTGGATTGTTGAACCAAAGGCAAATTGGTTTAAAGAGTTTGAAAACGGTAAGTTAGATATGTTGCTAGGCGGTACTTTTGAATCGCGTAGTGCGGATTTGTTCAGCGTACAGGGATTAAATTTTACATCCAATGATTTATTGTTCAACCTGGCCAATGCAGCTACCCAGAAAATCCTGGCCGATACTGAAACCGATTACAGGTACGCTGCTTTCTTTGGTCGTTTGAATTATACATTTTTAAATAAATACATCTTAAATGCAACGGGACGTCGCGATGGTTCCAGCCGTTTCGGTGCCAATAATCGCTTTGCAAATTTTGGAGCGGTCGGCGCAGCGTGGCTGTTTAGTAATGAAAAACTGTTCGAGAATACATCATTTCTGAATTTTGGAAAATTACGTGGCAGTTACGGTATCGCAGGAAGTGATTTAATAGGTGATTACCAGTATTTGAATACGTTCGGAATCAGTGCTAACCGCTACAACGATGTCAACACCTTAGAACCTTTAAGGCTTTACAATCCCGATTTCAGCTGGGAGACCAACAAAAAACTCGAAGTAGCATTGGAGCTTCAGTTGTTTAACAACCGTTTGGCTCCCACATTCGCATGGTACCGCAATCGTTCTTCCAATCAGTTGGTGGGTATACCGTTACCGGGTACAACCGGCTTTAATAGCGTACAGGCAAACTTAAATGCTACGGTAGAAAATTCGGGATGGGAATTCACAATACAGGCAAACGTAGTGAATAACGATCGTTTTAAATGGTCTGCTAATGTAAATGTCACTATTCCTAAAAATAAATTACTGGCCTTCCCTAATTTAGAAGAATCTACCTATGCCAATCAGTATGCCGTTGGTGAACCGGTTACGATCAGAAAAGTATATAATCTGTTGGGTGTTGATAAAGAAACAGGGCTGTACCAGTTTGAAGATGTAAACAACGATGGCAAGATCGACATCCAAGACCGTAAAACCATTTTAAATGTTGCACCGCTGTTTTATGCAGGTTTTCAAAATAGTTTTACTTACAAAAATATAAGTATCGACTTTCTTTGGCACTTTGTGAAGCAGAATGGCTTTACACCGGATTATTACACAGCCATGCCCGGAAGCTTTAACAACCAGTTACAGACTAATGCTGATTACTGGACGCCAGAAAATACGGATGCAAGATACCAGAAACCCAGTGCAGGCTTTAACAGTGCTACGGCGCAGGCATATGAAAACTACAAGTTAAGCAACGGTGTCATAGAAGAACAGTACTACTTAAAATTACGAAATGTTCAGATCAATTACTTGTTTCAGAAAAATACCGGTTCCAACTTTAAGCTGAATGTATTTTTACAGGCGCAGAACCTGATCACCTTTTCAAAGTATAAAGGTTTTGATCCGGAAACGGTGGGCAGTTACCTGCCGCAGCCTGCAATGATATATTTCGGTTTTAATGCTAATTTTTAATAGGGAGATTATGAAAAAATATATAAAATATTTGGTCTGTGGCTCACTGTATTTTACAATGGGCTGCAGTGATTTTTTAGATGTGGAAACACCAAAAAATCAAATAGATACCCAAATGGTATTCAACGATGAACGTACCGCACACGCGGCAATGATGAATGTGTACGCATCAATGCGCAACACTGGCTTTTTATCGGGCAACAGGGAAGGTATAGGATCGTTATTAGGTGCTTATACCGATGAATTAGAGGTGGTAACTCCCCAAAGTATTGGGGTTAGGTATTTTTACGAGTTAAACGTACAGCCTAATAATAGTACGGTGAAAAATTTGTGGGACAATACCTATAAACAGATTTATATGGTAAACCAGATGATTGTCGGTATAAACAACGCGGAGGGATTAACCGCAGAAACAAAAAATCAGCTGATAGGGGAGTCCTTGGGAATCAGGGGAATCTTACATTTTTACTTAAGTCAGACCTTCGGAGCTGTTCCATACGTAACGGGCATAGACTATCAGGTGAATAAGAAAATAGGAAAGCAGGGGGAAGCTCAGGTTCTACAGCTCGCTGTTGCAGATTTGATGCAGGCTCATTTGTTGCTTGAAACAGGTGCGCCGTCCGATGATAAAACACGTATAAATACAACTGTTGTAAATGCTTTTTTAGCCAGAATGTATCTGTATCAGCAAAATTGGGTAAAGGCTTCCGAATATGCACAATTGGTAATAGACGATAGCCGGTTTCAGATGGAACCGTTGGCATCTGTTTTTCTAAAAGGAAATACCAGCGCCATCTGGCAGTTAAAACCCGAACTCGAAGGCAGAAATACATTGGAAGGAGAAAACTACATATTTACTGCGTTGCCTGCCCCGGTGATGAAGTTGAACAACGCGCTGGTTAATGTTTTTGAAACTGGTGATTTAAGGAAAAGCGTTTGGATTGGAACGGTTGATGCCGAAAACCACTACGCCTTTAAATACAAACAGCGCGGAATGACTGCGGGTGGTACGCTGGAGTATTCGGTGATTGTTCGTTTGGAAGAAATGTATTTGATTAAGGCGGAAGCTGCAGCTCAAATGTCAGATTTTGATACCTGTAACGCTATGTTGAATACTCTGCGTTTGCGCGCGGGACTTCCGGCACTAGATATGTCAGATAAAACTACGGCTGTAGATGCTGTTTTAAACGAGAGAAGAAGAGAACTGTTTTGCGAGTTGGGGCATCGGTTTTACGATCTAAAACGCTACGGTAAATTGGATGCAGTTAAAGATGTAAAGCCCAGTTGGCAGCCATTTTACAACTTGCTGCCGTTGCCGCTAAATGAATTAACGTTAAACCCTAACCTGCTACCGCAAAATGAAGGATATTAAATTTACAAATACAAAGTTCTTCTTATTTCTGCTTTTTCTATTGTGTTGTTCGGATGCAGCTGCTCAAGCCGAAAAACTGACGTACGAACATCTGGCAAACAATAAGGTGAGCCCTGATGGAAGGTACGTTACGTATTATAAGAATAGTAATCAAAATAACCTGTTGGTATTATTTGATACGAGAACCGGTAAGGAAATCATCTTGTCCGATATAAATCAGAATACCTTCTTGTCTGATTCGTGGTTTATGGGCATAGATAAAGTAAAGTCTGTTCTTTACCGCGTGCGGTTACCGCAGTTCAAAGTAGAAACATTTGATAAGGTGAGTGAGTGGATGTTGTTAAACAATGATGAAGTTCTAATGTACTCGAAAGAATACTTGAAATTAACGATTTTAAATATAAAATCGAATAAAGAAGTTGTTTTTAACCAGGTGTTCGCATTCAGCATAAACGACTCAAAAGATAAGGTAGTAGTGAAAAATAACGAATCACATTATCAGATCATAGGGCTTAAAACTCCTTATAAAAAGCAGGTCATAAAGTCAGATTACATATTTAAGAATGAGAAATTTATCTGGAATGATTCCTTGGATATTCCTTTTGTGGTAGGTGCAGACGATACAGATGTGTACGTTATAAAGGTGGATGGTAGTAAAGCAGTAAAGTTACTGCAACAGCCACTACTTTTAGATGACGGCAATAGTACGGTAGATACTTTGTTTAACGATTTAAAATTTTTGTCGGACTCTAAAATAGCTTTGGGGTTAAAATCCAATAAAGATAAGAAAAGCTCCGATGGGGGTTATGAGGTATGGTTGGGATCCGATGATGGTTTAACCCCCGATAAGCAGCAGCTACTGGCTTATAAATCGCAGTTGGGGCTGTTAGATTTAAAAAATAATAAGATAATAAGTTTTTTTAACCATAAAACACCCTTGGTTTTTAAAATAGATCCGTACGATAATTCCATCTATGAAATAGATGAATTTAAACATCAGAATTATAAAGAATATACGCAGGATGTTGAAATTTCTAAATACGACACGCTTTATAACAAAAATTTTGTAGCGCAGTCCAAATTATCGGCCGCTCATTTTTACAATATCGGTTCATTACCTTTTTTTCTGAATTTTAAAAATAAGAAATGGCACATGATTGATAAAAAGACACGGGCTGTTCACAACATAGATAGTGGGGTGGATATTGAATTTTATGAGAAAGACAATATCTACAGTCTGGTTAGGGAAATGCCCGTAAAACAACATTTTGTTGTGAACAGTAATAATGAACTGATCTTCAGGGATAGAAGCGATTTATTCGTTTTTAATTATAAAAAGAATCAGCTTAAAAAGCTAACGGACTATGGAGCTGAGGGCAGGCATGCGTATTTGGATAACAGTAACTTAAAAGAGCTGCCTCAGACCTTTTGGTCGTTTAATTTTGAAAAAGAGTTGTGTGCGTGCAAAGACTGGATTCTAACTTGGAATTCAGATAATCATGTATGGTCTGGGATCGATCTTTTAACAGCTGATAAAAAAGTGGTTCCGCTGGTAAAGGATAAGGCATACTACACACAGATAAAACGCTCAAAAGACGTTATTACCTATTTAAAACAGAAGGGAAACCAACCACCTGCGCTGTATCGCTTAGACATCAGGACAAAAAAAGAGCTGCAAATTTATCAGAGTAATACTTGGGATACCCTTTCAACAAAAACAACCTACGAATATGTGGAATGGAATGACGAAAAAGATCCCGGTTCAAAACGCGGCGCTTTAATCAGGTATCCTAAAGGCTACGATAAAGATAGGAAATACCCGGTAATTGTAAATATCTATGAAAAAATGGATTACAACCAGCATCATTACAATTCGCCCTTTGTAGTTAGTGGTATGGGTTTTAATGTACACCACTATACCAATGACGGTTATTTGATTATTCAGCCGGATATAAAGTACGAGATGGGAAAAACAGGTAGATCAGCCACCGAATATATACTGTCGGCAGTGGAGTATTTGTCGGATAAAGTACCTATTGATAAAGACAATATGGGATTGATCGGACATTCCTTTGGAGGTTATGAAACCAATTTTGTAATTACACAGACTCCGATTTTTAAAGCGGCTGTTGCCAGTGCGGGAATATCGGATATAATAAGCTTTAGCCATAATATGAATTGGAATACCAAACGTCCGGATAACTGGCGCATGGAAACAGATCAGTTTCGCATGGGGAAACCATTCACAGACATGCCCGTTGAATATTTAAAAAACTCGCCGATAACACATGTTGGAGATATTACAACACCATTACTTATCTGGGCAGGAAAAGAAGATTTTCACGCAAATTGGCACCAGTCGGTCGAAATGTTTCTGGCAATGAAACGTTTAAATAAAGAGGTCAATCTTATCTTGTATGAAGGGGTTAACCATACGCTTCCTAATGACAAAGTCGGGGAAGGTGCCAGTGCCAGGGTAAAGCAATGGTTTGATTATCAATTAAAAAACAAAGAAAAACCAAAGTGGTTGGATTAAATCTGTGATTTATAAAAAAAAGTAGGGCTGCAACTGCAGCCCATTTTTTAAAGTTTATAAAGTTGTGAAGAACATTGTAGTCCGTTTTCAACAGGCGATTCCCATACCTGTCTGTTAAATGCGTCCGTACAAATCTGAGATGTTGTCATAGGGGTACAATCGTCCACTGTTACAGCTACGCATCGTTGCCCGCTAGGTTTTGAAATGTCGTAATGATAAGCTGTTATAGGAGCTTTCTCATTTTGTTTTGCTGCATTTGTTGCAAATGCCGCTGCTGCGCCCAATACCATCACTGCTAGTGGCATCATGGCTTTTTTAAATGTTTGTCTCATAATGTAATAATTTATAATTTTTCGGTTTACTCTTTTCTACAGGTTTTCAACCGTTAACTCCTGTCTATCGGCCAATAGATTTATTTTTTTGGGAGTGGGGAATCGGGAGTAGGGAATTCCCCACTCCCGATTCCCTAATCATTCACTTTTTCTCAAAGAACTTATAAGATTGAGTAATATTTTTATTCTAGTGAAAGTTCTTTTTTAAGGGATCTTTTTATTTTTTCAATGTATTTGCCTATGATATACTCTTTAAAATCTATTTCTTGTAATTCAACTTGGTCGTAATAGGTTTCTAATTTAATGACTGCTTTCCATGCTTTTTGGTAGTACTTTTTTTTTATCTCCTCTGTAGGTTCATGATCAGCACAATTCAAATGAAAAGCTAATTTTAAGGCCGCTTTTTCATATGCTGGCAATACTTTTACTTTAAAATCGTCAGTATGCATGTGATAAAAAATTACATGATGAGCAAGTCTTTTGGCTAATATGTAGGTATTCATAATTTATATTGTTAATGAATGATTATTATTTTTTATGGTGAAAGGAGCAGGGGAGCAGCGCCGAAAAAACACCCCTATTTGAATCTGTTATGACTGCTTCCCCAACTCCTTAACTATTATTATTTTACTGATTTTAATTTACAAAGGTGGGTCATGCGTTGGGAAGTAGGAATCCGGTATGCCCATAACCGGTTCCTGTTCCCAACAATCCACTCCCTATATTGTATCTTTTCTCCTTTAAATTTAAAAGCACTATAATTTATTCACACGAATCTGGGGCGGTATGAAGTTTTAAGCGAGCGTCGAATTACTGCATGAAGCGCAAGCTGATCGGGGTGCAAAGCATCGTTTCGATCAGGTAGCTTCGCAAGTCCAATTCGACCGTTTAAAAGTTCGCCGCAATAAAAAGATTTTTGATACTTTTTATCTAAAAAGTATAGAGAAACTTGTTATAGTAGTAAGTACTCACTTCGATTTCTAAAAAACATACCTCACCAACGAATTCCCAACCAACCCAAAGAAATAGTTATCGTTTATCGCAAACTCTTTGATCTTGTCACCCTGATGGTCGTATGCGTAAAAACTGTATAAATATTCGTTCTTGTTATAATCGTACACATCTATGATACTTGCCTGTTTCCACATGCTCCTCGGTTCGTTTGTACCCATCAGTTCCGATTTTACATACAGCAGTCCGTGATACGCATAGGTCTTTGAGTTTACTTTCTGCGGTGGTGCACCCATCTTGCGTTCACCATTAGCTAAAGTGGTCACTTCAATTTTAGCTAAGCTGGTGGTGTCAATGGTTTTACCTCTTACAAATTGGTTAGCCTGTGGGTGGTAAACAAGGTATTGGTTCCTGTAATAATAGGTGTAAACACCTTGCTTGGTCTTAGCATCGATAACCAGCTGACCGTCGGTGTCAAAAACCCCGTCGATCTGTTTTTGTAATGCATCATCATAAAGTTCAAAGGTTGTTGAATCACTAATGTTCAATTTACCCAGTACATGCTCGCCGTTTGCTGCCCGCTGACTTCGAAACAAAAAAGTATTGTTTGCTACTGGTTGCAGTAAAGAGAAATAGACCTTTTCCTGCATATACTTAGTTGCAATCCAGTTATTAGTATTTCCCTTGTATATAATCGGAACGGTACCGTCACTCACAAAGAATTCATTTTCCTGAACGCTGACGCTCAAACTTCGGAACGAACGTTGTGTTTCATCCAGCCTGATCTGATGCTCTATCTTCGTACCCAGATTTGTAGGCACAGCTGTTACAAGTAGCGGAGCCGTATAGTTCCCAAGATAGATGGTATCATTGGTAAGCCCGGCGATATAGTACGAATTCACCTCGAGATCCAGATACTCCGCTTTATCAATGTGATGCGGCATAAACCTCCGCACAAACGGATTCTCTCTTTTCATGATATGTTCTGAACTCACGAACAGCCCAACCACTATCGCACTGCTGATCACCATGGTTAACACGATATAGAATATTTTTTTCTTCATAATTTTATTGTTTATGGTTATAAGTTTTTTAGTTGTATGTTGTATGCAGTAATTGTGTTTTATTACAATTCAATGCGCCCTCAAACAAAACCGAATTTTAAATTAAGCTGCAATCTGAAAAACTGACATTATAAAAAAAGCGTTAAGTGCCGATGGTTTTTATACGTTAAAAACAAAATGCCTGTTTGAGCGAAGCGAGTATTATTTTGTTTAGTATAAAAAGCGGAGAAGTAGCTTTTTTTATGAGTCGAGGCGTTTTGTTTCTTTTGCGCGACAAAAGAAAAAGGGATTAAAAGTTGAAGACTGTTCGGTTAATATTACAAGAACACATAAAAAACAAACAACCCCATTAAACCACAAATGCTCCCACCACCCCAAATCCTCTAAAACCCCGCCACAGGAACAAGGAACAAACGGACTGTAATTCAATATCAGAAAAATATAAACCGTAAACGCCGTCATAAACCCCAGAAAAAGATAAAGCCCCAACAACCTGCTTTTCTTAAAGCAGAGCATCAGGGCAATGATCAGTTCACCAATAACGGTGGTATACGCAATAAAGGTTGCAAAAGCACTAAGTAAAGGCGACTGTGCTACTTGTACCTGGAAGTTTTCAAAGTCGGTCATCTTGCTTACTGCTGCATATACGAACAGTATGATGAAGAAGTAAATAAGAACCTGTCTGCTGGTTGATAGAATGTTACGCATGACTTTACATTTTTGTATATTGTAAAGCTCACAAAGGCAAACGAGAAAAGAAATAGATAAAAAATAAATCGCATATACGATAAGAAGTTTTTTATTTGGATCATTCCTTCTTCTGCATACGCTTGCGCAGGATCTTCGGACTCACATGATGGTGCTTCACAAAGGTGCGGTGAAAACTGGCATAACAGTTAAAGCCCGTAGTGGCGGCAATTTCCTTCAACGGCTTCTTTGTGCTGGTAACCAGCAGCCTGCTTTGTTCTATGCGCATCCGCAGATGGAAATTACAAACGGTATCGCGGTACATTTCCTTAAATTTCGTTTTCAGTATTTCTTTGTTGATGAAAAATTTCCTGCTAAGGAAGTCCAATGTAGCCCTTTGGGAGTTCTCGGGTCTGCAAAGGTAGGTATGCACTTTCTGTATCTGCCGTTCTACGTAATCTCTCTGTTCGGCACGACTTTTTGACGGCGTATCGGTTTCGGGGGTAAATTTCTTAAACCGTATGGCTGTAAGGTGCAGGGTAAACATTTGGGTATAGCTGCTGTACTGTACCTGTGTTTCGTAAAAGAAAGGCAGGGAATGATGGTGAAATTCCAGCGCCACAGTAACCGTTTCCCTGGCTGATGACCGCAGTTGCTTCACTGCGGAAGATAGACTGTTGTACGAGCGTTCCGATAAAAAACTGCCTATGGAAGCATTAGCCAGTTGGTTTTCGTGCAGGTTCAGCAGGGAACAGCTCAAAGTACTGAAGTCCCTTATGACTAAGTCTTGATCCAGTTGCAGGTGGAACACCTGAAAGTAATGGTCTGCATTGGTCTTTGCTGAATAGGCAGTCTGGCGGATGCGGTGGGCAAGGGTTTCAGACAGCATGTTCACGCTCATGGCAATACTCTCTATTTCACCTTGTTCCCCGCTTTTAGGGATGAATGTGTTGAAATCACCCCGCGCCATTTCCATTAGTTTTTCGTTTATCTGAACGATAAGCGGATGTACGTTTTTAAGAAAGGTCATTATTCTTTTTTTTAAGGGTTTCAAGAAATTCCAGTGCTGCGGCTTCGTTTGTAAACAGTTGTGTTTCCTGTAACGGCTGATCGGTTCCTATGAAAAACTCCGCCATACGGTAGTTGCCCATCTGGCGGCAAACCAGCGCTACATGCTCCGTGAGTTGTGAACCGTAAAAGGCTAGGTAAGTGCGGGCTTCGTATGCTACATAGTGTACGTCTGTTACATCACATAGTACGGGATAGGTTCTGCCGTCCTGAAATTGCAGCCGGTCTCTCACAATTTCTTTGGCAGCTTCAAGGTCTATTACGAGATCCTTTTTGTAATAAACATAAACAATTCCCAAAAGTAGAGAATAGGTAGCGTAGTTATTTTCATGATAGGTCTTCATATCTGTAGTTTTATGTTACAATCTACAAAAAATTAGTAAAATAACTTTCATATTGATAAAATGTGGTCTTTTTAGAGCGATGGTTTTTAACATAAACATCTCATATAAGTAGAAAAACATATACAAAAGGTAGAGTTGTTTAAATCCTTTTTTTTATTCAGCGCTTAATCGTCAACTTTAGAAAAATAAAAAGAAGATTATGGCTAAAATTAACCACAACAATGCATTTGAAACAATAAACAGTTTTATTGAGAATGCGCGTATGCAGAATGCCGTGCATCTGTACGCACAAGACGAAGTACTTACCGGCAGATCGCTGAAGATCGCTGATACGGACTGTTGGCATTTTGCCACAACGGGTTATTTGGGAATGGAACAGGACATGCGCCTGAAGCAGGCGGCAGCAGATGCCGTCATGAAGTACGGTACGCAGTTCCCGCTTTCAAAGACCTATATATCGCACCCGCTGTACGCCGAATTGGAAGAGTTGCTCTGCAAAATGTTTAACCAACCGGTCATTGTGTGTAAGAACAGTACGCTGGCGCATTTGGGAGTGATACCGCAGGCAGTGGGCAGTGGTGATGTGGTGGTGATGGATCATCAGGTTCATTGGAGTGTACAGCACGCCTGTAAGATGGTAAAGGCGGGCGGTGCTCCGGTGCACATGATCAGGCACAATAATATGGAACAGTTGGAAGATGTATTAAGGAAATACCAAAGTACGGGCAGGAAGGTCTGGTATATGGCAGACGGCATCTATTCGATGTACGGTGACCATGCACCGGTGGAACAACTAAAACACTTGGCGGAAAGATATCCGGCACTGCATCTGTATATCGACGATGTACACGGTACGGGCTGGATCGGTAAGAACGGTACCGGATTTGCATATAGCCATTGGAACGGTGTACCGCACAACATGGTACTGGTAACTACTTTAAGCAAAACGTTCGGTGCAAGCGGAGCAGTGGTGCTGTGTGGTGATCTGAATCTGCATGCGCAGGTAAAGAATTTCGGAGGACCGCTGACCTTTTCGGCTCAGTTGGAACCTGCGGCGGTGGCAGCCGCTACGGCAGCCGCAAAAATTTTCCTTTCGCTGGAAGTGGAGGAACTGCAGTACAAACTCATGGAACGGATCGGACTGATGAACAGATTGTTGTCTGATACAGACATCCCGCTGGTAGCAAACTGCAACACGCCGGTGTTTTATGTGGCTACTGCCATGCCGCAAACGGCCTATTTATTGGTTAACAGGTTGATGGAAGAGGGGTTTATTGTAAATCCGGGAATCTTTCCTGCCGTACCGGTAAAGAATGCCGGATTGCGGATAACGGTTTCAAACCATAACGAACCGGAACATATACAAGCTTTGATTAAAGCATTAAAATACCACTATCCTCTGGCATTGGAACAAACGGGTAATTCCATGAACACGGTTCACACCGCCTTCCGTATGGATACCGGGAAGTTAGGCAAACCGTTGCTTCATAAACGATATACGGTAAAGAAATGGAACAGCATTGCCGATATTCCGAAAGCCTTGTGGAACGATACCCTTGGCAGCAGCAACGCCTTTGATCACGCGGGAATGCTGTTTGTCGAAGAAACTTTTACTTCGCTTCCGGGTTCATCATACAACCTTATGAAATTCTGGTATTACGGTTTTTTTGACACCGATGGCAATTGCGTGGGTCTGGTGGGGATGTCCGAAGCTTTGTGGAAGGAAGATATGCTTGCAAAACCGCAGGTGTCACAAAAGATAGAGCAAATCAGGAAAGAAGATCCGCTGTTCCTTACAGCACAGGCATGGTCCTCGGGCAGTACGTTTTCCGAAGGTGTGCACCTGTATGCAAAAGATGAAAACCACGAGGTGCTTTCTGAAATGATACGTACAATTGCAGCCGACTTTGACAGGTCTGCGGCGGAACAACTGGTGTTCCGAGATTTTGAAGAAGACGCAAATCTGAACAGCTGTTTTCTTGATAAGGGGTTTGTGCAGGTTGAAATGCCCGATACTGCTGTGGCTGAATTGAACGATCAAAATTTTTCTGAGATGCTTTCTAAGCGTAACAGGCGCCATTTGAAGGAGGAGGTACTGCCTTATACCGGAGTTTATACTGTTACGCTTACTTCATTCCTTACACCAGACGAACTGAAGGATGCACATAGGCTGTACCTCTTGGTGAAAGACAACAACCTCGCAATAAATAACTTCCCGTACGAAGAAAAGGTGTTTCACAACATGAACGCACATGTCAACTGGTATTTCCTCAAGGCGGTAAATCCTGCAGACGATAGTTTGGCGGGCTGTATGTTCTGCTATTACAATGAGGTGGCCCGGTCTTTCAGTCCGGTGCTTATCGGGATGGATCAGGTAACTGACCGTCTGTTGCTGTACAGGCAGCTGCTGTACCATACGCTGCTGTTTGCTGTAGAAATGAAGTGTACCAGATCATATCTGGGTTTGTCTGCCTCTTTTGAAAAGAAAAAGATGGGGGCACGTATTATTAAAAAATATGCCTGTGTACAGGCTAAAGACACCTACCATTCTGATTTGTTGGCTACATTCGAGTAGTTCCTTACAACTTTCAAACATTAAAGCACTGTTTTAACCCCCTTAAAAAACAACTGAGAATGAACGTAAAGTTATTGGAACGGGTAACCGAACTCACTAAAGGCATGGAAGTATTTGAATATGTAGATCCGGATTTGCAGTTCAGGTTAAATGATAAGATTCAGCAGATAGAAAGCGGAATAACCGAGTTAAACAGTTTCGTACGTGGTTATCGTTTCAATTCCATTCACGATGAAATTGTCTATTTTAAAGAGATAAAGCCGAAGCTGGTTAAGGAATATGTGTTCTTGAGTTCACTGAAAAGTTTCTATGAAAAACATCAGGATCTGGAGATAATGCAGTCCAAACCTTTTAAGAAGGAGGTACAGCGGCTGTTGTACTTTATTAGGGATGAACAGGAATTTTATGGTTACATAAAGAAAAAGCATAGCCATAACGATGAACGTTATTTCACACGTCTGACCCATTCCGGTGCGGCACGTACGGTGTACAGCCTGAATGCCGATCTGGAGTCGTCTTGTTCGCACGGTTTGCTGCTCGCAAAAATAACCGCCTATGAAAAACTTGTAGGGTTTTACACCAAACAGTTAAATATGTTAAAAGCACCGTTACTGCCGGAAAAGCAGAAGCATTCAATGCCTTTGGAATGGAAAGCTAATAAGGTGGATGCCGTGGAACTGGTATATGCATTGTACTATTCCGGAGCAGTAGATACCGATAGATGTACAGTACACGAACTGGCAAAACAGTTCGGCGAACTATTCCAGATACAGATTACCGAACAGCTCTACAGGGAATACATCGACATAAAGCGACGCAAACTGGAACCCGCTCGGTTCCTTGTTAAACTGCTGCAACATTTCCGCAACAAGGTAGAAGAAGAATACACCTGAATCCAACTTCTAAAGAAAACAAATGAAAACATAAATCAATTATTCAGGTGAATCAAAGCGCCATTAGTTCAGAAACGATAGTTGAAAAGACGATGTGAACGTAAGCTAATCGGGGAGCGGAGCAACGATTCGATCAGCTAGTAAACGAGGAATAGTTCAACCGTTTTTGAACTGAGGCAAGACAAAAAAAGAAAAGACTTTTGGTTCTTTTAGTCATAAAAGAACAGAAAAACCGAATGTATCAATGACGAGGAATGGAGAATGAATAACTATATAGTACTAACCAAGAATGAACCAACAAACAAGTAACCCAAAGCTCTTTTTTGGGCTTTGTAGGGTAGCCCCATTTAAGCTTTGGGTTCATTAAATTCCGAACCTTAAATTAAAATTCTATTTAAAGACTGAATGCGATGCTGCAAGTTTGTCTCGCTTTAGGGGATGAAACATCACAGTATTTATAGAAATTATGGATTTTTGGATTGAAACTGGATTGATTAACTAGGAGGATCAGAGCGCCATTTATCAGTAAAACGAGCGTTAACAAGTTAAAGTGAGCGCAAAATCATAAGGGAACGAAGTGACGTTTTTATGATTTAGCTTACAAAACGTAGTTGACCGTTTTAATGATACGGCAAGATAAAAGAAAAAAGATTTTTGCTTCTTTTGATCTATCAAAAGAAGGGAAAAAACCGAAAATTTTGTATTAGTAATCACTGGAGATTAATTTCCCAAATAGTTCAACAATCTTAATAACAGTATAATGATCGAAAAACATAATCTATATAAACCCAAAGCTCTTTTTGGCCTTAATGAAATAACCCCATTTAACCTTTGGGTTCATTAAAGAAAGAGAAAAGCCAAAAAAACTTTTCTCTTTAATAATAGCGTATTTCCAATGATTGTTAAGGATTGTAAACGCCGTTAAAAAGTATAATCCTCCATCCGTCTGGATCTTCATACGTTTCACTTTTGTCTTTCCAATAGGGGTTCTCAGGTTCAACGGGCAGAATCCCCAACCTTTGTATCCTTTCGTTGGCTGTTTTGTAAGCTTCTGCGCTACTGTAGTACAATACCGTAAGGTGCTCTTTTGTAGGCTTGGGTAATTCGGTATACTTTTCGTACTGTGTGAATTCAAGATGATGTGTCTTATCCGGCATCGCCAGCATAATACCGTCATATCCGTCATGCCCTTTAAACGACCCTAATAATTCTAACCCCAGTGCTTCTGTATAGAAGGTCTTAACCTTTTCCAGATTGTTGGTTGGTCGTGCAGTTCTGAACTGTACTGCCTGCAGTTTTTTTCCATCTGTTGCTTCTTCAGTAATTTTGCTGCTTTTACACGAAAGTATCGAAGCGGCTGCACATAATATTGCTGTTGATGCCGTTAATTTTTTAATCATGGTAGGCTGTTTTAAATTATGTGGCAAAGTTTCATAATTAAAGCAGCGAAGGCAATTGCAGAAATTCGGTTTGTATTGGCAGTTTTACGGCTTCGTTCTAAATTCAACGGGAGACATGCCTCTTAATCCTTTGAAGAAACGGGAAAAGGATGCCGCAGATGAAAACCCCAGTTGATACGAAATACTTTTTATACTCAGGGTTGAATAATTAAGCAGTTGTTCCGCATCTAAAATAATCCTGTTCTGAATGAGTGACAGTGCAGCCGCGCCGGTATGGTTCTTTACACATTCGCTTAGGTATTTTGCCGATAGATTCATTAAATCAGCATATTCCTTTACGGTCTTCTTGGTGCTGAAGTGTTGTTCGGTCAGTTTTCGGAATTGGTATAACACCTGGTACTGCCTGTTTATAAGCTTTTCGGAATTTATCAGGCATAGCTCGCATACCCGGTTGTAATCGTAAAGGATCTGTAATATGTACAATCTGCTAACTTCTGTGCAAAATGGCGTTTGTTTTTCATTTTCTTCTTTTATTTTTTTGATTTTATATAAACTGTCATTAAAATCAGCAGTATTTAAGTTAAAGACAGGTGCGTATTCCGGACTTATGTAAAGCAGTTCTTCCATAATATCTGTTTTTACAAAGCCCTTTTTTAGAAAATCAGATTTAAACAGTAACAGGCATGCTTTAAAGTCTTCTGAGGTATCACTAATCGAAAATGTTGTATGCGGTGGAACGGCTGTCAAACACTTTGAATCCGTTAAAAACCTGTGAGGACCTACTGTAGTGGTACAGTTTCCGTTAGTACACAAAAAGATAGCATGAAAATTTAAGTTTTCGGCATTAAGTGAAAAATTTTTACTGTCAGCATCTATTACACAGAAATCGGTTTGGGTAGCAGCTCTGGGCTTGCCTGCAGCGATTTTAAGAAAATCTTTGATCTCTAAAGATTTTACCTTCATCTCATTTTAGATTTTAAGTAAATGTGAAATTACAAAACCTTTGGTAATGTATTGCACATAATATTTGCCAAGGTTATAGAATTTAAAAATAACGTCCAAAATTTTAA
Organism: uncultured Myroides sp.; assembly: GCA_913777665.1. Classification (GTDB taxonomy): domain Bacteria; phylum Bacteroidota; class Bacteroidia; order Flavobacteriales; family Flavobacteriaceae; genus Flavobacterium. Next base: position 24,900 of record CAJYTF010000045.1, read on the forward strand.
ATGGTCTTCTCTATTGTAGTGTTGCTTTGTGGATCCGCTGTCAATCCATCATATGTTTTGTCAATTAAAAATGTAACCGCTTCTTTAACGGCATTTTTTCCATCGTCGGTTTTCAGGTCGATACCGCTGAAAACGCTCCCGTTGTGTTCGGCATACATATTCAGATAATAGATGCCGGCAACCAGAACCGCACTCACAGCCCTGAACTTTTCTGCATGTTCGCCAAAATGTGGATCTGTGATTTTCGAGAACAAGCGTTCTCCGCTTTCTTCCTGCTCATCTGTAAGCTTCCGCAATGATTTTCGTTCTTCAGAAAGCCGCCATAATAGTACTTTCTGCAGTTCTTTGTTTTTTGATAAATAATCATACTGCGATAAGAAAATTTCTTTACTGAACTCTTTCCCTCCGTCATTAATTGGCGTGCGCGCCATATCGGCAGCGATGTTGCTCCAAAAATCCTGAGTGGCTATATATTCGTCGATTAGTCCGTCTAAACTCCCAAAATAATTATAGATCATTTTTTTGTCAACACCGGCTAACTGTGCAATATAGTTAACTTTTAAGCCGGCATAACCTTTCGTCTTCAGTATTTTTCCAACTGCCGATAAAAATTTCTGCTTGCTGCGTTCTGTATTTCTAAATGTTCCGCTGGCTGGTTTTCTTTTCATTTATTAACTTTCTTTGTGCAAGATAAATAATTTTATGATAATTTTAAACACCATATAGTGTCTTGTTTTTATATTTGCTCAATATGTTTTAATTAAAGATAACAGGCGTGATAATATAAGCGCAATTAAAAAATAAACTGTTTATGACCCAATTACGTAAATTACTGCTTTTACCCTTAGTGCTGTTTTGTTTCAACGCTTCTGCACAGCTTACGGCAGATACCGTTAGTTTACATATTAACGAACAAAATACCATTTATGTTAAAACGGTTTTTAATGATAAAGATTCGCTTATCCTTAATTTTGATACAGGTTGTACCGACTTAATCATTACGGCAGATGTTCTAAAAAATAAGTTAGGTAACAGCATCCAGCTTTATAAGACCGATTATGCGCTAAAGATCGGAAAATCGGTTTTTTCAACCAAAGTGTACGATGCACAATTAGCAGGTCATGGTACCGAAGGTAGGTTTGGCTGGAATTTTTTCGCAGATAAAACGGTAGAGCTAAATTATGATAAAGGAATTATGGTCATTCATAATGAGCTGCCTAAAGAAGTTTTAAAGAATAATACTTACGCATGTTTGCCTTTCAAATTGATTGAAGGGATTCCTTTTATACAGGCAGAAATGATACACGATGGTAAAAGCCTGAAAGAGTACTTTCTCTTTGATACTGGCTATCAGCGCACGGCGATGCTTGATGATGAAGAGTTACACGAAAAACAGTTCCCTGCGATGAAAGAGTTGAAAAGGGTACTCATGAAAGGTGCGCAAGGAAACGAAATTCCTGTTATAACTTCTGAACTGCAAATCTTGAAGATTGGAAATATGGTGCTGGAAAATGTCCCCGTTCAGCAGATAACCGGAAACAAACCCATGAGGAATCGTAAGGTACATATATTGGGTAATGAAGTGCTTAAACGGTTTAATGTTTTTATGGATTATAAAAACGGCTTTTTTTACCTGAAGCCTAACAGTCTTGTTACCGAACAATACATCGAATCTAAAACATCTTGATTTTTAAAATGAAGTATATTAAAACAATTGGCAGCCTTTTTATTGCAGCTTTAACCCAGTTTTCCGTAAACGCCCAATCATCACTCGATACTTATTTCGAACATCTTTCAGAAAACAGAAAGTTTATGGGTAGTGCATCCATCCTTTTTAAAGATTCAGTCATCTATAATAAATCGGTTGGTTTTGCAGATGTTGATTCACAGAAAAAAAACGATGTAACCACTAAATTCCGTATAGGGTCTGTTACAAAAACGTACACGGCAGTACTTACTTTATTGGCAATGGAAGAAGGTAAGATAAAACTTAGCGACAAATTATCGCAATGGTTTCCGCAATTTCAATATGCCGATGAAATAACCATAGAAATGATGCTGAAGCACCGTTCCGGGATTTTTAATTTTACAGAAATTCCCGGCGAATCTGCTTGGGAAGCTGATCCGCATACTCAGGAAGAATTTGTTGATTATGTTTCGAAACACAAAAATAACTTTGATCCAGACACAGCTTACGAATACAGCAATACCAACTATGCATTAATAGGGTTTATTCTTGAAAAAATCTATCAGAAAGATTATAATACCTTGTTGCAGGAAAAGATTTGCAAACCTTTAAGGTTAGAAAATACCTATTATACTTTTGAAAATGATCTTGTAAAAAATGAAGCTTATTCTTATAACATTCAGGATAAATACCTTAAAAACGGATCAATAAATTATTCGAACGAACCGGGCAGCGGCGGATTACTTTCAACTCCTTCCGAAGTTAATAGGTTTATATCGGCTTTGTTCATGGGTAAAATTATCAGCCCTGAAAGTTTAGAATTAATGCTGAACATAGAAAATGATGAATATGGTCTCGGAATTGAAACGTTTATGCTGGGCAGCTTGAAAGCGTTCAGGCATACGGGCAGGATCGATAATTATATTTCGGATTACTGGTACTTTCCAAACGAACAATTAGGACTGGTAACGTTGGCAAATGCCACCAATATTAATACCGATATGGTCCAGGTGGCCATGCTGCAATTTGCTTTTGGAAATAAGCCCGCATCTAAAAAATATGATAGTATAGATGAAATGAGTACGGAAGATTTCTCAAAAATTAAAGGTACTTATCGCTATCCTGATACACTGGTTTCGGTTACTGTTTCTTCTGATGGAAATAGCTTGATTTTTCAGGATTCCAGAGCTGGTCAAATGTACGTTCCGTTTGCTTACCTGGGTAATAATAAGTTTGAGTATGAAGACATCTTTCTTACATTCGATCCAGAGAAACAGCAGCTTACGCAGAAACAGGGTGAAAGTGTAATTGTAATGCAGAAAATTTAGAATCCTGCTAAAGCAATGATAAAAATATGAGAAATACTATTTTAAAAACGTTACTCTTAGTTTGCTTTATATCAACAGCCGGCTATTCACAAAACAATCACGAGTTGCAGCAGATGGCAAAAGACGATCAGGCATCTCGTAATGATGCGAATATTGACTGGGAAAAATTAAACAGAGCAGACAGCCTTAGAAGGATCCGTGTTCTGGAATTGATGAAGTCGGGAAAAGTAGTAACGGGTACAGATCATCTTAATGCGGGTATAATATTTCAACATGGTAACGATACAATTGCATCTGCATTGGCGGTCAAAAGCTTTAAGACAGCGTTAGAATTAGACGGTTCGTTGAACAAATGGTGGTATCCTGCGGCTGTAGACAGAGATCTTATGCGCAGAAAGCTACCGCAAATTTATGGCACGCAGTTTATAAAAGATCATACCACAGACGAAAAATGGCAACGCTATACGATAGACACTACAAAAGTAACTGATGAAGAGCGACGTTACTATGGTGTGGAAACACTGGCTGAACAAGAGTTGAAAGAAAGGCTTATGAACCAACAGTCTGTCAGTGAATTTTATCAAAAAACAAAATCCATTAGTGAAACCATTGAAGAAATAAAACGTCAGTTTAAACAAGGTACGTTGTCTGCATATAATATTAGCGAAGAGGCTGTTAATAATTTTGGGTATGAATTACTGTCTAAAGACCATAATAATGAGGCTTTAAAAGTTTATGAACTTAATACCAAATTGTACCCTAATGCTTACAATACTTTTGACAGCTATGGTGAACTATTGCTAAAAATGGGCAGAAAGAAAGAAGCTGTAAAAGCTTATAAAGAGTCTGTCAGGCTTAATCCTGAAAATGACAATGCCGTAAAAATTCTAAAATCCCTGGAATTGAAAAAATAATGATTGTTTTCATATCTGAAACGCTTTTACCGCAAGCTTAGAAGTTATCACTGGTTTCTTCGAAAATTATAGGTAAGATGATCTGTTGTCAGTTACAGTAGAAGTCCAATTTTTAATACTGATGGTCGGAAGATTTTTTTCCGACCTTTTCTTTTTAGATACTATCAATTGTTTGTTTCATTCAGTGGTTTCAGTTTTTAAATTTGTCTTTTACATTAAAACCTTGAAATTTCAGTTGCAGCAGCTTTAAAGCTTCATTTGTTTTTAGGGTAAATGGTAAAAATATTTCTTTTAATCATCAGGTGTAGACTTCTGCATTGTGAACTGCTTTAAATTACAGGCGTATGATCTGTTGGCCTTAAATTAATGTAATTTCATCTGTGAAACACCTGATTTGATTTAACCATTTATTGAAAGGTATGTATTATAAAACTTTGATTGCTACATACTACTTTTGAAATAGAAAAATTAAGTCGACAGGAATAGCATTGAAATATTTATCTGTTTCAACATTATTTGTTAAGTGAAAGTTAACATCTATGCTATAGTTTTACGCAGATCAGTGCCTGATAGTTAAATAAATAATGGTTAAACTAGTTTTGAGTATTTAATCAGCAGTTTTATTATGGTTCGTTATTGTTTAATCTTATGATTTTCAATTGTTAAAACTTTGGTACTTACTTTGCATTAGTAAGGGTTGGAACCTGTTTTGTAGACAGGATCTGCGTTCTTACGTAAAGTGGTTTCAGAGTAATGAAGCAAGGAGGATAAATATGCTGGAATACTGCTGACTAAGGGTCAACCATTTAAAGTAAAAGTGCAGATTTAATTTTAAACAGACAGGGGAGGATTAAAATTATTAATGTAAAAGAGTTAGTGAGAATGAAAGATTTTTTAACCAAACCTTTTTTATATCTGAAGAATAAACAATTTTTAAGCCTTTATTCTCTAAAATATTTGAGCCAGTTAACACCTCATTATTTTAACCCTAAGAGTACGGGAGTCTATATGCTTCATTTTTATATTAAAGGAAAAGGTACATATAAGATTGATCAAAACATTGTTGAAGTTGGCGCAGGATCTGCTTTATTTACTTCAGTGGGAACAAATATGATGTTTCATACGTCTAAAGATTGTGAGGGTTTTGCACTTATTTTTTCAGAAGCTTTTTTTGGCAGGTCACGAATGAAAAGCTTCTTTTTAAAGCATACCCTGTTGTTTAACAGCGTGGAGCAAGCAGTATTTTTTCCTACACAGGACAGGACGGAGGAATTACTGATGCTTTTTCAATTGGTGATCGACCAGTTAAGGAGAGGTCAAAGCGAAATTCAGGAACAGATTCTTGTGAATTATGTTTTTAGCATTTTGCTTATTAGCGAAGAAGTTTTTACAAAGGAAAGACCTACACTAAGGGTTGCGAACGAGATAAAGCTTATTAAGAACTTTAAATATTTGTTCAATAAAGAATTAAACCGCCGCCAGAGTGTTAAGTTTTTTTGTAATCAGATGAATGTCAGTTTAAGTACTTTGGACAGGGCCTTTAGAAAATACGAAAACAGCAGCGCTAAAAAGTGGATAAATACCCGGCTGATTGAAGAAATTGAAATTGAACTTAAAAGGTTGGATATGTCGATCGGTGAAATTGCCTTCAAGTTCGGTTTCAGCGAAGTAACCAATTTTACGAAGTTCTATAAGGGGCAAACCGGAATTACGCCTAAACAGTTCAGGTCGGAATAGTTCGTAAAAGATATTTATAATGGTTGAAGGTCTGGATTCTCCATGATATGAATAATTAAAATAAAAGCATAATACTAACACGGGAATATCATGGATGAAAATAGTAGTATAGAAAGCGAAATCGAAATTAAAGAAGCTTTTACAGAAGAATTACTGAAACAGATCGATATCTGGAACGATAAATTAAGGGAACTGAATATTCCTCTGAAGATTGATTTAAATTATACCGACGAAACTGTTTAAAAAACTGTGATTTTATGTGTTTCTTTGTTTTAAAGCATTAATAGCACTAAAATTAACTGTTTTGACTTTATAATGATTAAAGCTCCCAGTGGGAGCTTTTCTTATTTTTTAGATTCTTCTAAAGATACCTTACGGAATTCTTTTAAAAGTTTTTCTAAATTTAATGTCGATTTGCGTGCTCTGGTTCCAGCAGCCTTGTTTGATTTTTCTGATTGTAATTGTGCATCCTCGTTAAATGCGGCCATTTCAGCATTGATTTTTCCGATTAGTTCTTGCATGATATTCCTTTTTTAAATTTTATCATGCAAAAGTAAAAATTTTCTGATCTTTACAGGATGTGTGGCGAATAAATCTAATCCTTTACTCCAATTTAAATTAAAGAGCAATTGTCTATTTTGAGATCTGGTATTTTACAATCCATACGAATATAGCAATAGGGCTATACCTAACAATATAATGATAATAATAGCGATTAGCGTTTTATTTACGGTACTTTTTCCTCTGAACATAATTTAAAATTTTTGTTGGTAAAGTTTTAAAGTCATATACACGATACATTGTATAGTTATTGCTCAACGCCTTCGTTCTTCCAATGAAGCTTGGTAGGCTTTATTTCTTAAATGTTGTATCCTGCCAACGGGCTGAAATGCTTCAATACTTTCAAACGGATTGAACGATGATTGTTCCACATTCGGATCTTTTTTATCTGCATAATTGGTGAAAATAAATTTTCCAACACAGATAAAAGGACTGTCTTTCCATTCCTTGTGCAATACGTTTACAGGTTGATCTTTTAAATCATAAGCATATTGAATGTAAAGTTTTGCAATGTATTGCCCTTTTTTATTGAATAGTTCTTTTGCAGATTTTTCCGTGACCGCTTGTTCAGGAACCAATTTCAGTTTCACGATATGGTTTCCAAATCGGTAAGCACCAATCGAATGATAGTCAAATGAAAATAATGAATTATTTCGTTTTTTAATTAATTGCGTTACGTTCTTTAAAAAATCAAGATGCAGAACGTGTGGAAATATACGTATAATGCAACCTGACATACAAAGCATGCTCCAACATTTCTGTATCATGTTTCCTGAAAAATAGCTGTTTACTGCAGTGAAAAATTTTAGAAAGTTCGATACATTATTAAAAGGAAACAGCGGAAAATTAACCAGCGGAAAATTAGCCACTGTCTTTGTTTCATGTGATAATTTCAGTGAAAAACCGTACGCAGGCAGTGCGTTGCCCTTTACAATTTTCATGTGTGCGTTCGATATTCTCAATGTAGCGTCTAACACATTATCGGGAAAAAATGATTGTTGATCAAACGCATCATCTACCAAAAATTTTCCCTGCAAAATGTCATAAGTTGTTGCGTGCGCATCTCTTGTTTTATAAGGCACTTGGTTTAGTCCAGGTGTTTTTTGCACAAATTTTTGTATGGCAGCGGTTAATTTATCCAATAAGGCGTGCTCCTTAAAAGAAAGTTTGTCAAAATCTGCAGTATAGGTCAATTTTTCTCGCATACTTTTATAAATCAAATTACAAACCATTTTAAATTGATCAGAAGTTAAACTGCTTTCTTGATATTTCGAATATTTTGGGCTGTAGATTTTTACGGCAATTTGTAGAAAAAATGAATTAAGTTGTTATTTCCATAAAAATAAAACTGCAAGCATACTGCTTTAATATACTGGAACAGAATTATTTGTGTTGATTTTGAACCACATTGGAAGGAAAATTGCGGTATAAATTTAAAAAGAAACTATGAGAGCAATTTGGAATGGAGCCGTAGGCTTTGGTTTGGTAAATATTCCCATCAAGCTGTATCCGGCTACAGATTCCAGTACGCTGGATCTGGATATGCTGGACAGTAAAGATCTGAGTAACATACGGTTTAAACGAATCAATGAGAATACAGGAAAGGAAGTGGTTTGGGAAGATATCGTAAAGGGATACAAGCTAAACGAAAAATATATTGTATTGGAAGATCAGGATTTTGAAGCGGCAAGCCCCGAAAAATCAAAGATACTTTCTATTACGCAGTTTGTAAAGGAAGCAGATATCGATTCGGCATATTTTGAAACACCTTATTTTCTGGAACCTCAAAAGAACGGCGAAGGTCCTTACAATCTGCTACTTAAAGCGTTGATTAAAACTAAAATGGCAGGCATAGGATCTTTTGTGTTACGCGAAAGGGAAATTTTATGTTTGATCCGTCCGTACCAAGGTAAGGTTTTAATGGTAAACCGCATGCGCTATCCCGAAGAATTACGAGATTTCGAAGACTTAAAACTTCCGGCAAAAGCTCCTAAAGCTGCCGAGTTAAAGATGGCAGAACAGTTGATAAAATCGCTTTCGGCAGATTTTAATCCCGAAGATTATAAGGATACCTACAATGCCGATCTGCTTAAAATTATCAAACAAAAAGCAAAAGGTAAAAAAGTGAAATTAACCGAAGTAAAAGAACCCGAAGGCAAAGCAACGGATCTTATGGCAATGCTGAAGGAAAGTTTGGAAAAAGGAAAGAAAAAGAAAGCAGGTTAATTGTTTTGATAAATATGTTTTGATGCACGAACAGTAACTAAATTGAACAAAGATGCCTTTAGAAGATTACAATAAAAAACGGAATTTCAAGGAAACATCCGAACCGGAAGGAAAAGAAAAAGCCAGCGGAACTAAATTAAAGTTCGTAATACAGCGCCATGCTGCCACAAGGCTTCATTACGATTTCCGACTGGAAATGGATGGTGTGCTAAAAAGTTGGGCGGTTCCCAAAGGGCCGTCATTAAACCCCGCCGATAAAAGGCTGGCAATGATGGTTGAAGATCACCCGTATTCCTACAGAACTTTCGAAGGCAGCATTCCAAAAGGAAATTACGGTGCCGGCGAAGTAGAAATTTGGGACGAAGGAACCTATGAACCAATAGAGAAGGTCAAAGGCAAGACAGATGATTTGGTAATGCGCGCCGAACTGCACAAACAGTCGTTAAAATTCGTGCTGCACGGCAAAAAATTAAAAGGCGAATTTGCTTTGGTAAAAATTAAAAATTCTAAAGATGAGAACGCTTGGCTGCTCATTAAACATAAGGATAAATATGCTGTTGACGAAGAGTACGATGCCGAAGAACATACAGCTAAAAATTCTAAAGTAACCGCTTATCTTAAAGAGAAGAGCAGTAAAAAAAAAAAAGGAATCCACCAGCGGAATAAAACATTATAAAAATTACGCACCTGCACTTTCGGGTGCTGCAAAACTTGTGGAATTTATCCAACCCATGCTGTGCAAAGTGTCAGAAAAACCTTTTGATGACGCTGAATGGGCATTCGAAATTAAATGGGACGGTTACCGCGCAGTTGCCGATTTAAGTAAAGATGATATCCGTCTGTATTCCCGAAACGGAATCGATTTTTCAAAGAAATTTAAAAAAGTAGCCAATTCCCTAAAGCTTCAGGAACATCAAATGGTGCTCGATGGCGAAATTGTTGCGTATGATGATAAAGGTAAACCGAATTTCCAGTGGTTGCAGCAAATTGCCGATAATCCCAACCTGGTTTTGGCGTATCAGGTTTTCGATCTGCTGTGGCTTAACGGTCATTCAACCGAAGGTTTATCGTACCTGCAACGCAAAGAATTACTTAAAGATGCTTTAATTGAAAATGAAATCGTAAAATTTAGCGACCATGTATTGGAAAAGGGCAACGATTTTTTTCGGGCGGCAAATGATATGGGTTTGGAAGGAATTATCGCTAAAAAAACCGATAGTATTTACAGGGAAAATGTGCGCAGTTCCGAATGGCTTAAGATAAAAATCCATAAAAGTGATGAAGCGGTTATTTGCGGTTTTACCGAACCAAAAGGTTCCAGAAAGAAATTCGGCGCCTTAATTCTTGGTAAATATCTGAATAACGAAATGGTTTTCTGCGGGCATACCGGCGGTGGTTTCAACGATAAATCTCTTGCTGATATATACGAAAAATTACAGCCGTTGGTAACCGAAAAATCGGTGTTTAAGATCACTCCAAAAACCAATACGAAAGCTACCTGGGTACAACCCGAACTGGTTGCCGAAATTAAATTTACCGAACTTACCAAAGACCACATATACCGTCATCCCATATTTTTAAGGCTTCGTGACGATATCGAACCAAATGATGTGTCATTTACTACCAATCAAAAATCAAAAAAAGAAAGTATGAAAGCAGCACCTAAAAAAAGAACCAGCAAAGATGATGTGGTACAAAAAATAGGAAAACAGGAACTGAAACTTACCAACCAAAATAAGGTTTATTTTCCTGACGATGATATTACCAAAGGCGACGTAATTGCGTTTTACCAAAGCATTTCGCAATATATTCTTCCGCATCTTAAATCGCGCCCGCAGTCTATGAATCGATACCCAAACGGAATTAAAGGGTTGAGTTTTTTTCAGAAAGATGCTTCAGACGAAACTCCCGATTGGATCGAAACCCAGAAAGTTTTCTCTGAAAGTTCCGATAAATACATCAACTATATTATTTGTAACGATAAAGCAACGTTGGCTTATTTGAACAATTTGGGGTGTATTGAACTGAATGTCTGGACAAGTAAGATCCAGAAAGCCGACAAGCCCGATTATCTGGTTTTAGATTTAGATCCGTCAGCTAAAAATACGTTCGATGATGTGATTGAAACAGCGCAGGCTGTTAAAGATGTTTTGTATCTGGCGGGTATCGAAGGATATCCTAAAACATCGGGTAGTTCAGGAATCCACATCTATATTCCCGTGAACGCTAAATATTCGTATGATCAGGTGAAAGATTTCGGACATCTGCTGATGCAGTTGGTTCAGGAAAAATTACCCAATTTAACCACCTTAGAACGAAGCCTTCAAAAACGCGATAAAGATAAAATCTACCTCGATTATCTGCAAAACCGTCGCGGACAAACCTTGGCGAGTGTCTATAGTTTGCGTCCGAAATCAGGTGCGCCGGTTTCTATGCCGTTGGAATGGGCTGAGGTTAAAAAAGGATTGCAACCTACCGATTTTAATATTCACAACGCATTGGATCGAATCAAGGAAAAAGGAGATTTGTTTAAACCAACATTAGGTAAAGGAATTGATATGCTTAAAGCTATAAAAAAATTATCCAAGTAACGATAAGTTGGAAAAAACGATCGGGAACTGTTTCTATAAATTGCGTATTTATTCAACACCTGCATAAAATGCCAAATTTTAAGTCATTCTCCTTTTTATGCTTTTAGGATATTATAATAGTATTAAAAGTTAATTTTTA
>CAJYTF010000046.1 GCA_913777665.1 uncultured Myroides sp.
TCGGGTTACGATATTACTACCGAAGCTGCTATTACCAAACTAATGTTTTTATTACCGAAAGATTTACCGGAAAAGGAATTTTCAAAAGCTTTTCAAACGCCCATTTGTGGCGAACTGATTATAGAAGAATAACGAATACGAACTTTAATAGGTTCGTTTTTTTTTTTTTGATTTATAAGTCTGAAGAATATGATTATTTAACTATCAGACAGGAATATTTTGCGTAAATTAACCGTTGAAAGTAAAAATACCTGTTTGCTATGAAAAATACAGTCACCCTACTTTTTAGTTTGCTTTGCTTTAGCGGGTTTGCGCAAGAAACAACGGATTTTTCCGACGATAAAAACATGGTTAAGTGGAATATACTTGGTTTAACATCTTCGACCATTTCGTTGCAATACGAACGACTCATTGCTCCAAAAACCAGTATCGCCGCCAATATCAACATCATGCCCAAACGCAGTATTCCTTTTTTTAGTACGGTGGAAGATATTGTGAAAGACAAAGGAGCAATTGATATTTTAAAAGATGTAAAAATGAATGCGTTTTCATTTACGCCCGAAGTTCGTTTTTATATGGGTAAAGAAGCAATGCGTGGTTTTTACGTAGCTCCTTTTTTAAGATACGATCGATTTTCGGTTGATATTCCTGTAGATTATATTTACAAAGAACAAATAGAATATGTAACCATTAACGGAAATGTAGATGGTTTTTCCGGCGGATTATCGTTCGGGGCACAGTGGCGATTGGCTTCACAATGGTATCTCGATGTTACTTTTGTAGGCTTAAGTTATGGTTTTGCGTCGGGCGATTTAAGCGGCAGACGCTCTTTAGATGCCGAAGAACAAGCCGAAGTCCGTAAAGCAATAGATGAGGTAGAACTACCCGTAGTAAAATATACTTACAACGTAAACGATGAGGGTGTTGATGTTAAAATAAAAGGCCCATGGGCAAATGCAAAATTAGCTGTTGCTGTTGGGTATAGGTTTTGAAATAAAAAATCCCGAACAATTGTTCGGGATTTTTTATTATTTTGAATGTATTAAACAGTCAGTAATTTTCAAGGTATAAGTACTGCTTTGATCTCCATTCTGGCTAAAAAACCAAAAACTTCGAGCTTTGAACTTTCCTTCTATTTTATTTCCTTCAATATACAAATCAATAAATTTTAAGTCATTTATAGAATCCTTAAAGATATCTCCTGGATCATCATGCATACCAATTAATCCGCTACCATCTTTCATTATTCTTTCTGTCGTAGCCGGATGTACAATAACCGATTGTAAGAGAGTATCATGGCGTTTTTGAAATTTAATTTCAATTGGGAATTCCGTTGTTTCGTTTTTTACATCATAATAATATACCCCTATATAATCACAGCAGCAAAAAAGTGAAATTGTAGCAAAAAACAACAATAGTTTTCTCATAAAATTTTGGTTTCAGATCAATCAAAAAATACAAAATAAATCGTAACTAAATTAAATACTACTATTTAACCTAAATTCCTTAAATTCGCACATTGAATTTAAAAACAGTATCATGAGCACCAAATTCACAGAGTATAAAGGATTAGATTTACCAACCGTAGCAAGCGAAATGTTACAGTATTGGAAAGATCAGTCCATCTTTGATAAATCGGTTACTTCTCGCGAAGGCAACCAACCGTTTGTGTTTTTTGAAGGTCCGCCTTCTGCAAATGGGAAACCTGGTATTCACCACGTTATGGCTCGTGCTATTAAAGATATTTTCTGCCGATACAAAACTCAGAAAGGGTTCCAAGTTAAGCGTAAAGCTGGTTGGGATACCCACGGTTTACCCGTTGAATTAGGTACCGAAAAAGAACTGGGAATTACCAAAGAAGATATCGGAACAAAAATATCGGTAGAAGAGTATAACGAGGCGTGTAAACGTACCGTAATGCGCTACACCGATTTATGGAACGATCTTACTGAAAAAATGGGTTACTGGGTAGATATGAACGATCCGTACATTACCTACAAACCCAAATATATGGAAACCGTTTGGTGGTTGTTAAAGCAAATTTACAACAAAGATTTACTGTACAAAGGGTACACCATTCAGCCGTATTCGCCAAAAGCGGGAACAGGTTTGTCGTCGCACGAGGTAAATCAGCCAGGTGCTTATCGCGATGTTACCGATACCACTATTGTTGCACAGTTTAAAACCATAGAAAATTCGTTACCAGAATTTTTAAAAGGATTCGGACAAATCGATATCATGGCTTGGACAACTACACCGTGGACGTTGCCGAGTAATACCGCATTAACTGTTGGTCCAAAAATCGATTATGTGTTGGTAAAAACATTCAACCAATACACCAATCAGCCAATAAATGTGGTTTTAGGAAAACCTTTGGTTGCTAAACAGTTTGCTGGAAAATATGTAGCTGTTGAAACCGAAGCTGAATTAGCAGATTATAAAGAAAACGATAAAAAAATTCCGTATTTCATTGTAAAAGAATTTAAAGGAATTGATTTGGTTGGTATCCGTTATGAGCAGTTGTTGCCGTACACGTTGCCTTATCAAAACCCTGAAAATGCGTTCCGAGTAATTGCAGGCGATTTCGTAACAACCGAAGACGGAACCGGTATTGTACACACTGCGCCAACTTTTGGTGCAGACGATGCAAAAGTTGCTAAAGAAGCAACACCTGAAGTACCGCCGATGTTGGTTTTAGACGAAAACGGAAACCCTGTGCCGTTGGTTGATTTACAAGGAAAGTTTACCTCGCACATGGGCGATATGGCAGGCAAATACGTAAAGAACGAATATTACAGTGAAGGCGAAGCACCTGAGAAATCGGTCGATGTTGAAATTGCAATCCGTTTAAAAGAAGAAAACAAAGCCTTTAAGGTAGAGAAATACGTACACAGTTATCCACATAGTTGGCGAACCGATGAGCCACTTTTATACTATCCGTTAGATTCTTGGTTTATCAAGGTTACCGAAGTGAAAGATAAAATGTTCGATTTAAATGAAGAAATCAACTGGAAACCTAAAGCAACAGGCGAAGGTCGTTTTGGAAACTGGCTGAAAAATGCCAACGACTGGAATTTATCTCGCTCACGTTACTGGGGAATTCCGTTACCAATCTGGAGAACCGAAGATAAAACAGAGGAATTAATCGTAGGATCGGTAGAAGAATTGATTGCCGAAATTGAAAAAGCAATGAAAGCGGGCGTTCAAACGCATAATCCTTTCGATGGTTTTGTGGTGGGCGATATGAGTGAGGAAAACTATGATAAAATCGACCTACATAAAAATGTGGTTGATAGCATCACACTGATTTCTCCATCAGGCAAACCAATGAAACGCGAAACAGATTTAATTGATGTTTGGTTCGATTCTGGTGCCATGCCGTATGCACAATGGCATTATCCTTTTGAAAATAAAGAATATATCGACAATCATGAAAATTTCCCTGCTGATTTTATTGCAGAAGGTGTCGATCAAACTCGTGGTTGGTTCTATACATTACACGCAATTGGAACATTGGTTTTTGGCGAAAAAGCGTATAAAAACGTCGTGTCGAACGGTTTGGTTTTAGATAAGAACGGTATCAAAATGTCTAAAAGTAAAGGCAATACCATTGATCCTTTCCAAACAATTGCAGATCATGGACCCGATGCTACGCGTTGGTACATGATTATGAATGCCAATCCGTGGGATAATTTAAAATTCGATTTAGACGGAATTACAGAAGTTCGCCGTAAATTCTTCGGAACGTTATACAACACTTATTCGTTCTTTGCTTTATATGCAAATATCGACGGATTTACTTACTGCGAAGACGAAGTTCCTATGGAAGATCGCCCGGAAATTGATCGTTGGATTTTATCGGAACTAAACAGTTTAATAAAAACGGTTGATGAAGCGTATGCCGATTACGAGCCAACAAAAGCAGCACGCGCTATATCAGACTTTGTTCAGGAAAACCTTTCAAACTGGTACGTTCGTTTATGCCGCCGCCGTTTCTGGAAAGGCGAATACGCACAAGATAAAATTGCGGCTTACCAAACGTTGTACACTTGTTTAACTACAGTTGCAAAACTGTCGGCACCAATTGCACCGTTTTTTATGGACAAGCTTTACAAAGATTTAACACAGGCAACTGCAAAAGAATCATTTGAATCTGTACATTTGGCCGATTTTCCTACTTACGATAAAACGGTTGTTAATAAGTCGTTAGAAAGTAAAATGGAAAAAGCGCAAACCGTGTCATCTTTAGTATTATCATTGCGTAAGAAAGAAATGATTAAAGTACGCCAGCCGTTACAAAAAGTAATGATTCCTGTTTTAGACGAAAATCAAAAGGCAGAAATAGAGGCAGTTGCAGATTTAATCATGGCAGAGGTAAACGTGAAAGAAATTGAATTGTTAAACGATGCTTCAGGAATTCTGGTAAAACAGATCAAACCGAATTTTAAGGCATTAGGTCCGCGTTTCGGAAAAGAAATGGGAAATGTGGCAAAAGCCATTCAAAATTTCACGCAGGAACAGATCAGCGAGATCGAAAAAAACAACGAAATATCTTTGGAAATCTCAGGAAATCTGGTTAAATTAACAAACGAAGACGTTGAGGTTTCATCACAAGATATCGAAGGTTGGCTGGTAGCAAACGCAAACGGAATTACAGTAGCTTTAGATATCACGTTGACCGACGAATTAAAGAAAGAAGGAATTGCACGCGAATTGGTGAACAGAATTCAGAATATCCGTAAAGATTCAGGGTTTGAAGTAACCGATAAAGTAAAAATTAAAATGCAGCAAAACGCCGTTATCCAAGATGCCGTTACTGCAAATATGGAGTATATTAAAGCAGAAACTTTAACGGAAACGCTTGATTTTGTTGATAGTTTAGAAAATGGTACAGAAATTGAGTTTGACGATATGATAACCAAAATTAGTGTTTCAAAATAAATTGTTTAGTTATGGAAAAGGAAAGTGTACAAATTAGATATTCAGACGCAGATTTGGCTGAATTTAAAGAAATTATCTTAAAAAAGATAGAGAAAGCACAAGCAGATTTAGATTTGATTAAAAGCGCTTATATGAACGATTTAAATAACGGTACCGATGATACATCTCCTACATTTAAAGCGTTTGAAGAAGGCAGCGAAACATTGTCTAAAGAAGCAAACTCGCAATTGGCAACACGCCAGGAGAAGTTTTTACGCGATTTGAAAAATGCTTTGGTGCGAATTGAAAACAAAACCTACGGAATTTGCCGCGTAACCGGTAAATTAATCGAAAAAGAACGTTTAAAATTGGTTCCGCATGCTACAATGAGCATGGAAGCTAAATTGCAACAACGTTAATTGATAAAACGCTCTTAATTAAGAGCGTTTTTTGTTTTAAATAACTTACATTTGTGCAAAATTTTTGCATATTATGTCGTTTAACAAGGCTTTATTTTTAGCGATTGTAGTAATTATTATCGATCAAATTTCAAAGATATATATCAAAACCAATTTTTTTATTGGGGAAGAAGTTCAAGTTTTTGAATGGTTTAAAATTCATTTTATAGAGAACGACGGAATGGCTTGGGGAGTAGAACTTCCAGGCAATTACGGTAAACTTATTTTAACTTCGTTCAGAATTATTGCTGTTGGCGGAATTTTGTACTGGTTGAATGATTCGGTAAAAAAACGTGGATCAAATATTTTAATTGTTGCCATTGCTTTGATTTTGGCGGGTGCAGTTGGTAATATCATCGATTCTGTTTTTTACGGAGTAATTTTTAACGACAGTCACAACCAAATTGCAACACTATTCAGTGATCAACCGTATGGAACGTGGTTTCACGGTAAAGTGGTAGATATGTTTTATTTCCCTATTTGGAAAGGTTATCTGCCAGATTGGTTGCCTGTTTGGGGCGGCAAACACTTTACCTTTTTCAACGCCATTTTTAATGTTGCCGATGTAGCCATTTCGGTAGGCGTAGGATTATTAATTGTATTCAACAAAAAAGTTTTTAAATAGGATTTCTGCTCAAACAGAAATCTTTTTTTATCTTTAAAATATTAAACTAAAATAAATTTTATGGAAGCATTTCAGTTAGCCGCACAGGCAACCAAACAAGAACAAGCTACGTTTTATAAAAAAACCTACCTTAATTTGGCGTTAGGTTTGGTAGCCTTTGTAATTTTAGAAACTATTTTCTTGCGTATTCAACCATTGGTAGATTTCATGTTAAGTTTAACTCAAGGTTATTTGTGGTTAGTTTTGTTAGGCGGATTTATGGGCGTTTCGTATATCGCACAAAAAATGGCTTATAACGATACTAGCTTGGCAAAACAGTATTTAGGATATTTTCTATACATTGTTGCACAAGCAATTATTTTTGTACCGATACTTTACATTGCCATTTATTACACAGGAAGTTACGAATTGTTAACCCAAGCAGCTATTATTACAGGTAGTTTGTTTTTAGGATTAACCTTTGTGGTATTTAGTACAAAAGCAGATTTTTCTTTTTTACGAAGCATTTTAGCAATCGGATTTTTCGTAGCAATAGGTGCAATCGTTGCTGGTATGTTGTTTAATTTCGATTTAGGCTTATGGTTTTCTGTCGGAATGATCGTTTTAGCATCAGGGTCTATTTTATACAACACGCACCAAATTAAAAACAACTTTGGAACCAACCAATACATTGCAGCAGCATTGTCTTTGTTTTCATCGTTAATGTTGTTGTTTTGGTATGTACTACGTTTGTTAATGAGTAGAAACTAACACATGAAGTTATATTCACAATTTAGAGAACAAAAAACAAATGATAAAGCATTTTTAATAATTCTTGTATTTAGTTTTTTGTTCTGGTTATTAGCTAAAATCCCATTTTTATGGGATTTTGTCTTATTTGGTGTTTTCTATGAAATGGGGGCTATTCTTGCATTGTTAGGATCGGCTGTATTAACGGTTTATTTCCTTATAAAATGGATTCTGACTAAATTCAATTTTACTTCAATCTATCTTTATGCTTTTTTGTTAGGAACATTGACTTTGTTAATGATGCGTTTGGTTTATAGTATTTCTTTAAATGGAATTACTCTTTTTTAAAATATTGTATAAACTTAAAAAGTCCCGCAAACGCGGGACTTTTTACAACTAAACTAACCAAAATAAATTTTCCTTTTCATAACTTATATCAGTTAATCAATTAGTGTGCCAAAAATATTATTTCAACAGAAAAACTAAAAATATTGCCGGTAAAAAGTAAATTACAATCGTTCTGGCACCATCATAATCTTTTGCAATACGTTGTCCAAACAATAAGAACAATAAGGTAACGCAAGAAACAATTCCTGAGTATAACGCAATTTGTTTACAGTCGTTAAATAAAAACCAAATTCCGGCAAGCGATAAAATTCCGGCAATAATTTCAAGAATTAAAATGATTCCTAACGAAAATGGTACTTTATCGCCTAAAAACGTATTTGCAAAATGCGATTTTAACCAACCAACGTTTCCGTTCCAATCCACAATTTTATCGTAACCCGATTGTAAAAAAGTAATTGCCAAGAACAATAAAATAAGTATTTCTGTAATGTAATTCATGTGTAAGTTTATTTTTTGTAAAGGTAAAATTTATTTCGGGTTTTTACGAACGAAGCTCTTTGTACTTAAAAAAGTTCATAAAAAAACGGTAGTTACCTACCGCGTTTTAAGCCTCTGCGTTGCTTATGTTCTTTGTGATGTTGCTTTTTTTGCTGTCCCGGTGCATATCGTTTTGCCGATCGGTCGCCACGTAATTTTTTTTCGTGCCCTGGTGGAAGTTTTCTACGCTCGTGGTGATGTGGCGGTCTTACAACGCAACTGGTAAAAGTTGCAGAAAATGCCAGCAACAATAAAAAAATCGTTGCATAGCGCGCTGTTCTACTAAATAATAACTTTTTCATATCACTAAAATTTAACTATCGTATTTGGTGTAATACAATAATCAAGCCGAACATCTTCTGTAAATACATCTTCAATTAGTTCTTCGGCATCGAAAAAAGATAATCCAATTTTTACGACATCAGGTTTGCATTGCGATAAAAACTTATCGTAAAAACCCTTGCCGTAACCTACACGGTTTCCAAAAACATCATAAGCCAGTAGCGGCACAAAAACAACATCGATCTGGTTATCTGCAACCGAAAATCCGTTTTGCGGTTCGGGAATGTTCCAATCGTTCTTTTTAATTGTTACATTATCGGTCAGTAAAATATGATTCATAGTTCGGGTTTCAAAATCAGATTTGGAAACAATGATGTTTTTATCTTTTCCGTTTAAAATATGCAGCAGATAATCGGTTTGAACTTCCTTATGCTCGTGTATCGTTAGAAAAATATGATAATTTTCGAAATTCCAAATAGGTAGTTTTAAGGATTGATTGGCAATTTGCAGACTTAAATCTTCAATCGCATCAAAACTTAAATCGTTCCGTAATTCTTTATATTTCTTGCGTAATTCTTTCTTGGTCATTTTTTAATTTGGTTGAAATATGATAAACGGCATCGCCCTGAAACACAATGGCAGCTTGGTTTTTGCAAATTATATATCCATCGTTAGGTGCTAAAATGGGCTCTTCTACCAAACCATACGGATCAGTAATTTTACCCAATTCCATACCTGTTTTCACAAAAGTTCCCGGACGTACAAAATTATGTAGTAAACCAGAATACTGCGCGCGAACCCAAGTAGAATTTTCAATACAAACCATTTCTTTAGTAGGTTCTTTTATGCTGAAATTATTGTTGAGCATTTGCAGTTTATCCAAAAATCGAATGGTTCCCTGAAGACCTTCTTCAATAACATCGTTGTTAATATCTAAAGCTTTTCCACCTTCGTACAACAAATATTTCTTGCCTAATTTATCGCAAGCAGCCCGGAAAGATCCTTCGATATTGTTTGAATACAGAATAAAATGTGTAGAAAAAGCTTCTGCCAACGCATCTAATTCTTCATTATTTGGTTCGATACGAATCTGCGGCACATTAAATCGACCGCGACCACCGGCATGAAAATCGATAATATAATCAACCAACGGCACAATATCCTGCATAATTCGGTAAGCAAAGCGACTTGCCAAAGAACCCGATTGCGAACCTGGAAAAACTCGGTTTAAATCTCTACCGTCAGGAAAATCGCGCGATTGATTTACAAAACCAAACACATTAACCAACGGCACGCAAATTATAGTTCCGCATTTTGGATAATTGATTCCGCGGCGAATTACCTGCCTTAGAATTTCAATTCCCGTTAGTTCATCGCCATGCAAACCTGCGGTAAGTAACACGGTTGGTCCGTCGTAAACAGATCGTGAAACAATAATCGGAACCTTTAATTCCGTCATTGTATGTAGTGTTGCAATTTTTAATTCAATGGTTTTTGTTTCGCCCGGTATAACCGATTTGCCTAAAATTTCAAAATTACGTGTAGTAAAGTGCATTTATTAAATTTTATGAAAATCATAACTTAAAGATACTTTTTTAATCGTTAACAATTACAAAAACTTAATGTAAATTTGTTGTGCAACCCAATGCCGCTATGACAACAAATTCCGATATTTCTTTACAATTGCAAACGTTACCCCAATTACCCGGTGTTTATCAGTATTTTGATAAAGACCAAAAGTTGCTGTATGTGGGCAAGGCTAAGAATTTAAAAAAGCGGGTAGCATCGTACTTTAACAAAACGCACGACAATGCACGTTTAAATGTTTTGGTTCGAAAAATTGTGACGATAAAGCACATTGTGGTTAAAACCGAGACCGATGCGCTGTTGCTGGAAAACAACCTGATTAAAAACCTGCAGCCGCGTTACAACATTTTATTGCGCGATGATAAAACGTATCCATGGATTTGCATTAAGAACGAGCGTTTTCCAAGAGTTTTTTCTACCAGAAATTTTATTAAAGACGGATCTGAATATTTTGGCCCATACACCAGCGGTAGAACGTTGCATACCTTGTTAGATTTAATTAGGGAATTGTATCCGTTGCGAAATTGCAATTACGATTTAAGCGTTCAGAACATTAAAAACGAAAAGTATAAGGTTTGTTTAGAATACCATATTGGGAATTGTTTGGGACCTTGCGAAGCACATGAAACCGAAGAAGAATATCTGCGTAAAATTCAGCATATCCGTCAGCTTTTAAAAGGAAATTTTAAGGAAAATCTGAAAGAATTTAAGCAGTTGATGTTGCAATATGCTTCCGAAATGAAATTTGAAGAAGCGCAGGCGGTTAAAGAAAAAATGCAGATTTTAGAGAATTATCAGGCAAAATCTACCATTGTAAATCCAAAGATTACAAATGTGGATGTTTTTTCAATAGTTTCAGACGAAACCATGGCATACATCAATTTCCTACAAATTGCACACGGTGCCGTTATTAGATCGCATACATTGGAATTAAAAAAACGTTTGAATGAAACCGATGACGAATTACTGGTTTTGGGAATTGTTGAAATTCGTGAGCGTTTTAGGCTGTTGACAAAAGAAGTTATTGTTCCGTTTGAAGTTGATTTGGGCGAGAAAATATCGGTAACCGTTCCAAAATTGGGCGATAAAAAACAGTTGTTAGAATTATCTGAACGCAACGCACGTTATTACAGATTAGATCAGTTAAAACAGATAAAAATTGTAGATCCGGACAGACATACCAACCGAGTTATGGCACAAATGAAAACCGATCTGCGTTTAAATAAAGAACCACGCCATATTGAGTGTTTTGATAACTCGAACATTCAAGGAACAAATCCTGTGGCAGCTTGCGTGGTTTTTAAAGATGGAAAACCGAGCAAAAAAGATTATCGCCACTTTAATATTAAAACTGTAATAGGTCCCGATGATTTTGCCTCGATGGAAGAAGTGGTTTTTCGCCGTTACCGCCGTTTGTTAGATGAAGGCGAACCGTTACCCGATTTAATTATTATTGATGGAGGTAAAGGTCAGTTGGGTGCGGCTTTAAAAAGTCTGGATATTTTAGGCTTACGCGGAAAAATTGCCATTATTGGTATTGCTAAACGATTGGAAGAACTGTTTTATCCCGGCGACAGTATTCCGTTGTATTTGGATAAAAAGTCTGAAACTTTAAAAATTATTCAGCATTTACGAAACGAAGCACACCGTTTTGGAATCACTTTTCATAGAAATCAGCGCAGTAAAAATGCGATTGACAGTGGTTTGACCACTATTCCGGGTATCGGACCAAAAACCATGGAAAAATTAATGATTCAGTTTAAATCTATAAAACGTTTAGGTGAAACTCCCGAAGAAGAAATCGTGAAACTAGTTGGTAAAAGTAAAGCAGAGAAGGTGGTGGCTTATTTTAAGGAATTGGAAAACAAAAAGGAATAATTTTATTATTCCTTTTTTTAACTCTATTAAATTTAAACAAATTTTATTCGTTTAGTATAAAGGTTATTAATTTAGCGTCGATCAAGTTTGCAGGATTATTTGGGTCTTTTACTTGTATGTTTTCTATTTTCAAATTTGGATTTTCCAAAGCCTCAATTTTTGTTTTGCTTTCAGTTGGAAAACTGTCATATTTTGAGGTTGGAATTACAGCAACTAATTCAAAAGCGTTTGATGAACTTGTATACAGATAATTGAAAACTCTTCTTGGGTTTTGAATTTGCCACATCCCTCGAATACGCAAGTTAGTAATCCCTAACGGGTCAACTCGATTTACTCTTCCTAATTCATTGGTTACAGCAAGTTCAACATGTGGAATTTCATTAATTCCTTCAGTTATTTTCTGTTTAATGATTTGGTAAGTTTCGTGATTAGCTGCATAAATATTTCCATAAACCATCCACAAAGATTTTATAATATCATCAGATGTGTGTCCAATACAATAAATCAAATCTTTTTCTGACCAATCTTCACAAGTCCTACAAGCTTGTGTTATCATTGTGCTATTTACTTTAACTGTCGATTTTGGGTACGAACTATTCAAAGCTAAATCAGAATTTGCACTTTGAGTTTTCTTAACTTCAATTGCATCTCCACCTTTTATCATAATATCAGGTGGATGGTTTTGATTGCCTAACCAAGAAAATTCTTCGCTGTATCTCCGCATTTTCTCTAATTCATCTTCAGTCTGAATAGTGTTTACAAAAGCATCTTTCACAAAAGTTTCCAATGCTTCCCCAATGATTATTTACTCTATTTCTTCCAGAATAAAGATTTCTAATTGTATAAATCGGATTTTGAGCAATATTTACAATGGCTTCTAAAATATTTGTCATACTGTAACTAATTCATTAGTTGTTGTTTCTGTTTGGTTTTGAATCTCATTCGCTAAAATTTGTTGTCTGATTGTACTAGCTAAAAAGTATGCTAAATTAACTGGTACCGCATTCCCAATCATTTTGTAACCGGCAGAAATATTATCATAATGGAAGATAAAATTATCAGGGAAAGTTTGAACTCTTGCACATTCTCTCACGCTTAATCTTCTGTATAAATGTTCTTGTCCAGAAACGAAAATCCGAATATTTTGCTCAATGAATTTCATTTTTGGAGCTTGTGGATGAATTGGAGCGTGTCTTCCTCCAGCTTGAATTGTAAAAGATTGTTCATCCCAACTTCTCACACGGTTTCTTGACATAAAAATTGTAGAAAATTCACCTGTCATATATTCATGATTTGGAATTAAACAATTAACTCCGTTTGTTTTATTATTTGTAGTTGCGGGCAAAACATTGTCTTTCAAATCTGAAATTGCATCTTGTAAAGTTAATTTTGGAAAATTTTGCTTTTGAAATTGATAAGTGAAACCTAAATCTTTACGAATCCCCACAAAAATCACACGTTTCCTGTCTTGAGGTACATTATAATCGCAAGCATTTATCATTTCAAAAGAGAGTTCATATCCAATTCCTGCATTTCGAAACATTTCTTTAATATTTTCCAATGCACTAGAATGTCTGCCAAGCAACATTCCGCTTACGTTTTCAGCAAGAAAGAATTTTGGCTGTTTTGCTTCTAGAATTCTAATAAAATCAAAAAATAATTGTCCGCGTTTATCTTCAATTCCTTTCATAGCTCCCGCTTCACTCCAACTTTGACAAGGTGGACCACCGATAATTCCATCGCATTCTGGAACTTCATCAGATGGGACATTTACGATGCTTCTTTTATCTAAAACGGTTTGAGGATGATTTTTTTGATAAGTTTCCCAAATTTCTTTGTCGTATTCGTTTGCCCAAATTACATTAAATCCAGCGTTTTGGAATCCAAGGTCAAGCCCACCTGCACCTGCAAAAAATGATACTACATTCATATTGTTATTGGATTTTAGATTTTAAGTAAGCAACTTTTTCTTCGGCTAAAACCAAAGTTTGTTCATCGCAATTATTTTTATAGATTTTTTTAGCAATAAAATCACTAAAAAATTCGGTTCGTAGTTTAGTAATATCTAAATTAAAAACTTCTGCCATAAGCGTTAATCTTCTTTCGTCAAACTCACGTTTATTGTTCTCTATTTTGCTTAGATTGGCAGAATCTAAATCTAATTTAGCCGCCAATTGAGTTAGCGTAAAACCGTTTTCAGTTCTAAGCCTTTTTATATATTCTCCAAATGTTTCTTTCATTAGACTTGTCAATTTATGACAAAATTAATTTTTATTTTGGAAAAGAGAAAATTTTCTTTCACTTTTCTTGTAACATTTCCGTAAAAAGCGATACTTACTTGTTAAACAACACTTGTATCACTTCAAAAACTCAAGATAATGATCGAAATAAAAGACCTTCACAAATCATATCAAATGGGAAAAAATGCGTTGCATGTTCTCAAAGGAATTAATTTCAATGTTAAAGAAGGCGAATTTGTTTCCATTATGGGAAGTTCCGGTTCTGGAAAATCAACTCTTTTAAACATTATCGGAATTTTAGACGAAGCCGATCAAGGTTCGTACACACTGGATAATGTTCCTATTAAAAATCTGAATGAAACCATTGCATCACAATATCGTAACAAATTTCTGGGTTTTGTATTTCAATCGTTCAACCTTATCAATTACAAATCTGCGTTAGATAATGTAGCGTTACCTTTGTATTATCAAGGCATGGCGCGTAAAGAACGTATGGAACGATCAATGCATTATCTTGAAAAAGTTGGGTTGGCAAACTGGGCAAAACATTTACCTAACGAACTTTCGGGCGGACAAAAACAGCGTGTGGCTATTGCGCGAGCGTTGGCATCGGATCCTAAAGTGTTGTTGGCAGATGAACCTACGGGAGCTTTAGATACAAAGACTTCGTACGAGGTGATGGATTTGATCCAGCAAATTAACGACGAAGGTAAAACCGTATTGGTTGTTACACACGAACCCGATATTGCCGAAATGACCAAGCGTATTGTGTTTTTAAAAGACGGACAGATAGAATCAGACAAATTGGTAAACCAGATAAGAGCATCGCAATATGTTTAGTATTGAACGTTGGCAGGAAATATTCGAAGGACTTTATAAAAATAAGCTCCGCACGGCTTTAACCGGCGTTTCTGTTGCTTCGGGAATTTTTATTCTGGTGATACTTCTGGGGGCCGGAAACGGAATTCAAAATGGAATTCAAAAGCAGTTTGAACAAGATGCCGTAAATAGAATTTCGGTTTGGCCGGGCACAACGCAAAAAGAATATAAAGGTTTGGGCGTTGGGCGTGAAGTGCAGCTGCATAACGCCGATTACGATTTGGCAACAACGCTGTTTAAAGATTATATTGAGTACAAATCGGCAATTTTTTCGGTTTGGAGCGGAAACATCGTTTATAAAAAAGAAACCGGAACGTATCGTGTAGAAGGCGTTCATCCTGATTATCAGTTCATCGAAAATGCTTCTATTGTTAAAGGTAGATACATCAATCATACCGATAATTCAAACTACGAAAAAAATGTAATTATTGGTAAAAAAGTAGCTACAGATCTGTTTAAAAACGGCGAAGAACCTTTAGGACAAGAACTGAATGTTTCGGGAATGATTTACAAAGTGGTTGGTGTTTATACTGATCC
Organism: uncultured Myroides sp.; assembly: GCA_913777665.1. Classification (GTDB taxonomy): domain Bacteria; phylum Bacteroidota; class Bacteroidia; order Flavobacteriales; family Flavobacteriaceae; genus Flavobacterium. The sequence continues at coordinate 15,021 of CAJYTF010000046.1, forward strand.
GGGTGGCGAACGCGAAGAAAGTCGTGTTTTTATCCCAATATCAACTGCTCAAAAGGCTTACAGTGCCGGCGATAGTATTCGCAGTATGGCATTTACCATGCGAAGCAGTGCTAATTTTGACAGTGCCATTGCAGAATCTAAAGAATTCACTCAAAAACTAGAAACCTTTCTTAAAGCTCGGCATACCGTTGCACCAGACGATCAAGGCGCAATCTATATAAACAACTCGTTAGAACAAGCAAAAAACATTTACATTATTACGGGTGGTGTGCAGGCGTTCTTTTGGTTTGTGGGAATTTGCACCATTATTGCCGGCGTTGTGGGTGTAGGAAACATTATGCTGATTATTGTTAAAGAACGAACCAAAGAAATCGGGATACGCAAAGCTTTAGGCGCTTCGCCTTTTTCAATTATTACCATGATTTTGCAGGAAGCCGTTTTTATAACCGTTATTGCCGGTTTTTCAGGATTGATCTTTGGTTTGGTTGTTTGGGAAGTGGTGGCGCCGTATGTGGAAGCCGATTTCTTTACCCGACCTGAAGTAGATTTTAATGTGGCAATTACCACACTGATTATATTGATTGTTGCCGGGGCTTTTGCCGGATTTGTTCCTGCATACCGTGCCGCGAAAATTAGACCAATTGTTGCATTAAGAGGAGAATAGTATGTTTAGCAGAGATAAATGGAATGAAATTATAGAGGCGCTTTCTGCCAATCCGTTCAGAACGCTGATCACTGCATTCGGAGTTTTCTGGGGAATTTTTATCCTGGTAATTCTTCTTTCGGCAAGTCAAGGGTTACAAAACGGTATCAAACGACAAATGGGTGGTTTATCAACCAACACCATGTTCATGTGGACACAGCCAACATCGAAACCGTTTAAAGGGTTGCCACAGGGTAGAAGTTTCAACTTTAAAAACCCTGATGTGGAAGCCTTAAAAAGAGATATTGATGGTTTGCTGTATGTATCACCACGGAATCAGTTGGGTGGTTTCAGGGGAAGCAACAATGTGGTACGCGGAACAAAAACGGGAGCTTACAACGTCTATGGCGATTATCCGGAATTTATCCTGCAACAACCTATGGATATTCTTAAAGGGCGATTTATTAATTATGGCGATATCGAGAATAACCGGAAAGTTACTGTAATTGGCGAAGGCGTTATCCGTGAATTATATGCTCCGGGCGAAGAACCTTTAGGATCGTACATTAAAGTGCAAGGCGTTAACTTTTTGGTTGTTGGTGTGTACAAAAGTATCTCGAATATGGGTGGCGATGCCGAAGAAAGTCAGAAGCAACTTTTTATTCCTTTCACAACCTTTCAGCAGGCGTTTAATTATGGCGATGTTGTGGGTTGGATGACGATTACAGCAGAAGATAATAAACCAATTACCGATTTAAAGGAAGATGTTTTTAAGTTGTTGAAAGATCAGCATACGGTAGATCCTACAGACGATAGAGCCATTGGTCATTTTGATTTGTATCAGGAATTTAAAAAAATCAATGGGTTGTTTTCGATCTTAACTGCCGTTTCGTATATCGTAGGAATTTTCATTTTGGGATCGGGAATTATCGGTATCGTTAACATCATGCTGATCATCGTTAAAGAAAGAACTCAAGAAATAGGAATCCGCAGAGCTTTAGGCGCAACACCAGCTGTCATCATCAAACAAATTTTGACTGAATCTGTCGTATTATCACTAATTGCAGGTATGGCAGGAATCATTTTTGCATCGTTTGTGTTGGCATTAATTAACCTTGGATTAGAAAACGCACCAAACAGCGATCAAATTCCAATTGTAAACCCAAGCGTACATTTAGGCGTAGTGGTAATAGCATTAATAATATTGGTTATTGCCGGACTTTTAGCAGGATTAATCCCCGCTATCACAGCTATTAGAGTAAAACCGATTGATGCTTTAAGAACGGAGTAGAGAGAGGGAAGAAGAAAGAAGAAAGAGTAAGGAAAATTGAAAATAGAGAATAGAAAAATATTCGAATATACAGATCAACAATTAAACAAATCAACAGATCAACGAATAAAAATCAACGAATAAACAAACAAAAATATATATGAAAAAAGGTTGTACCATTTCAATTTTAGTCTTTTTAGCAATAGCTTTTGCAGGTGCATTATTTTGGTTGTATCAAAAAAATTCACAACCGCCAGTGGTTTATGAAACCGAAAAAGCAGAAGTTCGATCAATATCCAAAAGCACCGTTGCTACAGGAAACATCAACCCAAAAGAAGAAGTATTAATTAAACCGAATATTTCAGGAATCATCGATGAAGTTTATGTAGAAGCCGGCGATTATGTAAAATCGGGCGATTTAATTGCAAAGATTAAAGTAGTACCAAATGTATCAAGCTTAAACTCTGCTAACAACCAGATTAGTACGGCAAAAATCGATTTGGAAAACCAGCGCAAAGTGTTCGAACGTCAAAGAACATTGTTCAATAAAGGTGTAATTTCTGCAAACGATTTTGATACTGCCGAAACAGCTTTTAAACAAGCACAACAAACCTACAGTGCCATGGTTCAAAGTGCCGAAATTATCAGAACAGGAACAACCAGCGGAATGAGTAATATCGCACAAACCCTTATTCGTTCTACGGTTTCGGGTATGGTTTTGGATATTCCTGTTAAAAAAGGAAATCAGGTAATCGAGGCGAATAATTTTAACGAAGGAACTACCATTGCAAGTTTGGCAGATGTTGGGAACATGATTTTTGAAGGAAAATTAGACGAATCCGAAGTAGGAAAAATCAAATTAGGACTTCCATTAGAAATTACCGTTGGTGCCATTGAAAACAAAAAATTCGAAGCTGTTTTAGATTACATCGCCCCAAAAGGTGTGAACGAAAATGGAGCGATGCAGTTTCCAATTAAAGGAACTTTGGTTAATAAAGACGATACTTTTATTCGTTCGGGATTAAGTGCCAACGCGTCGATCATCCTTTCAAAAGCCGATAATGTGCTGGCAATAAAAGAAGGTTTGGTTCAGTACGACGAAAAAACCAAGAAATCTTTTGTAGAAGTTGAGGTTAGTCCGCAGAAATTCGAACGCAGAACAGTGGAATTAGGCGTTAGCGACGGTATTTACGTGGAAATTAAAAAGGGAATTACCAAAAACGACAAGGTTAAAGTTTGGAATCAGGTGAAAAAGTAGTTGAATCGTTGATTTGTTGAATCGATTAATCGGTTAAACAAATCAATAGTTAAACAACTAAACAATTTAAAACATGAAAATAATATCAAAAATAATTATTGCAATTTGTGTTTTTTGGGCAGGAAATTCGTTTGCCCAGAAAAAATGGACGTTAGAAGAATGCGTAGCACATGCCATGGAAAATAACGTATCCATTAAACAAATAGAATTAGACAATAAACTGGCTACTATCGATGAAAAAGATGCCTTCGGTAGCTTTCTGCCAACATTCAACGCATCGGCATCGCACTCGTGGAATATTGGTTTAAATACCAACATTACAACGGGTTTGTTAGAAAATCAAACCACACAGTTTACATCGGTTGGTGCAACGGCGGGTGTCGATATTTTTAAAGGATTGCAAAACCAGAACCGTTTTCGCCGATCAAAACTGGCTGTAATATCTTCGCAATACCAACATTTAAAAATGGAAGAAGATGTGGCGCTGAATGTGGTAAACGCTTATTTGCAGATTTTGTTCAATAAAGAAAATCATAAAGTTCAAATACAGCAGTTCGAAGCTGATAGTTTACAATTGGTAAGATCCGAAGCGTTGGTTGATGCCGGTATGATTCCAAGTGGCGATTTGTATGATATGAAAGCGACTTTGGCAACAGGTAAGCAACGAATTATTCAGGCAGAATATGCTTTGATTGTTTCTAAAATGAGTTTGGCGCAGTTGTTACAAATGGAAGATTTTAAAGATTTTGATATTGCCGATGTAGAATATGAATTTCAGGCAAATTCGATCTTCTTTGAAACGCCGGAATCCATCTATCTAAAAGCAAAACAAGAACGTACCGAATTAAAGATTGCCGAAAACAATGTAAAAATCGCCGAAAAAGATGTTGATATTGCAAAAGGCGCTCGTATGCCTTCGTTAGTTGGTTTTTACAGTTTTAGTTCGCGTGTTTCATACGCTAATGTTCCCAATGGTTTGGGTGGTGTAATGTCGCCTCCGCCGTTTTTTGAGCAGTTAGATATGTTTAAAGGACACAATTTTGGCTTACAGTTAAACATTCCAATTTTCAACGGATTTTCGGTTAGAAACAATGTAGAGCGAAGCAAAGTAAATCTGGAAAAAAACATATTGGCATTGGAACAAACCGAGTTAGATTTAGAACGAAACATTTACACAGCGTATGCCGATGCAAAAGGTGCCATGGAAACTTTTCTGGCTACAAGAGAAATGCTAAAGGCACGCGAAGAAGCTTTTCGTTATATTACCGAACGTTACGAAAATGGCATGGCAACAGCCTTTGATTATAACCAGTCGCAAACGCTTTTGGTAAACACACAGTCTGATTTACTACGCACAAAATACGATTATTTGTTCCGCACTCGAATATTGGAATTTTATTTCGGTATTCCGATTATTGTGAGAAATTAAAAATTTAAGCTTCCATAACCGGAAGCTTTTTTTATACCACACTTTAGCATTTGGTAATACAATTGCTTCAATTTTTTACTTAAATTTGATGAACACCAAAAACCAAACCTAAACAGCCATGATGAAACTTTTCCTTGGATGCTTGTTTCTTTTTATAACATGCTTTCCGGCTTTTGCCCAAGAAAATCAACGTCCTAAAGTTGGTTTGGTATTAAGCGGTGGCGGTGCAAAAGGTTTGGCACATATTGGTGTTTTAAAGGTGTTAGAAGAACAAGGTGTTAAGATCGATTATATTGGCGGAACCAGTATGGGCGCTATTATTGGTGGTTTGTACGCATCGGGTTACAATGCTTCACAGTTAGATTCTATCTTTAAATCGGTTGATGCCGATGCCCTTTTGCAAGATTATATCCCCAGAAATTCAAAATCGTTTTACGAAAAGCGCAACGATGAAATTTATGCGTTACAGCTTCCGTTTGATGATTTCAAAATAGGCAGTCCGGTATCGCTTTCAAAAGGAATGTACAATTACAATCTGCTAAACAAACTGTTGGCGCATGTACGTTACGAACAAGATTTTTCTAAACTTTCCATTCCGTTTCTTTGCATTGCAACCGATGTTGTTTCGGGCGAAGCCGTTGTGTTAGAAAAAGGAAATCTGCCACAGAGTATCTTGGCAAGTGGTGCATTTCCGTCGCTTTACACACCTGTTGAAATTGATGATCGTTTGTTGATTGACGGCGGTGTGGTTAATAATTATCCCATTCAGGAGCTTCGCGATCGTGGCATCGATATCATTATTGGTGTTGATGTGCAAGACGGTAAAAAAGATCGTGAAAATCTAAAAGGAGCGTTGGATATCTTAATGCAAATCGCCAATTACGGCATGTATGGTGGCATGGACGAGAAGAAAAAGCAAACAGATATCTACATAAAACCCGATATTTCTACTTTTTCGGTAGTAACGTTTGATAAAGGAAACGAGATCATTCAAAAAGGAATTGTGGCTGCCAAAGAAAAAATTCCGCAATTACAGCAGATCAGCAGTAATTATAAAAAACCAAAATTGCCCGATTATATGTTTACCGATGATATTCATGTGCATTCGGTGAGTATGAACAAGTTGAAAAATTATAACAAAGATTATGTTTTTGGAAAATTGGGTTATTTTAAAGACGAATGCGTATCGTTTAAAAGATTAGAAAGCGGTATCACCAATTTAAACGCAACGCAGAACTTTAGCGGAATTTCGTATCATTTTGAAAAAGCCGATGAAGAGGGCGATAATTTAGTTTTGAATTTGAAAGAGAATACCATAAACCGATTTTTAAAATTTGGTCTGCATTTCGATAATTTGTATAAAAGTGCCGCATTAGTCAACGTTACACAGAAAAAATTACTTTTTAAGAACGATTTAGCATCGCTCGATTTTATTTTTGGCGATAACATTCGATACAATTTTAATTATTTGGTAGATAACGGTTTCCGTTGGAGTTTTGGTGCGCAAAGCCGTTTTAATAAATTCAAATACAACGCCAAGCCTTACGAAACAGGTGTTATTCCACCGGAGTTTTTGGGGTTCGATATCTTTAATACCGATTGGAACGATCTAACAAACCGTCTGTATCTGCAGAATTATTACAACGACAAGTTTGTAATTGGTATGGGATTGGAACACAAATATCAGATTGTTGATATTGCCAATTTAAATTTTAAAAAAAACTGGTTAGATAATAGCCATTATATAAGTCCTTATTTTACGGTTGTTTTAGATACTTATGATAACAAGTATTTTCCAACCCGCGGAGTGAATTTTAATGCCGAAGTGAAGCACACTATTTTCTCATCGGACTATAATGAAAACTTTGAGCCTTTTACACAGATTAACGGAGAATTAGGAACGGTAAAAACATTCTACGATCGGGTTTCGGTAGAAGCAAAAGCCGATGTTGGTTTAACCATTGGTAGAACTCCATCAACAAACATGAATTATTTTCTGGGCGGATACGGTTTTCAGTCCCTATCAAACATAAAGCCTTTTTACGGCTACGACTTTTTAAGTCTTAATTCAAACACCTATCTTAAAGCACTTTTACGTGTTGATTACCGCTTTTACAGAAAACATCATTTAAATTTTACAGCAAATTATATGTATTTAAAAGATGCTATGTTCCAGTACAACGATTGGTTAGAACTGCCTATGAATTCTGGGTATGCAATAGGATATGGCTTTCAAACCGTTGTTGGTCCGCTAGAAATTAAACAATCGTATTCACCCGAAGTAAAAGTTCATTATACCTGGTTTAGTTTAGGTTTTTGGTTTTAAAACCTAAAAGCGCTACCAAAAAGGTAACGCTTTTTAAAAATATAATCTTGGTAACTCTACATCTCCAGAATAATAAACTCGGATCTTCGGTTTGCCTGGTGTGCTTCTTCGCTACACTTAACACCGTCTGCACATTCATTTATTAACTGACGTTCTCCGTAGCCTTTTGCGGTTAAACGCGATGCTTCGATGCCTTGTGAGATTAACCATTCTCTTGTTGATTTCGCACGTCCGTCTGATAACTTGTCGTTGTACTTGTGTGATGCACGACTGTCGGTATGTGAACGGATATCGATCTTCATTGTTGGGTATTCTTCTAACACCGCCAATACTTTTGCTAACTCTGCTGCTGCATCCGGACGGATGTTGTATTTGTCCAGATCAAAGTAAATAGGGTTCAGTTTTAATACTTTAAACAAGTCGTCGCCTTTCTTCACCGGAGTTTTCACGCGTTCCAATACAATTGTATGCTCGGTTACGCCGCTTTCTTTGTTCATTTGCACGAAATCCTCTTTGGTGGTGTATTCGTTCTTTTCTACTTTTAAACGATAACCATCTCCACATTTGAATTCGTTGTTGAAAACGTAAGCGTTGTTTTGGTAGCGGTTGCTGGTTTCCAATTCGGTGTACAGTCTGTCGTACAACGTTACGTTGGCATCTGCTATGATGTTGCGTGTTTTGGAATCTATTACCGTTAACAGTAATTTCTGAATACACTCCAATTGCAACGGTTTGGTTTCGTAAAAGCTGTAAATATCGTCGTTTCCTTTACCGCCATCTCGATTACTTGAAAAGAAGCCTTGTTTGGTGTTTGGATCGATATAATACGCAAAATCGTCTGCATTGCTGTTAATTGGTGCTCCTACGTTGTGGATCTCACCCGGATTGCTGTTTCTGTCTAACTTGGTTGCATAAACATCTAATCCGCCTAAACCTACTCTGCCGTCGCTTGAGAAATACAATTCACCTGTTTCGGTTACAAACGGAAAGGTATCGCGCATTTCGGTGTTGATCCCCGATCCCATGTTCACAGGTCCGCCAAAAGCGCCTGATGGATGGATTGCTACCTGCCAAAGATCCGATCCTCCGAATCCGCCCGGACGGTCGCTTGAAAAATACATCGTGGCTTCGTCTTGGCTTAAGGTTGGGTGTGCCGTATTGTATCCATCCATATTGAATGATAACTCGGTTACGTTTTCCCACTTGCCGTTGACGTTTTCTGCACGGTAGATTTTTAGATTCGTGTTTTTGTTGGAATCGTACTTACGCTCGTTATTGATGTAGTTGTTTCTTGTAAAGTACATCGTGTTACCGTCTTTGGTAATCACCGCGGTTGATTCGTTCAACGGCGATTTTACCTTACCTTTCAACCTTGTTACTTTGTCGTCTTTTGTTGCCGTGCTTGCTACGCTATACAGGCTGGTAAAGGCATTGCCTGTCCAGGTGTGTTCGCGTTTGTGCAAACTGCCCGTATCGCGGGCGCTGGTAAAGTACAATTGGTTGTTGTGTACGTAACTGCCGTAATCTGCAAACTGCGTGTTGGTTGCCAGGTTGTTTACCTGATCATATCGCCCTGAATTTGCCTGAATCTGTTTTTTAAGTTCGGCTTCGTTTTTGCGTATTTGTGCTATTTGCGTGTTGCTGCCTGCCTTGCTTACAAACTGGTCGTAATAGCTTTTGGCTTCTGCTTCTTTGCCGGTGTGTTGCAAGGTTTGGGCATAGCGGTAGTAATACTCGCTTGCAGGTGCTTCGCTTGCGTATTCGGTGAACAATCGTTCGTAGTGTTTTTCGGCTTCGGCATAGCGTGCATTAAAGTAGTAGGCATCGCCTAACTTTTCTAACAAATCTTTGCTTACGTAACCGCGTTTGGCTACTTTTTCATAGATGTTCATTGCATCTATATATGCCCACTGATCGTGTTCTTTATTTGCTTTCTTTAAGCCTGCCTGTGCTTGTGCATCCTTGTTCCCCAATAAAAAGGCGGTGAACAAGGCTAATGTGTATATCCCTTTTTTCATATCCTTTGCTTTTAGAAGAAACGCGGCGAGTTCACGCGGCGGTATTTGTTAAACAATTCAAAGCGTACAAAGATCTCGTGTGAGCCGTTGTTATAGTTTCTTAGTGCTTTGATGTCGCTGTCATAACTGTAACCTATAAACATGCCGTCGGTTACCTGGAAGCCTACCAGGGCACTCCATGCGGCATCCCAGCGGTAAGCCCCACCAATGGTGAACTTCTCGCTTATTAAAAAGTTTCCGGTAATGTCTGCCTGTAACGGTGCGCCTTCTACTGCTTTTAACAAGAATGCCGGTTTGAATTTCAACATCGGGTTGATTTCAAATACGTGGCCTCCCATTAAGTAGTAGTGCATTTTTTGCTGCATGGTACTTTGGATGTTGTTGTTGTATCTTGTGCTTTCTAAAAAGCTTGGTACCGAAAATCCTACATAACTTTTATCGGTGTGCCAGTAGATACCTGCGCCAATGTTCGGTGTGAACTCGTTCTGCACATCGTTTAAGATTTGCGGATCGTTAGGGTTGTATTTGTTTAGATCCGAATAGGCTACGTTTAGTAAATTTGCCGATCCTTTTAATCCGAAGCTTAATTTACTGCCGCGGCTGTTTAAATCTAACGTGTAAGAGAAATCTACGCTTAAGGTGTTTTCATCCATCACTCCCAAAGCATCATTTACAAAACTTACTCCCAGCCCGACTTTACTGTCGGCAATCGGGGTGTTTACCGAAAACGAGTTCGTTGTGGGTGCTCCTTCCAGTCCTACCCACTGGCTGCGGTGCAGTCCGAAGATACTTAACGCTCCACGACTACCTGCATACGCCGGGTTGATGTTAATGGTGTTGTACATGTAATTCGTGTACTGCGGGTCTTGTTGGGCGTGCGCCGATGTAAAGCTTACTAAAGCTAACAAGGCCGTTATTATTCTTGTTTTTATCATTGCTTTGTGCTTTAATCGTTATTTTCTAAATGAAGGTAACCTACTTTTTTAACCCATTGGTTTTCGCCGTTGCGGTCATATAGATATTCCACTACATAGTAATACGTTCCCGTTGGTAGTTTTTCGCCTTGGTTTACAATAGCTTTACCTTGCGCTGTTCCGTTAAACACGTTGCCGTTGCTGTCGTAACTGTGGGTTTCGTATACTTTGCGTCCCCAACGGTTGTAAATGGTTACGTTGTTGTTTGGAAACTGGTTGATGTTGTCGATGATGAAATAATCGTTCATACCGTCGCCATCGGGTGTTACTCCGTTGTAGATCACTACTTCACCAGGGTTCAGCAGTGGTTTTTTGATCGTTCCTAAAGTGAAGATTCCGAATCCTTTTACGTTTACCGGTGTGCTTACCGTTTGTTCTGAATGATTTACTTCACCTCCTTCGTCTACCCAAAGTTTCTGATTCTCGTCCCAACGAACTACACGCAGCAGATCGGGATTGTCGGTAAAGCTTTTAGGTGTGGTGCGGGTATCCCATGATAGGGTTACAATCACCGAATTATCGGTTTTTACGCTTTGATTGATGATCCAGTATTCTTTATCGTCGATTGCCTGCAATACGCCTGTACGGCTTGCATGCGGGTATTTGCTGTTGGAGTTTTCCAAAAGGTATTCGCCCGTGTAGATTTCTGATTCTTGCGCCGGTGCAGAGATGCCTGCAAAGCGGTAATAACCACCATCGCCCACAGGGTATTTAAAGCCTTCGTTGCCGTTTTTGGTGACTTCGCCGTTTACGTGGCTTCTGTCCGAGGTGTTGATATGCTTCGCGCCTTTTAAGAAGATAAATGCGCCGCCTTGGGCTTTGTCCATTAACACAACCCCGTTCATAAGGTTAACGGTACCGGCATTGGCGATGTCGTTGGTTAAATGAAAGCTGTGTTCTGCGCCGCTTTTGTTGAACAAAACATCGTAAAAGCTGCTTGGTGAGGTGCCTTCGATTTTCTGCATCTCGGGCATCAAGCCTTCAAAAACCACATAGCCCGTGCGGCTGTTGGTGGTGTAGCTGAACAAGCCTTCGTTCTGGTAATGCCCGTAAAAGTGCATCGATCCGTCGTTCAATACATCGCCCGTGGACTCGTTCTTGAAATCGAAATACGTGGATACCTCCGTGCCCGGATCTACTTTTAATAGTCCTTGGTTTATTGTCTTTTCATTTTGCTGTGCATAAACGCCCATCCCTAAACAAATTGACAATAATGTTATCTGTAGTTTTTTCATAAGTTACTTTTTTTATTATTACCAACCGTTAAAATCGGTTCATAATAAATATTCTAACTAAATTTCGCTGTTACTTCCCTTTGTTTCGAAGTATTGGATTGGTAATGATTAATGCTTTTTTACATTCATTAATGGTTACATCCACTGGATTTGACGCCAAACTATAACAATCGTTTAAACTATCATAATAAAAAGCATAATAAGTTCCTGCTGTTGCTTGGGTAACTTCGGTTCCTGCTAATATTGGTGTAGAACGAAGACTGTCTTTATACCATTGTAAATCAATTCCACTTGGTAATGCCGCCACATGTGCCAAATTTAAATTAACGGTTGTTGCCGGACACACATTAGAAAGATCTTGAACAATTGGAGCATCCATACAAATATCATCGATAGGTCCGCCACATTTTGTTGAATCAATAATAAGATTAAAATAGCGTACCACGCAACTTCCCCATGTAATTGTTGCGGTATAAACACCGTTATGTGATGTGTTGAAATTTGGAATATTAAACTCTCTTGTATTTGCTATTACTCCAGATGAATTAGACCATTGATACGTAGCACCTGCATATTCTGGAGCAGACAAGGTATAAGGCTGACCGATACAAGGTTGAACCATGCTTGTTGCCGAAAAAGATCCTGGTGTTTGAATGGCAACTGTTGTTGTAACGGTAGCACCACAACTTACAATTCTTAACTCGTAGATCGTATTAGGAGTTAAATTATTAATCTCAAATGCCATAGGAGCATTGTTACTGAATAGTGTCCATGTGGTTGCTGATACCTCTTTATATTCTACAGTAACTGGTGTAGCTCCGGCAATTTCAAAATAGGCTGTTCCGTTAGACATTGGCGTTCCAGAAGCATCTTCACAAACAATACCTACTTTCTTAATAACTTGTGGTCCGGTACTTGCGTCTGTAATTACAATAGCAGATTGTGAGTTAGGTACATAATATTTTGCAGGTGTACATGTAGAAACCCTTAAACGAGTATTATAAGTGCCAGGAGCAAGATTTGTAAATGTTCCTGAAGAATTTTCTGCAATTACATTACCTAATGCGTCTAACAATTCAACTGTATAGGTAAACGGACCTGTGTACACAATGGTACTGCTGATGCTTCCGCCGCCAGCACAAAACGAACTGCCTGTAGAGCGTAAAGATTGTTCTAAAGTTTGACCTGTAGTTGGATTTACTACAAAACTTAAATCGATAAAACCTGTACCACAACCCGAATCTATTCGAACAGTATAATTTCCCGGAAGTACATTTGTCCAAACATACAATGTATTATTGTGAATACGTGCAGGAACGCCTACATTACTTGGTCCTGCAATAATTGTAACGGTTGCGTTTTCACGATTAGGTATGTATCCATTAATAGTTAAAGCAATTTGTGTTGCTCCGTCTATAGTTAAACTCCCTGAATTATCATCGAAACAACGGTATTTAGTGTAAGCCACACTAATAGTAGGTGGTGTTAACGTTGGGTTGGTTACTGTTCTGCTAAGTGTTACATTACATTCGTCTGTGTAAGTTACTGTATAATTACCTAAAGGTAAGTTTTCTGCTTTCCAGTTATCGGTTTGATCATATCCATTTGCAACGGTTGTGTAAACAACGTTTCCGCCCGAATCACGAACTTGAACCGTCACTGGGTAATTCAAGAATACATGCGAAGCACCTTTAATTGTCATTGTTTGTGCAGCGCCGCAACCCTCGTTTGAGCTTGAAACCACCATGGAAGGAGTAGAACCCGGTCCGGCATCAAAACAAGAAATTGTTGACTGCCCACAAGGAGTTGTAATTCTAATAATATATCTTTTAGAAGATACTTCCGGTATTACATATCCTGAGTTATGTGTTATAATCCCAGTATAAATAGGGGCACTTGCAGGGGCTGTTGTTGGACATGAAGAACCTGTGGGACGCTCCCACATTTCAATCTTAATACCACCATACGCATTATATGTACTGATACCAACCGTTGAGCCGTTTGCCGTGTAAAAATTAATTCCGTTAATATCTACCAAACCAGACCCACATGCCTGATTATTAGCCAAATTAAAAGACATACTGGTTAGTGCTTGCACTACCGGCTGTGCATCTCTTTGAATGGTTATTTTTTGACCGCATTCATCTACAATTCGAACGTGATAAGTGCCAAATTCTGTAATATTTGTTACGGCAGATATTGCCTGATAGGTTCCTAAGGCATCAGAAAAATTAGGATCTGTTGTTTTTACTACTTTGTATTGATACGTTTTCCCCGATGGAACCGAAGGCATAGTTAAAGACAATGTTCCACCAAGAGTAAAGGTATTGTCACACAAACCATTTATAGAAATTGTAGGTGTAGGAATTGGGTTGTAATTGTTTAATATAGTAAAGGTTGACGTATGACTAAACCCGCCTTCCCCAGTTACCAACACCTGATAAGTACCCGCATCTAAAGCTATAAAACTACCATGTGTATTACCGCTTCCAATGTTTGTTCCTGCAGAATCTTTCAGCTGAAAAAAAGGATTGGTAACACTTGTGGTTGTCACAGTTGCACTTCCCTGTCCCGGACAGTTGGCATCTACATGACTAACTGAAACTGATTGGGAATATAAGAATGTGGACATGAATAGTATTGCCCAAAATATAATTGTTTTGTATATCTTCATAATACATCGTTTTTATTTTTCCCTTACAATAATTTTCATGATAGATCGCATCATTGTATCAATAGGTAATAAATTCGTATTGATTATTTGGAAAAAGATTAATATTTGTATGTAAATAATAGGTATGCTTTTCTGAAAGTGTCTGATTTAAGCATCTTTCTTAATTTTAGAAAGATGCTTTTCTTGACTAATTTTCGCGAACTGCAAATACAATGTTCATGAACGAACCTATTGTTACATCTGCTCCTGGTGCTACTGTATAGGTCATAACCCCTGCATCACTAACAGTTACCGAAGAGAATACGTTGATATCGTACCATGTAATATGATAATCTAATTCAGCTGCAGGCAACACTGGTAAAGTAGTGGTAGCTGCTGCATTAGATTCCATAGGGCTTCCAAATTGCGCGTTGTAGCGTCCGTACAAGCTTATAGTTCCTTGTTTTGTAGCATCGTTAAACGTATCGCCTGCTAATTGTCCAGAACCTGTTGCTGTTAACTGCTCTTCACTTGTTGGTACAATGATAGACGGCATGTAGAAGAATTTAGGCATTGATGCTTTTAATGCTTTAACTACATTATCGGCTCCTACTGCCAATAAATGATCCGTTACACCCGTTCCGGAATTTACGGTAGCTTGAACTTTTGTTTTTTCTAAACCTGAAATAACCAAATCTTCACCACCCGTAGCAATTGTTAAAGAATTCCCATTTTGAGTTATTACTGTTGAACGTGTTAAATCTCCTCCTAACTTAACTTTCTCATCATGAATTTCAACTCCGCTTTCTGCTAATACTTCAGGTACATCAACAACCGTTACCGTTCCGTCTTCACTTGTATAAGTGTATGTGCCGTTGTTGTTGTTTACCAGCGTGGTTACCGTTTCGTTTTGTTTTACGATGTCTTCGATGTACTGTTCAATCGTTGTGTAAGTGTTTCCATTGATCGTTACAGGTCCCGAGTTTACGATGTTCTCCAATTGGTTTACTACCGATTGCGGTACATCAACTACCGTTACTGTGCCGTCTTCACTGGTGTAAGTGTACGTGCCGTTGTTGTTGTTTACCAGCGTGGTTACCGTTTCGTTTTGTTTTACGATGTCTTCGATGTACTCTTCGATCGTATTATAGGTGTTTCCGTTTACTACAACCGGACCTGAGTTTACAATATCATTAAATTGATTTACAATATCTGCTGGTACATCCACAACCGTTACCGTACCGTCTTCACTTGTATAAGTGTACGTTCCGTTGTTGTTGTTTACCAGTGTGGTTACCGTTTCGTTTGCTTTTACGATATTCTCGATGTATTCTTCAATAGTATTGTAAGTGTTTCCGTTTACTACAACCGGACCTGAGTTTACAATATCATTAAATTGATTTACAATATCCGCTGGTACATCAACAACTGTTATCGTTCCGTCTTCACTTGTATAAGTGTATGTTCCGTTGTTGTTGTTTACCAGCGTGGTTACCGTTTCGTTTTGTTTTACGATATCTTCAATGTACTCTTCAATGGTATTGTAAGTGTTTCCGTTTATGGTTACCGGTCCCGAGTTTACAATGTCTTCGAATTGGTTTACTACCGATTGCGGTACATCAACAACCGTTACCGTTCCGTCTTCACTTGTATAAGTGTATGTGCCGTTGTTGTTGTTTACCAGTGTGGTTACCGTTTCGTTTTGTTTTACGATTTCTTCAATGTACTGTTCAATCGTTGTGTAAGTGTTTCCATTGATGGTTACTGGTCCCGAGTTTACGATGTTCTCGAATTGGTTTACTACCGATTGCGGTACATCCACAACCGTTACTGTGCCGTCTTCACTTGTATAAGTGTACGTTCCGTTGTTGTTGTTTACCAGTGTGGTTACCGTTTCGTTTTGTTTTACGATGTCTTCGATGTACTCTTCGATCGTATTATAGGTATTACCATTGATCGTTACAGGTCCCGAGTTTACGATGTTCTCGAATTGGTTTACTACCGATTGCGGTACATCAACTACCGTTACCGTGCCGTCTTCACTTGTGTACGTGTATGTTCCGTTGTTGTTGTTTACTAATGTGGTAACAATGTTAATCTGTGAAAGTGGAATTGAAACAATGTTTCCATCGCTATCTGTCAATACCAATTCACCATTTACCATGGTTAAAGAAGTATTGGTAGTATTTTTATCTAATGCAATAACGTCTGCATCATTTACAACACGCATCCATTTATTATCAAACCAATAATAATAACCCGGAGTGATATCGTTTTTAGTATTTGTGTTAAAAACTAACAGGCTGTTAACGTTGCCAGCTGTAATAGTTGTTGCATCAACAGAGTTTTCTAAAGCCACACGAGGAATTAAAATACCTTTGTTTGTAGAAACAACATCAAGTTGCGATGATTTGTTTGGTGTTAGTGTGCCGATACCCACCTGCGAGTAGGCTGTTGTACCAACCAACAATAATGCTAATGGAAGTAGATTTTTCTTCATAATTACAACAATAATTTTAACTTTTTTATTAGGACAGTTATTTCTTTATATAATTGTTAACAAAATTAGTTCACATGAAATCAGCTGTTTGTAGTATTGATTCGGTAACTTTGTAGAATTAGTTCTACATTCTAAAATTTATTGTTGATATAATAAAAAACCGTCGCTGATTAGCGACGGTTTTGAGAAATGTTTAAGTTTTAAACTTCTTTATACAAATTGAACAGATGTATTAATTCTGATATGTGTTCTATTTGTAATTTTTCGAAAATACGGTTTTTATAGGTGCTTACGGTTGATTTTTGCAAATCTAATGCGGCACATATTTCTATGTTTCCATAACCTTCTACCATTAAGCGGGAAATTTCTAATTCACGGTTAGACAGCTGTTCTAAAGGGTTTTGTGGTTTTTTAAAAATATAATTATTCGTTATTTTTTCTTGAATATTTCTACTGAAATATCTGCCAAAAGTTATTACATCACTTATTGCGGCTTTAATTTCGTCTTCGGTACTTAACTTATGCAAATAGCCGTTAACACCTGCTTGCAGATAGCGCATGGCATAAATATCTTCGTCGTGACCAGAGAAGATCAATATCTTTAAATTAGGTTGTATTTTTTTGATTGTTGGAATAACGGCAAGCGAATTTCCGTCGGGAAAAGTAACATCTAACATCAATAAATCTACAGGTGTTGTTTGAAGTTTTTCAACAACATCATTAAGATTTTCTAATTTATATGTAAGTGTATTCTTGTCTATCTTTTTTAAGATTAAAAAATAACAATTGTATTACCTCCTTATCAGGAACAGCAGTTATAAAAGTAACGGTTCTTTTGATATTACTAATCTGATATTCATTTTTTGATTTTCAATTTCAGCGTATTATTCAATATTCTTACAATAAATTGTACTTTTATAAACACTCAACAAGTGAATGTATCATTATTTTTGGTTAAAATTAATAATCACAAAAAAATAGTTTTTATATTTGTTAGGTATGAAAACATGGCAAGGATTATTATCAAAACTAAAATACTTCATTAAGCGGAATCCCGAATGAAGAAGGCTGTGCTATGCTTTTATTATTAATTAAAAACTAACAAATATGCCTTTATATCATAAATTAGGAAAAATTCCACATAAGCGCCACATACAGTTTCGTAAGCCAAACGGCGGTTTTTATTACGAGCAGTTGTTTGGTACGGTTGGTTTCGATGGTATGTCAACAAATATGTATCATGAACACCGTCCAACACAAGTAAAAGAAATTAAAGGTTCTTACAGCGTTGCTCCAAAAATAGCACGTGCAAACAACATACAATCGTATCGATTACGCGGTTTTCAAGTACCAAAAACAGAAGATTTTTTAGAAAGCCGTAAAGCGGTTTTAACCAACAGCGATGTAACCATTACATTGGCTGCACCTTCGGGTAAAACCCAAGATTACTTCTATAAAAATACCGATGCCGATGAATTAATCTTTATTCACAGAGGTACAGGTAAATTACGCACATTTTTAGGAAATTTAGATTTTAAATATGGCGATTATTTATTGATTCCACGCGGAATTATTTATAAAATTGATTTTGATACAGACGATAACCGTTTGTTTATTGTAGAATCACGCCGACCTATTTATACGCCAAAACGTTACCGCAACTGGTTTGGTCAGCTGTTAGAGCATTCGCCATTTTGCGAGCGCGATATCCGCCGACCAGAAGAATTGGAAACCTACGATGAAAAAGGCGAGTTCTTAATTAAAGTACGCAAGCAAGACGAAATTTTCGATATGATTTACGCTTCGCATCCGTTTGATGTTGTGGGTTATGATGGATACAACTTTCCGTATGCATTCTCCATCCACGATTTCGAGCCGATTACAGGACGTATTCACCAGCCGCCACCGGTGCATCAAACTTTTGAAACCGATGCGTTTGTAGTGTGTTCATTCGTTCCACGTTTGTACGATTATCATCCGGAATCTGTTCCGGCTCCATACAACCACAGTAATATCGATTCTGATGAAGTGTTGTATTATGTAGATGGTGATTTCATGAGCCGTAACGATATCGAAGCCGGTCATATTTCGTTACATCCGGCAGGAATTCCACACGGACCACATCCGGGCGCAATGGAACGAAGCTTAGGTAAAGTAGATACCCAAGAATTAGCCGTTATGGTTGATACTTTTAAGCCGTTAATGGTTACCGAAGAAGCTATGAAAATAGCCGATGAACAATATTACCAGTCTTGGTTAGATTAAAAATAAACTAAATAATGTGCGAATTAGCTAATTACATAGGTTACTAACTCGCTAATTAAAATTAACAATAATATATTATGTCAAACGAATTAAAATCTGTTGAGTACGGATTAGAAAAAATATTTGAAGGAGCACAAGATTTCTTACCAATTTTAGGTACAGATTATGTTGAATTTTATGTAGGAAACGCAAAACAAGCGGCACATTTTTACAAAACGGCATTCGGTTTTCAGTCCGAAGCTTATGCTGGTTTAGAAACAGGTGTCCGTGACAGAGCGTCGTACGTTATCAAACAAGATAAAATACGCATTATTCTTACAACGGCTTTAAATTCTGATTCTGCAATTGGCGAGCACGTTAAAAAACATGGTGACGGAGTTAAAGTTGTTGCTTTATGGGTAGAAGATGCTCGTTCGGCTTACGAAGAAACTACAAAACGTGGCGCGGTATCGTTTATGGAGCCAACAGTAACTTCAGACGAGAATGGTGAAATTATCCAAGCAGGAATTTTTGCTTACGGTGAAACAGTTTTTATGTTTACAGAGCGTAGAAACTACAATGGTTTGTTTTTACCTGGGTACGTTAAGTGGGAAAGCGATTATAACCCGGCTCCGGTTGGTTTAAAATTTATCGACCACATGGTTGGTAACGTAGGTTGGAACCAAATGAACGTTTGGGTTAAATGGTTCGAAGATATTTTAGGTTTCGTAAACTTCTTGTCATTCGATGATAAACAGATTACGACTGAATATTCGGCATTAATGTCTAAAGTAATGGCTAACGGAAACGGAAGAATCAAATTCCCGATCAACGAGCCGGCTGAAGGTAAAAAACGTTCGCAGATCGAAGAATATTTAGATTTCTACGAAGGTCCGGGTGTTCAACATATTGCGGTTGCAACTGATGATATCATTAAAACGGTTTCTGAAATGAAAGCACGCGGGGTTGAATTTTTATCGATCCCACCACAAGCTTATTACGATGCCATTCCAGAACGTTTAAAAGACCACATGGATAAATTCAAAGAAGATATCAAAGAATTACAAAAATTAGGAATCATGATCGATGCCGATGAAGAAGGATACTTGTTACAAATCTTTACTAAACCGGTAGAAGATCGTCCAACATTATTCTTTGAAGTAATTCAGCGTATGGGAGCTCGCGGATTTGGTGCAGGTAACTTTAAAGCGTTATTTGAATCAATTGAAAGAGAACAAGAAAAACGTGGAACACTTTAATAATGTGCTTTTTAAGCACAATTAGTTAAAGTTGTGTTAAATACAAAATAGTATTTTTACATATAAATTAAAAACCTACCTTTGCACTCACAAAATCAAGGTGGTTAAAAGCCTTGGTAATTGTAATAAATTTTTCATAATTTATAGTTTTTTGGTTGGTTAATAGCATAAAAACTCAGTTGGTAACAACTGGGTTTTTTTGTTTTTTAATAACTTTGGAATAGATATTGTTTTGTATCTTTCGTAAAAAAATTGAATTAATATGAAAAATACATTTTTAACTTTTGTGGTTCTCTTTATAACGATGCTTGGTTACGGACAATCATCGGCTTTTAAAGCAGGCGAATATTTTAAATTTCAGGTTTCATACGGTTTTATAAATGCCGGTATTGCTACGTTAGAATTAAAAGAAACAACCTATAACGGCAAAAGCGTATATCATGCAAAAGGCGACGGACATACAACAGGTTTATCGAAAACTTTTTTTAAGGTAAAAGACGATTATCAAAGTTATTTCGATAAAACAACCGGGCAACCATATCGTTTCATTCGCAAAATTAACGAAGGCGGATACACCAAAAACCAAGAGGGTTTTATAAATTATACAACCAACACTGTTTTACTGAAAGATTACAAAGCAAAAACAGAAAAAACGTACAACGTAAATTCAAAAATCCAAGATGTTATTTCGTCGTTTTATTATCTGCGTAATCACGATAAATTAGATAATATTAAGGCGGGCGAAACCATACAGATTGATATGTTTTTTGATGACGAAATCTTTAAATTTAAACTAAAATTTATGGGTTATGAGAAAATTAAAACTAAATTTGGTACGATTAACAGCATGAAGTTCCGTCCGTATGTAATGTCGGGACGTGTTTTTAAAGAAGAAGAAAGTTTAACTCTTTGGGTTTCAAACGATGAGAACAAGGTTCCGTTGAAAATTCAGGCAAGTTTACTGGTTGGTTCTTTAAAGGCAGAGTTAATTCAATATAAAAATTTAAAAACTACTTTGAAAGTCGTAAAATAATGGAAATTTCAAACGAACGCAAACAAAAAATAGAAGCCTTACAGGATAAATTCACAAAAATAGATCAAAAATTAGACACGCATTTAGAAGGAATGTTATGGCAAAAACCAATCACTTATTGGGATTACATACAAACCGATGCATTGCTAAATTTACAGATCCAACGTTCAATCCTGCCAGATGAAATGGTTTTTATCATGTATCATCAGGTAAACGAATTGTTGTTTAAAATGATCTTGTGGGAAATGGAACAGGTTTGCTTCGCAGAAAATTTAACAACCAAATTTTTTACCGAACGTTTAGGAAGAATTTCTCGTTATTTTGATATGTTAACAACATCGTTCACCATTATGGGCGATGGAATGGAAACAGAACAATACCTTAAATTCCGCAACACCTTAACACCGGCAAGTGGTTTTCAAAGTGCACAATACAGATTGATAGAATTTGCATCAACTGATCTAATTAATTTGATCGATGCTCGTTACCGCGAAACAATCGACAGAAATACACCTTACGAGCATGCTTTTGAACACATGTATTGGCAGGCTGCGGGTAAAGATTACAAAACAGGAAAAAAATCGTATTTAATTAATGAATTCGAAAAGAAATACAAAAAAGAATTCATTGATTTTATGCAGAAATACAACACAGCAAACCTTTGGCAAAAGTTCAAACAGCTTCCAATAGAAGATCAGCAGAACGAAGATTTGCGTGCGGCAATGCGTCATTACGATAAAACCGTGAACATTACATGGGTTATGGGGCATTTTAAAGCGGCAAAAAAATACATCGAAAGTGAGGCAGGTCCACAAGAAGCAACTGGCGGAAGTGATTGGAAAAAATACATGTTGCCGCAATACCAGCGCAGAATTTTCTTCCCGGAATTGTGGAGCGAAGAAGAATTAGCAAATTGGGGAAAAGACGCTTTGTAATGAAGTTTTTTCAGCTCATATTATCTCTAACAGTTTTTTCGATACTTTTTGCGTGCAATAAAAAGGAGTCAGAACCTGAATTTGCCGAAGTAGCCGTAAAAGACAAAGAAGAAGTTAAACCGGAATTTGCCTATGGTTTTTCTTTGAACGAATATCATGTAGAGCGTGATACCGTTGAGCGCGGAGATAATTTAAGTTTGATTTTGGCACGCCATAATTACGATGCAACAGAAATTCACGACATAGTTGGCAAAGTAAAAGATTCGTTCGATGTTCGAAAGATTAAAGCAGGTAAAACATTTACATTGTTAAAATCGAAAGAAACCATTCCTAAATTAGAAATTTTAATTTACGAACCCGATAAAATGGGTTTTCAAGTGATCGATTTTCGCGATTCTATTCATGCTTATACCGTAAACTATCCGGTATCTTACAAAATAAAAACAATCGCTGGCGAAATTGACGGATCTTTATCGGCATCGATCCAAAAAGAAGGGTTAGATCCGGGTTTAGCAGCAGGTTTGGCAAAACGTTTCGCTTGGACTGTCGATTTCTTTAAATTTAAAAGTGGTGATAAATTTGCACTTTCTGTAAAGGAAAAGTTCATCAACGATTCTATTTATGTTGGGACCGAAGAAATTTTAGGAGCATATTTCAATTACAATGGTAAAGATGTTTATGGTTTTCCGTATAAACAAGAAGGTGAAAAAGAAGCACAGTTTTTTGATGAAACCGGTAAGCAAATGCGTACCATGTTTTTAAAATCGCCTTTAAAGTATTTTACCATAACATCTAAGTTTTCTAAAAACAGATTTCATCCCGTTCAAAAACGCTTTAAAGCACATAACGGAACCGATTATGCAGCACCGCACGGAACGCCTATTATGACAACCGCATCGGGTGTTGTTGTAGAAACCGGAAGAACATCGGGTAACGGTAATTATGTAAAAGTAAAGCACAACAGCATGTACACAACGCAGTATCTGCACATGTCTAAAATATTGGTTCGCCGTGGGCAAAGCGTAACACAAGGGCAGGTAATTGGTAAAGTGGGTAGTACAGGTTTGGCTACAGGGCCACATGTTTGTTACCGATTTTGGAAAAACGGCGTTCAGGTAGATCCTTTAAAACAAAAATTACCAACATCGCTGGCAATGGATAATAAAGATATTGCCAATTATCTAACCCAGATAAAACCAGTAAAAAAAGCTATAGAAGATAAACTTCAAGAAAAATTTGAAAATTAATGTCATTACCAAAGAAAAATCCTACAGAAACACAAGCGTGGCAAAAGTTGCGTGAACATTTTTACGAAGTTCAGTTTGTAAAGATGCAAGAGCTTTTTAACGAAAATCCAGCGCGTGTTAATGATTTTAATATTGCTTGGAACGATTTTTTAGTCGATTTTTCCAAAAACAGAATTACCAATAAAACAATTGACCTGTTGGTTCAACTGGCAGAAGATGTTGATTTGAAAGCAGGAATCAATGCGCTTTTAAGTGGAGAAACAATTAATGAAACCGAAGGCAGAAAAGTACTTCATACCGATTTAAGAAAAGAACCGAAAAATCAAACCGAAGAAGTTGCTGCGGCTTTAAAACAAATTCAACAGTTTTCAGAAAGTGTTATTTCGGGCGATTTAAAAGGATCAACCGGAAAAGCGTTTACAGATGTGATTAATATCGGAATCGGCGGATCAGATTTAGGTCCGAAACTGGTTACTGAAGCCTTGGCTGATTATAAAAACCATTTAAATGTTCACTACGTATCAAATATCGACAATGATACTATTGAATGTTTAAAAACCAAGCTACAAGCAGAAACTACGTTGGTGGTAATGGTTTCAAAATCGTTTACAACGCTGGAAACTATTAGTAATGCTGATATTTTTAAAAACTGGTTGTTGCAAAACGGTTTAAAAACGCAAGATCATATTGTTGCGGTTTCGTCAAACATTCCCGAAGCGGTAAAGTACGGTATTGAAGCGCAAAATATTTTCCCTATGTGGGATTACGTCGGCGGACGCTATTCTTTATGGAGTGCCGTGGGCTTAAGTACGGCGTTATCTGTTGGGTATGCTAATTTTGAAAAGTTGCTAAATGGCGCCAATAAAATGGATCAGCATTTTGCGAACACGCCTTTTAAAGAAAACATTCCGGTTATTTTGGCGTTGCTTTCTATTTGGTACAACAATTTTTTTTGTTTTGAAACCGAAGCGGTTGTGCCGTATGTTGATAAATTAAAAATGTTGCCGGCTTATTTGCAACAGGTTATTATGGAAAGTAACGGAAAAAGTGTTGATAGAAGCGGAAATCCGGTGAATTACGAAACCGGAACCATTGTTTGGGGTGAAGTTGGAACGAACTCGCAACACGCGTTTTTTCAGTTGTTTCATCAGGGAACAAAGATTATTCCGACCGATTTTATTGGATTCATAAAGCCTTTTTACTCAAGTGATCTGCACGATTTGTTAATGGCTAATTTTTTCGCACAGACCGAAGCATTAATGAATGGCAAGGAAGGAAATTATCATACAGAAGACAGCAATGATAAAAATGCGGTTTATAAAGAATTTAAAGGAAACCGACCATCAAACACTATCTTGATTGACAAGTTAACGCCTGAATCGTTAGGAAGTTTGCTGGCGTTATACGAGCATAAAACGTTTGTGCAAGGCTATATTTGGAACATTTACAGTTTTGACCAGTTTGGTGTGGAGTACGGGAAGGTTTTGGCAAACAACATTAAAAGTGAATTGCAGGCAAACGAAATAAAAAAACACGATTGTTCAACTGCTTTTTTGTTGAAGCATTACTTAAAAAACAAACAATGATAAAAAAACTCTGACAAAGTTTTAAACTTTGTCAGAGTTGATAATAATTATCTGTAAAACAAAAGCGAAAACTAATTAGTTTTCGCTTTCTTTTTCAGAATTTTTTCTTTTTGTAAAATATGAAGTAAAGAATCTGTTGGTATTCCTTTTTCAGAATTAAACTTAATATCGAACTTGTCAATCAAAAGGGAATAATCGTTTGTGGAAACAGCTAAAGCTTCTAAAATATCCTTACCAGAAAAACCATTGCTTTCTAATTGATAAATTGTGTCTAAATTTGCTATATAAACAATAGATTTATCTTGATTGAATTTAAAATTTTGTTTACTCACAGTCAACTCAAAATGTTGGGTTTTTATATTTACTTCGTTTTCCAATTGATTTTGGATTTTAAATATTTCTGGATCACTTACCATGATAGCTGAAAAATTCCAAAGTGCATGAAAAGCAAATCCAATCCAAAAATTAAAACGTACACGTAAAAATGTCATTATAAACCCGGATACAAATTGAGAGAGTGTTAAAATAGGAGCTAGTAAAAGGAAAAAATAACTATCGAATTTATAATTGGTAATATGTATTAAACGCGAATGATATTGTGGAAATATATACCAAAACGAAAAAATATTTATTCCATTTTTCTAATGTAAATATGCTCTTTAAAATTCCTTTTCTGCGTAATATTAACCTGAAAAAAACTTCTTCTATAAACGGTACAAGTAAGGCTATTAATAGAATTGTAACTATAGGGCTATAATCTAAATCGTCTAATTTATGATTTAATGGATAGAATTTTTCAAGCAAAGTAAATGCACCCATGTAAATAATCGTAAAAAGTAAATTAAAGCCAATAAGCGTAAAAAACACTTTCCATTTATAAGTTTTATCGTTTCCGGAGTATTGTAAGTCTTTTGGTTTTTTGATAAAAGAAAAGAAATCGGTAATAATTTGTTTCATAAGTTATGTTTCGGCAAAAATAACAAAATAACTTAAAACAAACTTCCCTGTATTTCTTTGGGTTTTCCAAGTAACGGAAATTCTTTATAAATAGTGAACTGTTTCTGGCTTTCATCGAATTTTCTTAGCATTATGTTGGTAACATCAAATCTTAAATCAATGGTTTTAAACAAATTTTGAGCAATTTCTAATTTTTCTGGCGATAACCGTCTTGCTATTGATAAATGCGGATTTGTATTGGTAATGCTCTTTTTAATTTGTGTAGATTCCCTTAAAACCAGTTTCATTAATTCTGACATTTTGGTAGAGGAAATTGTATTCGGTTTAATATAGAAAGCGCCGTTATCAAACCAGTCAAATGCATCACATTGCATCTTATAAGGATGAATTTCAGAAGCAATTCTATCTAACTGCAAACAAAATTTATCTTCCTGATTTTCATCTTCAAAAAATTCAAAAATAGTAAAATGTGCCAACGAATTTTTACTGTTAAACCAGCCAATGTGCTGTGCCAAAAGCAATTTCATTTGCTTTATAGCTTCAATAGTTTGTAAATCGGGCATAAAAACCACCGAATATTTATTCATTTTATTATTTTTTTTAAATATCGTAAGAATCGTTTAATTAATGCATTAAACACCGTTTTTAATTAAATAATTGCGTTTTTTTAAATAACTTTACCCTTTTAGAAACAAAATAATACAATGAACAACGCACTTAAAGTTTCTGTAAATAAAGAATATAACTTTGATGTTACAGAAGAGCAAATGCTTGCTGCCGATGCGGTGAGTTTAGATCAAGAAAACTTTCATGTGTTACACAACAATACTTCGTATCACGCCAAAGTTGTGAACACCGGTTTTATCAACAAAACATATACGGTAGTTGTAAATAACAACGAATACGTGGTAAGCATTGCCAACCATTTGGACCAGTTGATTAAAGAAATGGGCTTTGAAGTTGGTAAAGCAAAAGTGGTAAATGCTATTAAAGCACCAATGCCGGGACTGATTTTAGAAATTAACGTTACCGTTGGGCAAGAAGTGAACGAAGGCGATAACCTGTTGATTTTAGAAGCCATGAAAATGGAAAACAGTTTTGATTCTCCACGTGCCGGAATCATTAAATCTATCGCGGTTACAAAAGGTCAGGCAGTTGAAAAAGGTCAGTTATTAATTGAATTTGAATAAAAATAGAAAAAAGATCCAAGAATAAAAAGATCGTTTTAAGCGTAAAGGTTGTCATTCCGAACTTGTTTTGGAATCTCAAAAGATTATTTGAATATATTTAATGAGAAGCTGACTCGAGCTTGCGAACAGAACGAAGTTAATCAAGTTCAGCTTGACAACAGATTAGATTTAGTCTTGTCTTAAAGAGAAAAGTCGAACGAATAGATAATTTTTAATCATTCAATCTTTGAATCATTTAATTTGTAGAAAATCATAATGAAAAAAATATTAGTTGCAAACCGTGGTGAAATTGCACTGCGCGTAATGAAAACGGCAAAAAAAATGGGAATTAAAACCGTTGCCGTTTATTCTGTTGCCGATCGCCAGTCGCCTCACGTAAAATTTGCCGACGAGGCTGTTTGTATTGGCGAAGCACCATCAAACCAATCATATCTTTTAGGCGATAAAATCATAGAAGTATGTAAAGAATTAGGTGTTGACGGTATTCATCCGGGTTACGGATTTTTATCAGAAAACTCAAAATTTGCCGAAATGGCAGAGAAAAATGGAATTACGTTTATCGGTCCAAAATCGCATGCTATTGAAGTAATGGGCGATAAATTGGCAGCCAAAGATACCGTAAAAGCCTACGATATTCCTATGGTTCCTGGGTTGGATCATGCAATTACCGATATCGACGAAGCCAAGAAAGTAGCGAAAGAAGTAGGTTTTCCTATTTTAATCAAAGCATCTGCCGGTGGTGGAGGAAAAGGAATGCGTGTGGTAGAGAAGGAAGAAGATTTTGAATCGCAAATGCAGCGCGCTATTTCCGAGGCAACTTCAGCTTTTGGTGACGGATCTGTTTTTATTGAAAAATATGTAGGATCTCCGCGCCATATCGAAATTCAAGTAATGGCAGATACTCATGGAAACGTGGTTTATTTGTTTGAACGTGAATGTTCGGTTCAGCGTCGTCACCAAAAAGTGGTAGAAGAAGCTCCTTCTGCTGTTTTAACTCCCGAAATTCGTCAGGCAATGGGCGAAGCTGCTGTAAAAGTGGCAAAATCTTGTGATTATGTTGGTGCAGGAACGGTTGAGTTTTTGTTAGATGAAAACAAGAATTTCTACTTTTTAGAAATGAATACGCGTTTGCAGGTAGAACATCCGGTAACGGAATTGATAACAGGAATCGATTTAGTAGAAATGCAGATTCGTGTGGCTCGTGGCGAAGTACTTCCTATCAAACAAGAAGATTTAAAAATAAAAGGTCATGCGTTGGAATTACGTGTGTATGCCGAAGATCCTTTGAATGATTTCTTACCATCGGTGGGGAATTTATCGACTTATATTTTGCCGGAAGGCGAAGGTGTTCGTGTTGATAACGGTTTTGAACAAGGTATGGATGTGCCTATTTATTACGATCCAATGCTTTCTAAACTGATCACGTATGGTAAAGACCGTAACGAAGCAATTGAGTTGATGTTAAAGGCAATTCAAGATTATAAGATCGAAGGTGTGAGTACAACATTGCCATTTGGAACGTTTGTGTTTAAGCATGATGCGTTTGTTTCGGGCGATTTCGATACCAATTTCGTTAAGAAATTTTACAGTGCCGATATCATTAAAGAAAGTCAGGCAAAAGAAGCCGAAGTTGCAGCTTTAATAGCTTTGAAACAATATTTTGCAGATCAAAAAGTTTTACGCGTACCAACGAAGCTATAGTTTAAAAGTTTAAGGTTTAAAGTTCAAAGTTTTAAAGCTTATAACTAAAAACTAAGAACTAAAAGCTAAATAAAAGAAAGAGAATGGAATCAAATACAAAATTCGATATTTTAAATAAAAAATTAGCCGAAGCCCAATTAGGCGGTGGCGAAAAGCGTATTGCAGCACAGCACGCTAAAAAGAAATTAACGGCTCGTGAGCGTATCGAATATTTTTTCGATGAAGGATCGTTCGAAGAAATCGGAGCGTTTGTAACACACCGTACCAAAGATTTCGGCCTGGATAAAGAACATTATTTAGGCGATGGAGTAATTACAGGCTACGGAACAGTAAACGGACGTTTAGTGTATGCTTTTGCGCAGGATTTTACGGTTTTTGGTGGAGCTTTATCTGAAACGCATGCTGAAAAAATCTGTAAAGTAATGGATATGGCATTGAAAGTAGGTGCTCCAATGATCGGCTTGAACGATTCGGGTGGCGCGCGTATTCAAGAAGGTGTGCGTTCGTTAGGCGGTTATGCCGATATTTTCTTTAGAAATGTTCAGGCATCAGGCGTTATTCCACAGATTTCAGCAATTATGGGACCATGTGCAGGTGGAGCAGTTTATTCGCCAGCAATGACCGATTTTACCATGATGGTTGAAGGATCTTCGTACATGTTCGTTACCGGTCCAAACGTTGTTAAAACGGTTACTAATGAAACCGTTTCGGCAGAAGAACTGGGTGGAGCATCGACGCATTCAACAAAATCGGGAGTTGCACATACAACATCTGCAAACGATATTGAGTGTTTAGAAGATGTAAAACGTTTGTTAAGTTACATTCCACAAAATAATCAAGAAGTTGTTGAGGATTTACCTTTTGAGTTTGGTGATGAAATCCGCGAGCAGTTAAACAATATTGTGCCAGATAATGCCAACAAGCCTTACGATATGCACGATGTAATCAATAATGTGATCGACGAAGATTCTTTCTACGAAATTCATAAAAACTATGCCGAAAATATTATTGTAGGATTTGCACGTATCGGCGGAAAATCGGTTGGTATTGTAGCAAACAACCCAATGTTTTTGGCAGGATGTTTAGATGTGAATTCCTCAATAAAATCAGCTCGATTTGTTCGTTTTTGCGATGCTTTCAACATTCCTTTATTGGTGTTGGTTGATGTACCTGGATTTTTACCGGGGACCGATCAGGAATGGAACGGAATCATTGTTCACGGTGCAAAATTATTGTACGCGTTGTCTGAAGCTACCGTGCCAAAAGTTACCGTAATTACACGTAAAGCCTATGGTGGTGCGTACGACGTAATGAACTCTAAACACATTGGTGCCGATATGAACTTTGCATGGCCAGGAGCAGAAATTGCCGTGATGGGAGCAAAAGGAGCATCGGAAATTATCTTTAAACGCGAAATTGCCGAAGCAGCAGATCCAGCAGCCAAATTAGCAGAGAAAGAAGCAGAATATGCCGAAAAATTTGCGAACCCGTACCGAGCAGCACAACGTGGCTTTATCGATGAAGTTATTTTCCCACAAGATACCCGCCGCAAATTAATCAAAGCATTTAAAATGCTTGAAAATAAAGAAGTAGCAACGCCAAACCGCAAACACGGAAACATTCCGTTGTAGTTTGTTAGAAGTTAGACACTAGATTTTAGATATTAGAAACCGTTTAACGATCACTGAGCCTGACGAAGTGAAAAGTTAAGCGGTTTTTATTATAAATGATTAATATACTTTATTAATGAATCAGGGAATAATATACATCATCTTACTTTTTTGTTTTAATACAAATGCTCAATCTAAATTTGAATTAAACCATAATATATACTCCATAAAAGACTCTTTATCAGGTGTTGTATATGGTTTTGATAGCGCATCAAAAAAAACAAATATATTCGATAGAGGTAAGTTAAATTATAAAGTTACAGGTTATCAACTTGTTAGTAATATATCTGCTAAAATGAAATTCATTAAAACTGTTAAAATTAAAAATGCTATAAGCGGTTTTAAAGATAAAAAAATTAAGGGGCAAATTTTGATGAATGAAAAAGAACTAAGTGATAAGTCTTGTTGGAATTTCGATATTTTATTTGGGAATCAATTTTTAAAAAATTATATAATTTCGTTTGATAATAAGGAGAGCAGGTTTGAAATTTTAGAGGAATTGCCACAAAATATTGATCAATTCAATAAATTAAATTTAACTTACAACATGTTAGTTGACGATTATTTTGTGAATCTTAGATAAATAATGTAGAACTTGAATTTTTAATTGATACTGCTAGTAGTAATGGAATTAGCTGTAATGATAGTACATTACTAAACAAAGTTAAAAATACATATATTTATAATACATTAAATGCTTTTACCATTCAAGAACAGAAAGTTACAGAGTATAATTTAAATTCTATATTTCATCATGATTTTAGAATTAAAAATGATATTGTTCATCATCAATCAATTAAGAATATTATAGGTAATTCTTTCTTCTTGAATTTTGAAAATGTAATTTTCGATTTTAAAAATAAAACTATCTATTTAAAAAATGAATTTAGGCAAATGACACCTTTTTCTGATGATATTTTATTTACAGCAAATTCAAACAATCAACTTGAGATAGGTTTCTTAAATACCAATAGTATATATTACAAACAAGGGTTTCGTTTAGGAGATATAATAAAATTCGATGATAAAAATTTTGAAAATAAAATTTTAAGTAATCCTTGTCAAGCACAATTCATCATTAATGAACATTTAAAGAATAATCATTCTTTACCCAGCTATTCAAAAGGATAAAATACTCCCGTAGCTAGCGCGAGCATCTTGCTCGTGCAAAAAATCAAAACTACCCGTGAGAAATAGAAAATAAGTCTTGAGGAATACAATATAAGTCCAAGCAACACAAAATCAACAGTGAGCAACCCAAGATGAAGTCCGAGCAACCCAAAATCAACAGTGAGGAACACAAAAGAAGTCATAAGGAATACAACATCATCTGTGAGGAACACAAGATTAAGTGTGAGGAATACAAGATTAAGTGTGAGGAATACAAGATGAAGCGTGAGGAATAGAAGATGAAGCGTGAGCAACGCAAGATTAAGTGTGAGGAATACAATCTTATGACAAATAGACAGAATATCATGTCAACCCTATACACCTTAAGGCGTAACAAATAGAAAACAAACTACAAAAACCTGTTTTTAAGCAACGGAACAATTATTGATACTTAACTTAAACATAAAAACAAATAGCAAAGACTGTTGTTTCACACCAATATCTTTGCATCAACGAGAGTTCTATCTCACAAAAAACAAAAAAATGACAATAGAAAACAACCACGTAGTTACGGTAAACTACAAACTTCATACAATTGAAGCAAACGGAGAAAAAGTATTTGTTGAAGAAACTACAACAGAAAACCCGTTAACTTATTTACACGGCGTAGGCATGATGATTCCTAAGTTCGAAGACGAAATGAATGGTTTAACGGCAGGCGATAAAAAATCGTTCACTATTTCACCAGAAGAAGGTTACGGAGCAATTGATCCGAATGCTGTTGCGCAATTACCTTTAGATATGTTCAGCGAATCGGGCTTGCCACCGGTTGGTGCTATGTTACCGTTGACCGATGATCAGGGAAATCAGTTTCGTGCAGTTGTTGTTGAAGTAAACGATAATGCCGTTGTTGCCGATTTAAACCACCCAATGGCTGGTAAAACATTAAATTTTGATGTAGAAGTTGTGGCTACACGTCCGGCTACCGAAGAAGAATTGTCTCACGGACACGCTCATGGTATCGACGGTACTGAAACTCATTAATTTATAAAGTAAGGCTGCATTAAATTTTAAGCTGTCATTCTGAACGAAATGGAATGAAGTGAAGAATCTCTCAATTATAAGGACAGATTCCTCCTTCAGCCTGTGCTGAGCCTGTCGAAACATCGGAATGACAAGTGAAATTTTCAATGCAGCTTTATTTATTACGCTACTTATGACAAACAACAATCCTTTACACGGAATGACGCTTCAAAAAATACTCGAAGAAATGGTAGAGTTTTTTGAAGGTTGGGAAACAATGGGTAAAGAAATTCCTATTAATTGTTTTACGAAAGATCCAAGCATAAAATCTTCGCTCACTTTTTTGCGTAAAACCCCTTGGGCGCGTACCAAAGTAGAGCAATTATATATTAAGATTTATCCGTATTTAAAGAAAAACAAGCTGTAATAATGAATTGAAACGAGCTTTAGCTCGTTTTGAAAATGCAAAAAGAGTAGGCTTCAGCCAAAAAATTATTGGGATGTACCTAAAACCCGACGTTATTTAAATAATCAAGTATTCAAAACTTTTTCAATCAGCAGGTCGGTTTCATCTTTAAACGAAATATCCACAATATCGCTGCTGTATAACCAGCTTTTTAATTTATCAACTTTTAAATCTTCGCTTCCGGTTACGCCCAGTTCTTTCAATGCCAAATAATTGCAGTATTGTTCAAACTGCCCTTTGATCGGAACCACATAAAGCATTTTTTTAAGATGCAAAACTTCAGCAGGAAACTCAAAACCTGCACCGCATAAAACGCCTTTTGTTGTTGCCAGATACGATGTAAACAACTGCTCATCGATAGGAAAAAAAGTACAGTTCCCCTGTTTTTTTGATGTTTTGCTGAAAGGCGAAAACACAACCCAATCCATATTTTTGATTTGCGAAAGTACTTTGTAAAGCTCATCGTTATGAAAACTTGGAAGATAAACCAGAATATAATCTTCTTTTTCGCAGTTTAAATTTTTGATCGAATTACGAATAATCGGATGAAAAATAGTATCATCATATTTCGTAAAATGAAACCCGAACGAGTTATGAATAGGCGCATACTTCTTTAAAATAAGCTTGCTTAAATGAAAATCTTTCTGTGGTTTTGGTGCTTTATCATGCAAAACGGCTGCCTGATGACTTAACCCGATGATTTTTTTGTTTCGATACTTGGCAGCATAAGCCGTAACAGGTTCAAAATCGTTAATAATTAAATCGTATTGCTGAATGGGCACATTTTGTACCGATCTTAAAAACTGTACAAACGAATTTTTCTTTATGATTTTCTTGTAGTTCAAGCCGCCTTTTTTAGAATAGAACAACGAAATTCCTTTGTTCTGCACGGCGTTTCCTTTAAACGGCAATTGTGAATTCTGCCCCGAAATAAATACATCTACTTCGGCATGTTCTTTTAACTTGGGTACTAAAACGTTGGCGCGCGCAATGTGTCCGTTGCCTGTTGCCTGTAATGCGTATAAAATTTTCATTTAAAAAAAACTTCAATTTCTTTATATTGATCGGGAGTTTGCTGTGGTTTTTGATCGATCTGATTCATTAAATCAATCAACAAATCGTTTTCGTAATGATAGATTTCCCACGAACCTTTGTTGTATTCCAAAGCTGTTAAATTTTCGATCCAATCACCGGAGTTTAGATACAAACAACTTCCTTTTACAGTAGTAACTTCTCTTTTTTGGGGTTGATGAATGTGCCCGCAAATTACATAGTCGAACTTATTTTCAATAGCCAGTTCAGATGCAGTTTCTTCAAAATCGCCAATAAACTTCACCGCTTTTTTAATGTTGTTCTTTATTTTTTTGCTGAAGGAATATTTCTCGCGACCCATTTTACTTAAAATCCAATTTGAAAGGTTGTTTAAACGAATTAAATAATCATACCCAATGCCACCTAATTTGGCAATCCATTTTGAATGTTGAACAGATGAATCGAAAACATCTCCATGAAAAACCCAGGTTTTCTTTCCGTCTAATTCAAAAATGTATTTGTCTAACAATTGAATCTTTCCAAAAGTCATAGGAGAAAATTTCCGCAGAAACTCGTCATGATTTCCCGTAAGATAAATTACCTGACAGTTTGTTAATGACAAATTCAGAATGTACTTGATGATTTCGAGATGACTTTCGGGAAAATAACTTTTTTTAAATTGCCAGATATCGATAAAATCCCCATTTAAAATCAATACTTTTGGATCAATCGACCGCAAATAATTCAACAACTCTTTGGCTTTGCAACCGTAAGTTCCCAAATGTGTATCTGAAATTACCGCTACTTCAACGCTTCTCTTCATATTAAACAGAATTTTACCGAAGGTACTGCCGCGTTGTAAACTTATGGTTTTAAAAAAGTTATGTTTAAAACAACAAAACCACTTACATTTGTAAAAAGATCGATATGAAAAATTACATTTTATGTTTTGTACTACTTTGGCAGTTTGCTGTAAATGCGCAAAACAGATTTACACAGATTTTACCCGAAAACGAATATATTTCAGCCGAAAACGAACTGAATAATTTTGGTATGTATGATTTTTCGCCTGTGATTTTAGGATTGGAAATGAACAGAACATACGGAACAATCGGCAACAGTTACAGAAGAATCCACATAAAAGTAACCAAAGTTGAAAAGGATATTGCCAATCCAAATGTTTATAGCGTAACAGGAAAATCGAGAGTAGGCAGCAATGTTGAAAGTTTTACAGGAACCATTAAGCTTCAGTCGATCAAACAAATTAAAATTACCGAATTAGACAATGAACCCGAAAACCCATCGGCGAAATATGAAGGTGTAATTTCGGGTGTTTATGAGTTTAAAGAACCGACAGATCGCAACCATTCTGGAGTTTTTGAAGGAACTTATCAGGCTATGTTTCAAATAACCGAAGACAACGCCGTTTTTTACAACGATTTAGATTTATTCCGCGATAGCTACATAAACAACATGTATCAAGGTTTTTGGACAGATTATCAAACCAAAGAAGCCCAAATTTGCAAATGGGCAGATTTCCGCGTTCCTGATGTTTCGGGCGATTTTGATTTAGGAGCCGGCGAATTTAGTCCTAACGAAAAATACAACAACAAAGGCTGGCAAACCTATAACGATGCGTATTTGCGAAAAGATAAATCTGCGTTAGCTGCCGAAGAAGCAGTTTGGTGGGAATAGTTAAACAACTTTAATCAAACTTCCATCTTCATCGGTTTTTGTGATTTGCAAAGCAACGGGAATACGTTCTTTTAGTTCTTCAACGTGCGAGATAATGCCCACAATACGGTTTTCTTTGTGCAGATTGTTCAACGTTTCAAACACAATATTAACCGATTCGGCATCTTGCGTTCCAAAACCTTCGTCGATAAAGAAAAAGTTTTTGCTGGCAACGCTGTTTGTCTGCACACTTTCTGCCAACGCCAGTGCCAAACTTAACGAAACCTGAAACGATTGCCCGCCCGAAAGCGTTTTCACACTGCGCGTTCTGCCTTCGTTTAAATAATCGATCACTTCAAAATCGTTTGCTTCGTTAACCTGTAAACTCAATTGGTTTCGAGTCATTTTTCGGAAACGAACATTCGCATTTTCGCACAATTGTTTCAAATAAATCGACGATACATATTGAACAAAACCGGCAGCTTTAAACAAGTTGCTCATGATTTTTAGGTTTTCTGCTCGCTTTTTAAGTTGATCTAACGTTTGCAGCAATTCTTTTTTCTGATTGAAAGCGTCGGTTAAACGAGTAATTTCTGCGTTGGTTTTGGTAACGTTTTCGGTTGCATTTTTTAATTCGATTTCTGCAGTTTCAAAATCTTTTTCGTACTGATAATAAGCCGTTTCATTGAAAATTTCGTCTTTTAGTTTAACTTCTAATTCCTGAATTTGATTATTCAGTGTTTTGTATGCAACCGTAAATTCTTCAATTTCTTTTCGGAGAACTTCTATATTCAAGTTTAAATGCAGAATTTCAACAACTTTTTCTTTGTTTTCGATGTTTTGATCGACCAGACTTTTGTTGAAAAGATCATTTAATTCTTCCAGATTTTTATTAAGATCGAACAATTGTTTTTCAGTTGATACAATCGATGATTTTTGAACATGAATTTGAGTATTTAACTGATTAAACTGTTGGTTATATTGGTTAAAATCATTTTCAATTCTATGATTAAACGCTTTTAAATCTCTTAATTTTTGTTCAATTTCTTCAACAGAAAAATTATTAAAATCTGCGAAATCAAGAATTTTTAAATTACTTAAATTCTGATTGATTTGCGTTTGTTTTTCAGTTTCATCTAACTTAAACTTCTCTAATGCTTTTTTATACTTTTCTGCTGTTTCTTGCTGATTTTCTAATTGTGCTCTTTGCTCTGAAATGAATTTATTTTTAAGTTCGATTTGCTTTGTTAAATCAAACGATGCTTGTCTCTTCAATTCAAAATCTGCAAAATCATCTGCATTAAAATCGCTCCAAATAAAACCTGCATTGTGTTGAATCATTTGATTTTTCAAATCTTCTAAACGAATATCCTCTTTAAAAAACTGCTCTTGAAGAATTGACAGTTTCTGAATTTTTTGTCGAATTTTATTAGCAAAATCAACATAATTATTCTGCTTCTCTTCAACTAAATCTATTTCGTTTTGAATTTCGTTTAAGTGCAAAGTAACATCGTTCAACGTTAAAATTTCAGGATGTTCTAACGATCCACAAAGCGGACAAGCTTCACCGTTATGCAAATTGTGTGCAAAATGAGCCAATTCTTGCTGAACTTGAAACGATTGCAGTTTTGCAGTTAATTCCTTCTTTTGTTGCGAAAAAGTATCGTTTAAAGTTTTTACATCATTTTCAAACGTTGAAACATTAATTTTATCCCTGATTAATTCGTTTTCAATGAGCTGCATTTCGCTTTTTAACTGATTGTTTTTCTGCTCTTGCACATTCCAATCTTTCTCAAAATGTTGTTTTTTGCTGAACCAATCGCCCACATTAATTAAAACAGTGGTTTCAATTTGATTTTTAGTAAGGTTGTTTATTTCTTTTTCAGTTTCTTTTATGGTTTGCTGCAATTGATTAACAACTTTTTCTATTTCGCTTACTTTAATTTCGCCGTTAGAAGTTCTATTTTTTAACTCCACAACATCAGCAGTAAATTGAATTATTTTCGCAATAAAATCCAAATCGTTTTCCTGCAAACGTTTGTTTGGCAAATCATCAACATAAGGTTTTACTTCGTTAATAGCAGCTTCAATTTTACTTAATTCTATTTCTGAATGTTGTAAAAGTGTTTTGTCTTTTGCTAATTGACCGGTTTTTTCTTGAATTTCACTCTCGGTTTTTTTGCTGTCAACCAACAACTGATTAAAGGTTTTGTAAACACGCTCGTAAATTTCTAACTCCGTTTTTTTCTGATCAATTGCAGGTTTTTGATTAATATATTCTGTAAACTGATCTCTTTTATTTTGTAACGATTCAAAATCAATTTTTATACTTTTTAAGTGTTGTAATTTTTCGTTTATCGCTTTAAAAACAGTTTGTTTTTCGGTTTGAATGGTAGTTTCTTCTTTAAGTTTCTCTTTTAAAAGTGAAATGTTTTCTTCGGAAACTTCATCGTAGCCCGACAATTTTCCTTCTAACTGATTTAGCTCTGTCAGGTTTTTACTGTTTAAAACCGAAACTTTATCAGAGAGATCAAACCGATGAAGTTTAAAAATTTCTTTCATCATTTGGGTTCGATCCTTCGCACCTAATTCAATAAATTCTTTGAATTGACCTTGTGGAATAATGATGGTTCGTTTGAAATTATCATAACTCAAGCCCACAAGTTCTTGTGCATTGCTATGATTTAACGGAATCCAATCGTTATTTATCCATTCGTAAAAAACAACCGTTGGCGTTTTAATATCTTCAAAACGTTTAGAATTTCGCTTAAATTCACGAGTTACTCGAAATATTTTGTCTTCGTAATTATAAAAATCGAAAGCAATAAATGCCATGTCCGATTTTAAATTCATCATATTGTACGCACGTTTGTCCTTTGAATTTAAGCGTTCGGTTTCGCCGTACAACGCAAAAGTAATGGCTTCTAAAATGGATGATTTTCCCGATCCAACCGCACCAAAAATGCCGAACAAACCTGCATTTATCAGGGTTTCAAAATCAATGGTTTGTCTTTTTTGGTACGAATACAAACCTTCTATTGTGAGTTTAATTGGGATCATAAATTAGTTCTTTGGATTCAATAAAATGAGTTTTTTTAAGCATAATGCGGTCTTTTGTCATTCCGACGAAGGAGGAATCTTTTGTTATTCGTTTTTCTACTAAATTTCATCATTTAAAAACTTCCATGTTGGATTGAAATTTGAAGTCAATTCAACCTTTTTATTTCTATTCCAACCTTTTATTTGCTTTTCTCTACTAATTGCAAGATTAATATCAGAATAAGTTTCATAAAATACTAAATAAAAGCAATTATATCTTTTAGTAAAAGAATTATTTATTAGATCAGAATTGATGTGATGATATAACCGTACTTTTAAGTCATTTGTTACGCCCGTGTACAAAACAGTTTTATGCAGATTTGTGAGAATGTAAACATAATAATTATGTGTGCCGATTGTTTTCATTTAGATAATTTATAGATTCTTCATTCCGTTTCACTGCATTCAGAATGACAAAAAATGAAGTTATTCGTTTAAAACTTCATTAAACAAATCCATCAATTCATTGTTTGGTTCTTGGTTGGCGTTTTTCGATTTGAAATAATCTTTAAACAAATCTTTTATGTTTTGATTCAGGTTTATTTCTCTTGCTGAAATTTCGTCTGCACCATTATTTTTTACTTTCGGAATTAAATGCACAATGCCTGAATGTGCCTGAAATATCTCTTTTCGTTCATCGGTGGTTAAAAAAGTATCGGTTTCCATAGTCAATTCTACCAAAGTATCCGAATTTGTTAATAACCAATTTACTGCATCATCAACCACTTGAAAAGTCTTACGAACCAACGATTTTCCTTTGGTAAGATTTATTTTAGAAAAACTTACATTTTGATTTGGTTGGGCGTTGATGATGGATACATATTTGGTTTGACCGGCTTCGCTAAAGCTGTAGCACAAAGGCGACGACGAATAAACAACGGGTTTTTCGGTTGTGCCGATGTTGTTAAACGCATGTAAATGACCCAAAGCAGTATATTGAATTTGCGGCGGAATACAATCGGAATATACCATATCAGCAGTACCAATTTTAATGGGCTTTTCGCCTTCGGGTTCTTCTAAAAGGGTAGCGCCGCGTTTGTTCATGTATAAATGTGAAATCAGCAAGTTTACACCTTTATCATCACAAAATTCATCGGCAATTTTTGTCCACTGATCTTTTAAAACACTATTCAACAGCTCTTCTTTTTCTTCACCAAAGTACTGTTTTAAACGGATTTCGTTTGCGTACGCAGTATGAATGATTCGGATTGGGAAATCGATATTTTTTATGTTTAATTCGATAAAACCTTCGATGGATTTTTCGATTTTAAAATGATCTAATTCAAACAGATTGACTTTTTCATTTGGATAACCAATTAAAATAATTCCACATTCACGTGCCAACGGATCGGGTGCATTGATACGATCGGGCGAATCATGGTTGCCGGCAATGGCAATCACTGGTCGTTTTGCATTGTTTGTAAGTCGTTTTAAAGTTTTGTAGAACAAATCAACCGCTTCAACTGCCGGATTAAAAGCATCGAACAAATCGCCTGCAATCAAAATTAAATCTACATTTTCGCAATCGGCGATTTCCACGATTTCGTTCATCACTTCAATTTGTTCTTCAAATCGTGAAAAACCGTCTAAACGTTTTCCTAAATGCCAATCGGCTGTATGCAGAATTTTCATGTTAGTCTTGTTGTAAATCTTGGTTGTTTTGCTTGTTGAATTGTTGCTGGATTTGTTTTAATCGTTCTTTTCGGAGTGCCTCGGCATTGCTCGCTTTTTGCTTTTTTTGATCGACCTTTTTCTTATGAGCCAATCGGTTGGTTTCGTTTCTTCTTCCCATATCAAATATAAATTGAAATTAAGACATTAATTGTCGTTTAGAAATGTTCCCGAAACATAATACCAGCGATCATTCATTTTTTGAAATACCGATAATTCATGATGTACTTGTTCTTTTTGATCTTGATCAATATAATATGCCTTAAACTCAACCTGATTTATTGTAGGAACATTAACGATTTCCAACTTTATCCATTGGTTGATTTCTCCCCATTCCCGAAGTTCTTCTTTGGTATGAAATTTACGTTTTGCAGGTAAAGTGGTGCTCATTAAATAGTCGCCGTTTGGAATGGCAAATGCTGAAAAGCGCGAGCGCATCAAAGCTTCGGCAGTGGGTGCGTTTTTTTCTTTAGTATGATAAGGCTCACAGCATTCAGCGTATGGTTTATTGGAACAGCAAGGACAATTCATTGTATAATGTTTTTTCAAAAATACGCATAAAAAAAGAGGCGTAAATGCCTCTCTTTATCTTTTTTATGCTTGATTATTCTTCTGCTTGTTGTAAAGCTTCGGCACTTGCATATTTCATAACCAAACCTTGCATAGTCATATTAACTTCGTTACTTAAAGTTGTTGCTTTTTGCTCAAAAGCAGCTTTGTCTTTAGGTTGAATCGTTGCTAAATCTTGAACATCTTTAGTATCGGCAAACTTTTTATTAACTGCTTTTAATTCGGCAGCATCAAAATTTTCATCTACTAATTTAGAGAAATCTGTTACAAAACCATTTACCAATGCGTCAAACTCCTTATTAAAATCGGCTACTTTTGCAGTATCGATCATTGGCAAAATTTGTTGCTTTATAGCATCAGTATTCACCGTATTGTTGACAAACGTTTTAGCATCTTGTGTTTGGGCGAAACCTGTTTGCACTGCAAAGATCATGATTGCGCCGTAAATAAACTTTTTCATAATTTTTTATTTAAAATAGACATCTAAATTACAACTATTTTTAATTTATACGCTATTGATTAACATTATTACAACAAAAAACGAGGTTTATTCAACCCCGTTATTATAAATTATTGCATGTATTTCATTATAATTCCTTGTAATTTATTTCCCCATTCTTCCATAGCTGCACCTTGATCCATAAGAATTGTTGAAGCATTTTTTTGGATTTTAAGACCTACAGGTGATTTATAAAACTCAATCATTTTTTTTACGTCATCATGAGTATAATTTTTTACAAAAGAATCAGCCATTTTATCGTATAAGCTTGGTAAAGTAGCATCAAATTCCTTTTTAAACTCTGCTTTTTTAGTTTCGTCAGAAATCTGACTCATTACCGCTTCTCCATAAACAGTAAAATTAGCGGTAGCACCAGATAACTTCACAGCTTCAACAGCGTCTTTCTTAAAATCTGCAGATTGAGCCGATACAAACTGTACCGATAACAACATAGTTGCAGCTATAAATAAATTTTTCATGTGCTGTATTTTATAAATTAAAGTTAATTCCTTGTGCCAATGGCAATTCTGTACCGTAATTAATGGTGTTTGTTTGACGGCGCATATACACTTTCCAAGCATCAGAACCCGATTCGCGTCCGCCGCCTGTTTCTTTTTCACCACCAAAAGCGCCACCGATTTCTGCGCCCGATGTACCAATATTTACGTTTGCAATACCACAGTCTGATCCCGCGTGTGATAAAAACAATTCTGCTTCACGTAAATTATTTGTGAAAATTGAAGATGATAATCCTTGAGGAACTCCGTTTTGCATATCAATAGCTTCTTCAATAGTGCTGTATTTAATTACATATAAAATTGGCGCAAACGTTTCTTCCTGAACAATTTCAAAATCGTTCTTCGCTTCAATAATACATGGTTTTACGTAACAACCGCTTTCGTAACCAGCACCTTCAACAACACCGCCTTCAACAACAATTTTGCCGCCTTCTTTTTTAGCTTTTTCAATAGCTTTTAAGTAATCTTCAACAGCTTTTGTATCGATAAGCGGACCAACGTGATTTGCAGCGTCTAAAGGATCGCCAATTCTCAACTGTCCGTACGCATTTTTCAATGTTTCGATTGTTTTATAGTACACACTTTCATGAACAATTAAACGACGGGTTGATGTACAACGTTGACCGGCAGTACCAACTGCTCCGAAAACTGCACCAACCAAAACCATACTTAAATCTGAATGCTCTGATACGATAATGGCGTTGTTTCCACCCAACTCTAAAATAGTTTTACCAAAACGTTCTGCAACTGTTTTTGATACGTGACGACCAATACGAGTTGATCCTGTAAAAGAAACCAGCGGTACGCGTTTGTCGTTATTCATTAAATCGCCCGAAGCATTTCCTGTTACTAAACAGCTAACACCTTCTGGTACATTATTTTTTTGGAATACTTTTGAAATGATATTCTGACATGCAATAGCGCATAATGGCGTTTTAGAACTTGGTTTCCAAACACAAACATCGCCACAAACCCAAGCCAAAGCAGCATTCCAAGACCAAACAGCCACAGGGAAGTTAAACGCAGAAATAATTCCTACAATTCCAAGCGGATGATACTGCTCATACATGCGGTGCATTGGTCGTTCTGAGTGCATTGTTAAACCGTATAACTGACGAGATAAACCTACTGCGAAGTCACAGATATCGATCATTTCCTGAACTTCACCTAAACCTTCTTGTAAGCTTTTACCCATTTCGTACGAAACCAATTTACCTAAAGCATCTTTGTTTTCGCGTAATGCATCACCAACCTGACGTACAATTTCGCCACGTTTTGGTGCTGGGACTAATCTCCATTCTTTAAAAGCTTTTTCGGCAGTAGTTAGTACTTTTTCGTAATCACTATTCGATGATGTTTGAACCGTACCGATTAACGAACCGTTTACCGGTGTGTATGATGAAATTTCTGATCCGTTTGCAAACCACTGTGTTCCTGTTGATGAACCCAGGTTTGTATTGTTTAAGCCTAATTGCGATAAAATTGTTTTCATTGCTTTTTTATGATAATATTCTGTTTTTATATAGTTTTTGTAAGATACTAAAATTATGTTGATTAACCAACAAAACGCTCGTCTGCTTCCATAACCGTTCCGCATTTTTTGCAGGTACGCAAATCTTCCGACGTGTAGAAATGTTTGAAGTGTGGTAGAAAGTCGGTTTCGATGTTTTCTAACGGAAAATAAACTTCGTACAGTTTTTCGTTGCAGTTTTCACAAAACCAAAGCAATCCGTCTTTAGCATCTGCGTTTGCGCGTTTTATTTCTACAACCAAACCAACCGATCCTTCTGTTCTAATTGGTGAATGCGGTGTTTTAGCTGGTAAAAGAAATACGTCGCCTGCGTTCAATTGCATTACCTCTTTACCATTTTCGGTTTGAACGGCAACTGAAATACTTCCTTCTAACTGAAAAAAGAACTCGTCGGTTTCGTTATAGTGATAATCTTTACGGGCATTTGGTCCGCCTACAACCATTACAATAAAATCGCCCGATTCTGTATAAATATTCTTGTTGCCAACAGGTGGTTTTAACAAACCTCTGTTTTCATCGATCCAATTCTTTAAATTAAAAGGTTTCTTCATTTCCATAATTATTTAGCGCTTAACCACGATTGCGGGTTGTTGTAATCACTGTTTTTTGTAATAAGGAATTTTAAAACCGATGCACCTTCAAAATTGGTTCCAACGGTTCCGATTTTTTGTTTGGTTGATACTTTTTGTCCTTTTGATACACTTACCGATGCCAGATTTTGGTACACCGTAATGTATTCTCCGTGACGAATAAATACCGTTCTTGAATTTCCGATTACCTGAATTTGAGAAACTTCGCCTTCAAATACACTGCGAACAGTAGATCCTTTTTCGGTGCTGATTTCAATTCCGTGATTTTCGTATTCAATATCGTACTCCGGATGTTTTACTGTTCCGTAACGTGATGAAATATATCCTTTTTCAACCGGCCAAGGCAAACGTCCGCGGTTATTGCTAAAACTTGTTGCCAAAGCTTTTTCTTCAGGCGTCATATCAAA
Organism: uncultured Myroides sp.; assembly: GCA_913777665.1. Lineage (GTDB taxonomy): Bacteria > Bacteroidota > Bacteroidia > Flavobacteriales > Flavobacteriaceae > Flavobacterium. The sequence goes on from CAJYTF010000046.1 coordinate 59,339, forward strand.
TTTACCTGCAGAACTTGTGGTAGTAACCGTTGGTTTTGATGTTGTTTTAGTACCCGATTTTGCATTGCGAGCTTCCTCTTCGCGTTTTCTTCTTGCTTCTTCCTCTCTGCGTTTGCGATTTTCTTCCTCAATAATCTTTTTAATGATCGCTTTAATCTGTTGGTCGATCTTTTTAGTTTCCTGTTGTTTAGTCTTGATTTGCGAACTATATTTTTTGCTGTCTTTTTTAACAAGCGTCATTAATTCGGTTTGTTTGCTTTTTTCAACCTCTAATTCTTTACGCTGACTTTGTTGTTCGTTTTGAACAATTTGCTGTTTGTTTTTCTGCGCTTCCATGTGGGCAGAAATTCGCTCTAATTCTTCAAATTTTGCTCGAATTTCATCGCCTTGAGACTTGCGGTATTTGGCATATTGCTTAATATACTGCATACGTTTGTAGGCTTGCAAAAAGTTGTTGCTCGATAAAATAAACATGATTCGGTTTTGTTCTGATCTAGATTTGTACGATTTTACAATGGTTTTAGCATAATCGTCTTTTAAAACAGCTAATTCGCGTCTTAATTTGTTTGCCGCCAGCGTGTTTACGTAAATATCGTTAGATAAAGTTCGTATCTGTTTTTGCGAATTGTTAATTAATTCAGTTTGAAGTTTTATTTTTTTATTCTGCTCATTTAATTCAGCCAAAATATTGCGTTCTTGCTTTTTATTGGTGCTAAGCAAGGTTTGAAATTCTTTAATCTCTTTTAAAATGGCTGCTTTTCGCTCTTCCAGCTTGCGTTGTTCTGCTGCATAATCTTGTTGAGCGAAGGTATTAAACGATAAAAATAATAGTATGATGGATAAAATGCGACGCATTAGCTTGAATTTTGTTCAAAAATAACTAAATTTTTATTGCTTTGGAACCACTTGGGATTTTATATTTAAAATCAACCGATTGATTTACCGAAACTTTTTTGTAATCGATTCTTATTTGCACATCGTCTTTACGCATGGCATGAATCTTTATTTCTTTTGGAAGATAGATGTTGTCGCTTGACTGATACGACGGATATTGAATTACCAATTTATCTGCCGATTTATCTTCGGTTACCTCTGTAGATGCCACCTGATTTTTCGATCCTAAAACCAAACGCATTAAAAACTGATTCAGTTTTAACTCTAATTCATTGCTCTTTATTTTTTGATAATCGTTGGTGTTTAAATCGTAAAAAGCCTTACCCAACAACAAATTTTCTACGTTTTGGTAAGTAACTTCGGTTCCTAAAAAGTCTTTAATAAATTTATAATCGCCATCGTAATGTGTTCCCCCAAATGTTTCGTAAAAACTAGCTCGATCTGGAGTTAAATATACTTTAGCTGAAAAAAGGAAAACGCGAGCCGTAATTAAAATTTGTTTATCTTTTTCCATTTTAATATCTGCTTTTATCGAATTATCTAAGTTTTTGTCTTTATAATCCACATCGGCAGTAATGCTTAACGTATTAAAATCGTTAAACAGCGCATAATGATCTGTAGCAATTTCGGTAATTGCTTTCTTATTTGCTTTTTTTGAAGTGTTTTCGGCTTTTGGTTCTGCAATAATAGTTTCTGCCGTATTTTCGGTTTGATTTTCCGGCGCAGGTGTATTTTTCTTTGACGATTTACACGAAACCGCAAAAAGAGCTACACTTAATATGATAAAAATTTGTTTCATTCTTGAAATTAAAACGATAAAGAAACAAAAAAATCCGCGAACACGGATTTTTTTATGATTATTCTAACACACTGTAATCACCTATACTTATGTTGGTAAACTTACCGTTAAAGCTTGCAAAATTACCAATCATTGCATTGTCTAAATCGGCATTTTTTACGGTGGCGTTGGTTTGTATCAAACTGTTTTTAATAGTAGCGTTTTCAACTTTAGAATTATCGCCCAAAGAAACATTCGGACCAACCGTTGCGTTTTTAAGAACTACATTTTCGCCAATATAACACGGCGGAATAATAGTTGAATTTTCTATAACAGCTGTTGATGCTAAAAGGTTTTCATTATCATTGTGCAAGAAGTTCAACATACGGTTATTGGTATCAACCGTTACGTTTTTGTTTCCGCAATCCATCCATTCATCAACTTTGCCCGGAACAAAACGCAAACCTTTCTGTTTCATGTTTTCCAAAGCATCTGTTAACTGATATTCGCCGCCTTTTTCAATTTTATTATCTAAAAGATATTCTAATTCGCTTCGTAAATTTTCGGCAGATTTAAAGAAATAAATTCCAATAATTGCTAAATCCGAAATAAATTCTGTCGGTTTTTCTACAAAATCAACAATCTCATTTTTATCGTTCAACTGAACTACTCCAAACGCCGATGGATCTTCCACAGCCTTTACCCAAATAACAGAATCGGCAGAAGCATCTAACGTAAAATCGGCACGGAACAACGTATCTGCATACGCAACCACGATTGGTCCTTGCATACTTTCTTTGGCACACAAAATAGCATGTGCTGTTCCCAATGCTTCGTTTTGGTAACAAATAGTTCCTTTAGCGCCTAACTTTTCTGCAATTGCAACTAAATCTTTCTCTACTTTTTTACCAAAACTTTCGTGGATGATAAACGCAATTTCATCGATTGGTTGATTAATTACTTTGGCAATATCTTCTACCAATCGGTGAACGATTGGCTTGCCTGCAATTGGAATTAATGGTTTTGGAGTTGTTAATGTATGTGGACGCAAGCGTGAACCACGACCTGCCATTGGTACGATTATTTTCATTTTCTTTTTTCTGATTTTATTTTACACCGGTGCTACCAAATCCGCCTGCACCGCGCTCTGTTGTTGATAATTCTTCTGTTTCTACCCATTCGGCACGTTCGTGCTTGGCAATGACCATTTGCGCAATGCGTTCGCCGTTTTCTACCACGAAGGTTTCTTTTGATAAATTGGCTAAAATAACACCGACTTCGCCACGGTAATCAGCATCTACTGTACCAGGAGAATTTAAGCAGGTAATTCCTTTTTTTAATGCTAAACCACTACGCGGACGTACTTGTGCTTCGTAACCAATTGGCAATTCCATGAACAAACCTGTTGGTATCAATGCGCGATCCATAGGTTCGATAACTATTGGTTCTGTTAGGTTTGCACGCAAATCCATTCCTGCCGAAGCAATAGTTTCGTAGCTTGGCAAAGCGTGTTGTGATTTGTTGATAATATTTATTTTCATTTTTTTAAAACAGATTTTAATATGCGTTGAATCATTACTTTTTCGTTGTAATAAATCAATGCTACGAATATAAGAATGAATGTTATTCCCACGAAATAATTCTCTCTGAAATTGTAAAAGTATCCAAAAGAAAACAAAACGGCTGTTCCTAAATAAAGTGCAATTGCTTTTTTATCATACGGAATTGGATACGATTTTTGTCCCAACACAAACGAAATAAGCATCATAATGGCGTAAGCTGCTAAAGTCGTGATGGCAGATCCTATTAAACCAATTTTTGGAATTAAGATATAATTCAACACAACTGTTACAATCGCCCCGAAAACCGAAATATATGCTCCAATTTTTGTCTTGTCCTGAATTTTGTACCAAACCGATAAATTGGTGTAAATGCCCAACATTAAGTTTGCTAAAATAATGTACGGAACAATTTCCATTGCAAACCAGTATTCTTCTTTCGGTATATAAAATAGCTTTATTAAATCGGCAAAAACTACAATTACAATCATTGTAAAACTTCCAAAAATGATGAAATATTTGGTTATTGTAGCGTATTTTACCGGAGCATCGTCATTTTTTGCATAACTAAAAAAGAAAGGTTCAATTCCCAACGAATATGCCATTCGGAATAATACCATGAAAACACCTATTTTATAGATCGCACCGTAACTTGCTAATCCTAAATCTACAAAACTTTCGGGTAGTAATTCTTCTAAAAACACTTTGTCAAATGTTTCATTAACAACGAATGCCAAACCGCCAATCATTACTGGAAAACTGTATAGAACCATTTCTTTCCAAAGCTGTTTGTTGAATTTTAATTTTAACTTTAAATAGTATTTAGAAAGCAACAGAATTGTAACCAAACTGGCAATGATGTTCGATAAAAATAAATAGCCTACCTGAAAATCTGCTTGGTAATAATCTTGCAACCACGAGTTTTGATTGTTTTCTAAAGATTTAGGGATTACGTATAAGAATAGAACCGTTAAGTTTGTATTTACTAAAACATTTGTAATTTTTATAAAGCTGTATTTTATTGGTCGTTGTTCGGCTCGTAAAATAGCAAACGGAATTACCGCCAAGCTATCTAAAACTAAAATCCAGATTAAGTAGCTTACAACGGTAGGCGAAATTCCAAAATAAGTATCAATATAACTTTTAAAAGTATAAACACCTATTAAAAATACAGCGCAAACAGCCATTAAAAACAAAATAGTGTTGTTTATAACCTCTTGTTTGTTTTCTTGTTTATTATAAAAGCGAAAAAAAGCCGTTTCCATACCAAACGAAAGCACCACGTTAAAAAACATCATCCACGAAAAAATCAATGTATAATCGGCATAAGCATCTTTAGGCAACCAATCGATATGCAGTGGCGCCATAAAAAAACCAATCATTTTAGGAACAACCGTTGCTATTCCGTAGATTAAGGTGGTTTTAAACAGATTTTTGTAAACGCTCAAAATAATTAATTTTTAAAGTAAAGAGGGTTTAAAAAACGCTCTACTTGTTGTTTAGGGAGTTTTATAATGGTTGACCCTTGTACATACGGCGCAATTTCGTACGGATTGTAATGTAAAATCCATTCGGTTCTGGTTTCGTAAAAGTTTTCGGGTAATTTAAACTGATTTTTTTCAAAAGTAAATCCGGCATCGTTCAAACTGCTTGAAATATTCAGCTGTTTTTTAAATTCGGTTTCGGCATAGTGTTTAAATCCTTCAAAATTAATGAACAAATCTTTTGTCGGAATAGTATCTCCCGTAGATAAATCAAACAAAAAAACCTTTGAAGCCTGCATTCCGTGCGCGCCGCCCGTAAAAATATAATAATCCCAAACCACCTGATAAACTTTAGGCGATAGTTCTTTATGATTCACTTTAAAATTAGCTTCCCACGCAACGGCATGGTCAGGATATGTTCTGTAAACTTCGTTATAATTATGAATAAAATTCAACGCCAATGTATCGTACGAACCGGTTTTTTTATCGTTTTGATGAGCTACAATGCTTTGAACAAACTTAAAAAAACGATTGTTCATAGATTTTGAAACAGCTTCGTTGCCCGATACAAACGGAATTTCGAAATGTACATACGTGCAATTTCCCTCGGTACAATCCAAATCAGATTTTAAATCGTAGGTTTTAGTGGTTATTTGTAGCGGAATTTCCTTCTTGCAACTCACAAAACCAATTGATAAACAAATAAATAGTAAATATTTTATCATTAAAAACAGCGCCTCTAATTTTAAGCAAATCTATAAATTTTAGTCGGTTTTAAGTGGTATCTTTACGCTTATTTTTAAAAGTACAAAAATTATGAAATTCAACACCAAAGTTATACACGGCGGGCAGCATCACGACCCATCAACCGGTGCGGTAATGCCGCCGGTTTATCATACATCAACCTTTGCACAAACAAGTCCGGGCGTTCATACCGGATACGAATACAGCCGTGCCGATAACCCTACACGTACTGCTTTAGAACATGCTTTAGAAAGTATTGAAAACGGTGCGCGCGGATTGGCATTTTCATCGGGACTAGCAGCAATTGACTGCGTTATGCGTTTGTTGAAGCCGAATGATGAAGTAATTGCGATGGACGATTTGTATGGTGGAACGTATAGATTATTTACACGCTTTTATCAGGATTTGGGTATTAAGTTTCATTTTATTGATATGAACGATTTAGCGTTGTTTGAATCGAAAATTAACGATAAAACCAAATTAGTTTGGATTGAAACTCCTACGAATCCGTTAATGAAACTGGCAGATATCGAAGCGATTGCAACCATTACCAAAAAACACAATTTGTTATTTGCGGTTGATAATACATTTGCAACACCATATTTACAAAAACCGTTAGATTTGGGTGCCGATATCGTTATGCATTCTGCTACAAAATATTTAGGCGGACATTCAGACGTTATTGCCGGAGCTTTGATTATTAAAGATGAAGAATTAGGAAAACAACTGCATTTTACGCAGTTTGCAACAGGTGCAACTTTAGGGCCGCAAGAATGTTTCTTGGTTTTGCGTGGAATTAAAACCTTGCATTTACGTGTGGAACGTCATTGTTTTAACGGACAAAAAGTAGCCGAGTTTTTAGAGCAACATCCGTTAATTGATAAAGTTTTGTATCCTGGTTTGGCATCGCATCCACAGCATGATTTGGCTAAAAAACAAATGCCGAAAGGTTTTGGCGGAATGGTTTCGTTTACGTTTAAATCGGGTGCAAAAGCCGATGCTATTTCTTTTTTAGAGAAATTGAAAGTGTTTACTTTGGCAGAATCGTTAGGTGGAGTAGAATCGTTAGCGAATCACCCGGCGTTGATGACACATGCATCAATCCCAGCAGAAAAACGTGCAGAAATCGGCGTTACCGATGATATGGTGCGTTTAAGTGTTGGTGTAGAAGATATTGATGATTTAATTGCCGATGTAGAACAGGCGTTGAAATAAAACAAACAGAATAAAAAGTCATTTCAAAAGAAATGACTTTTTTAATTTCATAGCGTTACATATCCCAATTTATACTATTTTTATAAAAAAAACGTTTCATTCTTTGAAATCAAGTCCGTATGAAATTCTATTATCAATTATTTTTCTTTTTAGTGTCGTTTGTTTCAGTAGCACAAACAAGCCAGTTGTGGAAAGGTTACTATTCGTATCAGGAAACTAAAGCCATTGAGAAAGACGATCAAAACATATATATAGCAACAGATAACAGTGTTTTTGCTTATAACGAATACAGTAAAGAAACCGAGATTTTTAATACCGTTAGCGGATTAAAAATTAATGGAATTACCACATTAGGTTATGCCAAAGATTATAAAAAATTAGTTATAGGAAGTAACAATGGTAAAGTAGCAATTATTGATTTAGCTGCCGATAAAATTTATCATTTAAACGATATTTTTTCTAAAACCAACATTCCAGACAATCAAAAGAAAATTAATAAAATAGTTGTTCATGCCGGCTTTGCCTATTTGGCTACAGGTTACGGTATTACAACGGTACGTTTAACCGACAATCATTTTGGCGATACTTTTTATGTTGCGGTTGGTGGCGAAATGGCGAACGTAAAAACAATGGCTATTTTTAACAATCAGGTGTATGCCGCGGTTGAAAACGAAGGAATTAAAAAGGCATTAATCAACAGTAATTTGATCGATTATAACAATTGGCAGGTTATTGATTTTGGTAATTGGATTGAACTAGCAACGTTTTCAAATAAATTAATCGGAGTAAAAGATGATTTATCGTTAAACACGATCTCTACCACAAACCAAATTGATACGGTAGGCGATGTTTGGGGCGGGTTTTTAAAATTTAGTATTGCAGGTGATGTCTTAATTGAAATTACACAAGAAGCCGCTCGTTTGCGTGCTACAGATTTATCAGTTTACAACGAATTTGTTTATTCATTTGCTGAAAAAGGCGGTGTAAGCGATGCAACTTTTTCTAACGGAAATTATTTTGTGGCGACTAATAAAAATGGCGGTTTAAAAGTTCCTTTAGAAAATAAAGAAAATGTTGAAGTGATATCTCCAAATGGTCCGTTGAGTAACAATATTTCATCGGCAGTTGTAAATAAAAAAGATTTGTGGTTAACTTTTGGAGGTTATGGTATTGATATGGATCCTTACCGACCTAATGGATTAACAAAATACGGTATCAGCACCTACAAAAATATGCAGTCGTGGCAACATATTTCAAATCAAGAATTAAACGGATTACAGTCAACCGTAAATATCAGTTTTAATCCGCAAAAACCTAACTTGGCGTATTTGAGTACTTTTAACGACGGTTTAGGAATTTTCGATTTAAACAATAAGCAACTGACTGTTTATGACGATACAAATACCGATGTTTTTACACCTATTATTCCAACAGATTTACGTATTTACGGAGTAGCTTTTGACAGAAATGGAACAGGTTGGATTACAAATACTGCAGGAATGCATCCAGCTTTGATTTCCATCAATTCAAATAATCAGTTTAACAAGTACACATCTAATATTTTGGAAAGTAATAATCCAGGAAGTGATGCGTATTTACTGCCTGTGATCGATAAAAACAGCACCAAATGGTTCGCCAGCCGTTTAAGTGGTGTATTTGCTTTTAATGAAACACGCAACAATAAAGCCATGAAAATTGGCACAAACAATGGGCTGCCTAACGTGGGTGTACGTTCTATTGCATTAGATTATAAAAATGAATTGTGGATTGGTACCGCAAAAGGTTTACGAGTTATTAGAAATGTTGATCAGTTTTTAACCAGTTCGCAGCTAACAGCAACTAACATTGTTATTGAAGATGAAGGTAAACCGCAAGAACTTTTCTATGAGCAGGAAATTTTAAACATTACTGTTGATGGATCCAACAATAAGTGGGTTTCAATAGCAGAATCGGGAGTGTTTTTGATATCTGATCGATACCAAGCGCTTTATAATTTCACAACAGCAAATTCGCCACTACCAAGCAACGATGTTACTGCTGTAACTATTGACGGATCTACCGGAGAAGTGTATTTTGTTACGCGTGAAGGTATGGTGTCTTTTAAAAATTACGCAACAACACCAACAGCAGATTTAGACGATATTAAAGTGTATCCAAACCCAGTAAAACCTGGCTTTTCTGGTGATGTGAAAATAAGCGGATTGGTTAGCGATGCCACGGTGAAAATTACCGATATTGCCGGAAATCTGGTTCATGAAACCAAATCGTTAGGCGGAACGGTTACTTGGAACACCCTGTCTTTTTCAGGTTTGAAAGTACCTTCTGGAGTGTACATGATTTTTATTACTTCGGCAGACGGCGAATTAGACGCAGTTAAAAAAGTGATGATTATTCGTTAATGCAGATTAAAACCGAAGCCATTGTTTTAAGCGCCTTGCGTTATCAGGAAAAAAGCCTGATTGTAAAGTGTTTTACTCAGCATTTTGGCTTAAAAACTTATTTTGTTCGCAATGCTTTTTCAGCAAAAAACAAAGGATTAAACAGCGCGTATTTTCAGCCGTTAAACCAATTGTATATCGATGCAACCCATAAAAACAAAGGTTCGTTAGAGTATATTAATGAACTGAAGCTGGCGTATCCGTATCAGACTATTTCGTTGGAATTTTACAAAAACAGCGTCAGCATTTTTATTGCCGAAGTTTTAAGTCACAGCATAAAAGAAGAGCAACCAAACAATGATTTGTTTTTGTTTTTAAAAACGGCTTTGGTTTGGTTTGACGAGCATTCTTTTTCGACCGATTTTCATTTGTGGATTTTAATAAACCTTACCAAATATTTAGGTTTTTATCCAGATGATTCCGATAAAGATTCGCTTTATTTCAATCCGCACGAAGGCAGTTTTACCATGCATTATACGCCCAATTGTTTTAATGAAGAGGAAACGCTTTTATTCCGAAAATTGTTCGATCTTTCTTTAATTGATAAAAAAGTGGTGCTGACAAACATGCAACGCAGAACACTTTTAAAGTTGTTGTTAGCTTATTACGAAACACATATTGTAGGATTCAAACAGATTAAATCGATAGAAATCTTATCGGAACTTTTTTAAGCATCATTTCTGGACTTCGCTCGAAATTACGAAACAATTTTTATTTATAATCTTGTCATTCCGACGAAGGAGGAATCTATTTAACAATCAAAAAGATTCTTCACTTCACTATGTTCCGTTCAGAATGACAAAGAAAATTATTACTAATAACGATCATTCAAAATCTGAAAGATCCTTACAGCATAACAAATGCAAATCAATAATTGTAGTGATTAATTACTTCACTACTACCGTTTGAATATTCGCAAATTCGTACAAAGCAAAATGCGATAATTCGCGACCGTAACCAGAATTTTTAATGCCCCCGAAAGGCAAATGTGGATCTGATACAATCATTTCGTTAATAAACAACGCGCCTTCATCAAATAAGTGCAGGTAATTATCTAATTGTTGCGGATTATCAGTAAAAATACTGGCACCCAATCCAAAGTTCGATTTATTGCTTAATTCAATTGCTTCATCAATGGTTTTAAATGGCATAATTGCAGCCAATGGACCAAAAGTTTCTTCGGAAAAAATCGGCATATCAATCGTAACATTGGTAACCAAAGTAGGTTCAAAAAAAGCTCCGTTACGTTTACCACCGGCAATTATTGTTGCTCCTTTTGCTACACTTTTTTTCAATTGATTTTCTAATTCAACCGCTAAATCTTCTCGAGCCATCGATCCGAAAGTAACCGTTTCATCATATTTATCGCCTAAAATCAACGTGCTTAATTTCTGTTTGAACAAATCTACAAACTGATTATAAACAGCTTCGTGAATCAAAAACCGTTTAGAAGCAATACAGCTTTGTCCGGCATTCTGCATACGTGCACTAACAGCTTTTTCGGTAGCGTAGTTTAAATCAGCATCGTTTAAAACAATAAAAGCGTTGCTTCCGCCTAATTCCAACACACATTTTTTTAGATGCTTTCCTGCCGTTTCAGCAACCGATCTTCCTGCATGCTCGCTTCCTGTTAACGAAACCGCTTTAATGATTGGATTAGCAATTACATTGGCAACTTCGCTGCTTTTTATAGAAAGATCTTTATAAATCGGGAAATCGATGGTATCAACATTAAAAACATCTTCCAATGCTTTGGCGCTTAACGGCACGTTGCTTGCGTGTTTTACAACAAATACGTTTCCGGTAAGCAAACTTGGAATTACAAAACGGAAAACCTGCCAAAAAGGAAAATTCCACGGCATAACTCCCAATAAAACACCCAACGGACGAAACGTGATGTAACTTTTACCCCAACCGGTTTTTACTTCCTGATCTTCCAGAAACTGTGCTGCATTTTCTATGTAATAATCGCACAAGTAAGCACATTTTTCAACTTCTGCAATTGCCAGTTTTATTGGCTTGTTCATATCGGTTGTAATCGCGTATGCGTAATCGCGTTTATTTTGTAGCAACTTTTCTTTGATGTTCTTTAAAACCGAAATGCGATCATCCAGAGAAAAATCGCGCCATTTTAAGAAACTCGATTGCATGGTTTCTATAATTACGGAGGTGCTGTCTAATGCCATAGAAATTTGTTTTTATAAAGTTATTAAATAAAAATGGTAAGCCGAAACTTACCACATTTTAATACTGTAACACATTATTTTTATCAACCCAGCCAATGGTGTCATTTTGCAGCTGAATTTTTATCCATTGATTGGTTTCTTCCTGTATAAATCCTTTTTCGCCTTCGTTTAAAGTCGCAGTTATTTTGGCAACAGATCTTGGTTCGTTCATCAGCGAAACATCGCTATCTTTTACAATAACGTAATTGTTCATCAACAAATAATCAGATTGGTTTTTCGATATAAAATAACTACCGATACTAATCGCCAAAGTAAAAATACTCAAGGTAAAAAGTGCCTTTTTAGCGGTTGCATTACTGTTTAAACGGTAAACAATCAACACAACAACCGTTAAAAACATACTTGCAATTGCTAAGTAAGCCCAGGCATTTGGTTTTAGAAAATTAAAAACGCTGTACAACATTTGCTGTTGCGGAATGGGCAAATTGCCTTTTGTAACTTTGGTTTTAAGCTTTTCGGCAAAATTCAGGTTAATGCGTGCAGGTTCGTAATCGGGTTGCAGTTTCAACGATTTTTCCAAATGATAAATACTCAACGCCGTATTCTGCAAACGCAAGTAAGCGGTTCCTAGATTGTAATGCAACGTAGCGTTTAACGAATCTGTCTTTACCAATTTTTCAAAAACTTGTGCCGATGCTGCATAATCTTTCTGGTTAAAAGCGTTTAATCCTTTATTGAAAAGCGCATCGTTATTTTCTTGAGCTTGTAAACCCAACGAAAAGCAAAAACTTAAAAAAAGTATCAATAACTGTTTCATATTACTTTTTTATTTGTTTATCGATTGAATTGATCAACTGCACCGCCAAATCGTAATCGTTCTGCATGGTTTGAATATCCATTTGTGCGTATCGAGCCATTTCACATGTTGTTTTTATCGATATAAAGGTCGAAATATCCTGATCGTTAATCTGGTTGTTCTGCAACAATTCGGTAATGGTATCGTTACTCATTTCGGTGGTTTCAATTTTCAACTTCGCTTTTAAATAGTTGTGCAGGCATCGTTCCAACGCTTCGTAAAACGCTTCTTTGTTTCCGATTTGCGTTTTAGCTGCCGACAAATATTTTTTAGCCAATTTGTTACTTGCTTTTAGTTTGTTTCCGCTAACATCGCCCGCTTTTTTGTCGGATACATTTTTAGCTAAAAATACAATTGGTAGCAACAATAACGGTGCTAACCACCACGCATAAAACGATTTGTTCTGCGTAATGAAATTTCCGTTGAACCACTCGATATTCTTATTAAGCGGTTGCATTTCCATTTTGTTGCTTACCACTTCGGCTTTATTGTTCATAGAAGCGTTGGTAGGCAATTCCGGTCCATCGGTTACTTCAATGGTAATAGGTTGCGATGTAATGGTTTTATAGGTTTTTGAAGCAGTATCGAAATACGAAAAAGTAATCGGTTCAATAGTGTAAGTGCCTTTGTATTGTGGTACAATTACATATTTTTCGGCTTTTGAACCTTCCATTCCTGCCGATATACTTTTATTTACGCGGTTGATTTTTTCAGGATCGTACAATTCCAATGCCGTTGGTGCAACAGGTTTTGGTAACGTCAATAAATCTAAATTTCCTTTTCCTTGAACGGTTAAAATCAACTCTAAAGGTTCGTTTGCTTTTACCGATGTTTTGTTTGCCTGAACATTAAACTGATACGTTCCAACAGCACCGGTATAACCTGCCGGCTGACTATCAAGAGGAAGCGGTTTAACCTGAATGGTTTTTGTTCCTGATGAATAAACTTTTTTGCGGATTCCTATTTCGGGCATTCCAAAAACATCAGCACGACCTGTATAATATTGTTCGTCTAATTCAAGCTCTAAAGGATCAATTTTTAGAGTTCCGTCTTTTTGTGGTAATAAAACAGCTTTTTGTAGTGCAAGGTAGCGGTAACTTTTTCCGTTTAATGTTGCACGCGTTACCGTTTGCTGTTTTTGTTCGATCATGTGATTCCAGAAGTTTTCATACTTCGGCATGTTTTTCACTGCCATGGTATTAAACCCTGCCTGATCGCTGACATATAAGCCGTATTCAATGGTAACAGGTTCGTTAACATACGCACTGCTTTTTGATACTTTTGCAACCAAATGAATTCCTTGACCCATGTTTTTAGGAAGTTGTTGTTGCTGTTGGCGTTGTCTTCGTAACAATTCCTCTTCCATTTCGTCGAAAATAGCAAACGGATCACGGCGTCGTTGTTGTGGTCGCGGTTGTTCTTGTACGGCATCGCCTACATGAATGGTAACTTGTTGCGATTTATAAAGTTTTCCTTCAAACGTAGCTGAAGCCGATCCAATAACCAAGTTTCCTTTCTTTTTAGGTTGAACAAAGAATGAAAAGCTCTTTTCCATACTGGTTCTTCCGTTAACCCAGCTGTGACTAACAGATTGCATAGGTCCGCCTACAACTTCAAATCCATCAAACGAAGGTCGTTTAAAATCATCGCCGTCATCGGTCATGGTGAAACGAACTTCCAACACCTGATTAATTCCAATAGACTGACTGCTAACCTGGGTTTTAATTTGAAACTGTGCCCAAGTAGCTATGCTTGTAAATAAAGCTAAAAACGTATATATGAAATGTTTTGCGTACATAGTTTTTACCAATCTTTTTGTGTTGGTGACGATACCGGTTTACCTTTTTGCTCACGACCTTGGATACGTTCGCGAACGCCTTGTTCATGATTGTCTAACGCTTTTAACATGTTTTCCATTTGCTGTTTAGACTGGTTTTGCTTTTGTTGCTGCGGATTTGGCTTAGGTTGTTCTTTGTCTTTTTTATCTTTATCGCCTTGTCCGTCTTTATCTTGTTGATCTTTTTTATCCTGATCGCCTTTATCGTCTTTTTTATCTTTATTTTGATCGTTTTTGTCTTTCTGATCCTTGTTTTGATCGTCTTTCTTGTCCTGATCTTTTTTGTCTTTGTTTTGATCCTGATTTTGCTTGTTGTCTTTATTCTGATCAGGATTTTCTTTCTGCATTTTCTTTGCTAATGCGTAATTGTAGCGTGTTTTATCATCGTTCGGATTATTTCGCAACGCATTTTTATAAGCTTCAACGGCACTTCCGTAATCTTTCAATTTCATAAAAGCATTGCCCATGTTATGAAAAATCTGATGTTTTTCTTCTTTGGTTTTTGCAGATTTTAATGCGGTTTGATAAGCCGAAACTGCTTCATTCATTGATTGCATTTTGTAAATACTGTTTGCCTTGTTGTATTGTGCGGCAGTATTTTGTTTTTCTTTAGCCGATGCTTTACGGTAGGTTTGCTCTGCTTTGGTGTAATTTTTTACACTAAAACTCTGGTTACCGTTCGCTAATTCCGATTTATATGATTGTGCCTGAACAGCATTCAGCATAACTAGTTGTACTAATATGATATACCAAAAGTGTTTCATGTTATTTCTCGTTAAATAAATTAATTTTCTTTGCCCATGCAGTACGGCGTTCTAACACCAAACTGTCTATAATCAACAGCAATAAAGCCAAGCCGATGAACCATTGGAACTGCGACTGAAAATCGGCAATTTGCTGCGATTCAAAATCGGTTTTTTCTATTTTTTGCAAGGTTTGATCTACCAATTGCAACACCTCATCAGTCTTGCTTCCGTAAATAAAAACACCGCCCGTACTTTTTGCAATTTCCTTTAAAGTAGCATCATTCAATTTGGTAACCACGGTAGATCCATCAACATCTTTTTTATAATCGATTGTTCTTCCGTTTTGTTTGATAGGAATTTGTCCGCCATCCGGAGTTCCAACCCCCACGGTAATAATCTTAATGCCTTTATCTTTCGCCATT
Source organism: uncultured Myroides sp. (assembly GCA_913777665.1). Classification (GTDB taxonomy): domain Bacteria; phylum Bacteroidota; class Bacteroidia; order Flavobacteriales; family Flavobacteriaceae; genus Flavobacterium. Next base: position 74,498 of record CAJYTF010000046.1, read on the forward strand.
GCAATAGCATCACTGATTCCTTCGCCGTGATCTTCACCATCAGAAATCAAAATCATTACTTTGCTGGTTTTTGGATCATCAAAATAATTGCTTCCAACTTCAATAGCTTCGCGCAAGGCAGTTCCCATACTTGAAACCATTTCGGTGTGCATGTCTTGAATATACATTTTCGCCATGCTGTAATCGGTCGTAATTGGTAACATTGGAAAAGCCGATCCTGCATAACCTACAATCCCGATACGATCTGATGCCAGATTATTGATGATTTGCGATGCCAGTTGTTTTGATTTTCCCAAACGCGATGGTGCAATATCTTCTGCCAGCATACTTTTAGAAACATCGATTGCAAAAACAATATCAACACCTTGGCGTTTTACGGTTTCTATTCTTGTTCCGAATTTTGGATTAACCAATGCAATTATCAAAGCGAAAACCGTTACAGCCAGCAATACCATTTTTATAAGCGGTTTGCTTGTGGTTGATGCTTCGGGAGCCAGACGTTTTAAATAATTACCAGAACCAAATTCAGTAATTTTCTTTTTTTTCCAAACGGTATTCCATAGGTAAACTGCTATTAATATTGGAATTAACAGTAGTAAATAGAAATAAAAAGGTGTATCTAATCCCCACATTTTACACGAATCCTTTAAATAATGTTTTTCTCGAAATAAATTCAACCAATAATAAAACCAATGCCAAAAGCGCTAACGGACGGAATAATTCGGTACGTTGAACAAACTTCTGCTCGTCGATTTTTGTTTTTTCTAATTGATTTATCTCTTCGTAAATATTTTCTAATCGTTTGGTATCTGTTGCACGGAAATATTTTCCGCCGGTTTTCTGCGCGATGCTTTTCATCAGATTTTCATCAATCTCTACCTTCATGCGTTTGTATTCCAACTCGCCATTTGGTTTGATAGATACAGGTGTTTCAGCCATTCCGTTGGTTCCAATACCAATTGTGTAAACCTTAATTTTAAATTCTTTGGCAATATCGGCAGCCATTTGCGGATCGATCAACCCGGAATTGTTCACACCGTCGGTCATTAAAATAACCACTTTGCTTTTAGCTTTACTGTCTTTTAAACGGTTAACCGCTGTTGCCAAACCAACGCCAATACCTGTTCCATCTTGAATAATTCGGTCGTACTTAATATCAGCCAACTGATTCAACAACATATTCTTATCGCTTGTTACAGGTGCTTTAGTGTACGCTTCGGCAGCATAAACAACAATTCCCAAACGATCGTCGGTACGTTGTTTGATAAAATCGGCAGCCACACTTTTTAAAGCTTCTAAACGGTTGGGTTTTAAATCGCGTGAAAGCATCGACCCAGAAACATCGGTCGCCAAAACAATATCAACTCCGTTTGTTATTTTAGATTTTGTGCTTTTATCTACCGTTTGCGGTCTTGCCAATGCTACAATTAACGCAGCAAATGCCACGGCACGCAACACAAAAAGCAACGGATACATTTTTGTTAATAAGGTTTTACTGTTTTTAAAACCTTGTATGCTGCTTATTTTTACAGGAACTTTCTCGTTTTTACGGTTAACGTACCAATACCAGCCCAAAGGCAGCAAAAGTAATAGCAACCAAAAAAACTGCGGATTTAAAAAGGTTATATTACTCATTTGGATTTGCTACATTTAATTGAATGGATTCAATAATTCGTTGATCTATTTTTGCTCCGTATTCATCGCCTTCTTTATACAACACACTTACTTCTTGAATACCGTTTTGCTGAATAAAAACGTACATATCGTACTGCATTTTTATTGCTTCGCCCGACACAAAATTCTGTGCCACCAATGTTCCCGTACCTCTAATTCCGCGTACACCGTTCTGGGTAAACTCTTCGGCGTTATATGTAACATCTTTAGCACCGTATTGTTTTGCTGTTAAGTCGAGCTTATACTTTAGCATTTGATCTAAATTAATAGAATCGTTTGTTTGCGTGGCGGTTGTACCAACGGCAATTATCAATTGCGTTTTAAGGTTTGAATAAGCAAAAACGCTGGTTTGCGATTGCTGTTTTTCTTTGTCGGACTGTGGCATTTGCACACGCGTTAACGCTTCGGGCGTGCTTAATATAACTGCAGGAAAACCATAGTCAGACGTTACCCATTCGCGTTCGTACAAGCTTTTGTTCGATGCGAAAATACTCCATTCGTACCCTGAACGAACTGCCTGAACGATATAAACAATTCCGGTGATGAAAAGTAAAAGCGTTGTTACACCAATTGGAATCCACAAACGCATTTGCTGACGTTTTTTAAAGCGACGCTCGCGCAGTTTTACACGTTCTGACTGTTCTTCAGAAAAGCGTGGAATGGCTTTATCTATAGAAACCGAAATAACTTCTGATGTTCTGCGATCTTGTTCGATCTCGTTCATCATAGGTTCCGATTTTGCAAATTTTACCAAATCGGCAGTTTGTAAAACGCGTTTTAAATCGTTAACCGATTCTTTACTTAACTGTATTTTCTTTGTTTTTATGGTTTGAAAAAGCATCTGAATTACCTCTGATGTTGTTGATTCCTTTGCCGGAATTTCAAAAACTTCTTCGATATAATCCCTTATAACATCGGTCATTTCAGAATAATACGATTTTACATCGCCATTTAAAACCAATCGTTTACCATCTAACAACTGTAACTTTTTGGTTACTTTTTCTAACGGAGTTTTGTATAAATCTTCTTCGGTTAAATTTTTATCTTGAATGCGTTTAACAATAAAATAGGCTGCTACACCGGCAATTATAGAAAATAAAATACCAAACAAGTATTTCCATAATTTATCGGTATCGGTTTCGCCACCAATTTGTGCTTTAATATCGTGCATTGGCTGCTTCAAAGTATCAACCGTAACATTGTTCACTTTAATGTTGAACAAATTGGTCTGATGATTTTTTCCGTCGATATAAACCGATAAACGCGGAACTACATAATCACCTTCATCAAACTGTGTTAAGGTGTATTTTTTGATTAGTTCCATTTGCGATCCGTTTAAAACAGTATCGGTTTTAGATTGTTCCAAAACTTCAAACGGACCAATATTCTGCTGATTAGGAAAAACCACTTTGCTGCCTTCGTTAGAGGTTGCCTTAATGGTTAGGTTAAACGCCGAACCTATTTTTATTTGAGTTGAATCTACCGCCGATGTTACCTGGGCAAAACCTGCCAAAGTACATAAACTTAAAAATAACGCAACTACTAATTTGTTCATATTATCGTGCTTTAAAGTAAGCCAATAGTTTTTTAACGTAGCTGTCATCGGTAGCTGTTTTAATAACTCCGGCACCGCTGCGTGTAAATGTTGTTGTAAAATAATCTTCTAATTCCTGGTAATGTTCGCGGTAGGCTTTACGCACATTGGCGTCGCCTGTGTTTACATATTGTGCTTCGCTTGTCTCGGCATCTTGCATTAAAACGTAACCAACATTATTTAAATCTTGCTCGCGTTTATCGTACACTTTTATGCCGGTAACATCGTGGCGTTTGGCTGCAATGCGCAAAATACGGTCGTAATCTTTTGTCATGAAATCAGACAGAACAAAAACAATTGCTTTCTTTTTCATTACTTTAGAAAGATACTCAAACGCCTGCCCAATATTGGTTTGATTGCTTTTTGGTTGAAAATTGATCAGTTCGCGAATGATTCTTAAAATATGCGATTTTCCTTTTTTAGGCGGAATAAACAATTCGATCTGATCCGAAAATAAAATCAGACCAATTTTATCGTTGTTCGTAGTTGCCGAAAAAGCCAGTGTTGCGGCAATTTCTGTAATAATATCGCGTTTAAAATCGTTGGTAGAACCAAAATCCTGAGATCCGCTTACATCAACCATCAACATTAACGTTAACTCGCGTTCTTCTTCAAAAACCTTTACGTAAGGTTCGCTGTAGCGCGCGGTAACATTCCAATCGATTGCACGAATATCGTCGCCGTACTGATACTGGCGAACTTCGGCAAACGACATTCCTTTTCCTTTGAAAGAGGTATGGTATTCGCCCGAAAAAATATGATCGCTTAACCTACGGGTTTTTATTTCGATTTTTCGAACCTTTTGTAAAATATCTTTTGTTTCCATTTTTTTGTTTAAGGTTTAAAGTTTTCTTTGTTTCAGGTTGCTGTAACTTGAAACATTAAACTTGAAACAAAATTTTATGGCACTTCAATTTCGTTAACAATCTTGTTTATGATATCTACGCTGGTAACGTTATCGGCTTCGGCTTCGTAAGTAATCCCGATTCTATGGCGTAACACGTCTAATACAACCGCACGTACATCTTCAGGAATTACATAACCGCGACGACGGATAAACGCATAACATTTTGCCGCATTCGCCAAGTTGATAGATCCACGAGGCGATGCACCGTAGCTTATGTAAGGTTTTAAACTTTCTAATTTGAATTGTTCCGGATAACGGGTTGCAAAGATGATATCTAAAATATATTTTTCGATTTTTTCATCCATATAAACCTCTTTCACGGTTTGCTGTGCGCGAAGAATTTGTTCGATAGAAACCACCGGATTAATCGTTGGAACGGTTCCTGCCAAATTTTGACGGATTACCAAACGTTCTTCTTCTAACTTTGGATAATCGATCACGGTTTTAAGCATAAAACGGTCCATTTGTGCTTCAGGTAACGGATACGTTCCTTCTTGTTCCACCGGGTTTTGCGTAGCCATTACCAAGAATGGTTTTTGCAGTTTATGTGTAGTGTCGCCAATGGTAACTTGTTTTTCCTGCATAGCCTCTAACAACGCCGACTGCACTTTTGCAGGGGCACGGTTAATTTCATCGGCTAAAATAAAATTAGCAAAAACAGGTCCTTTTTTAATACTAAAATCGTTAACCTTTACGTTATAAATCATAGTACCAACCACATCGGCAGGTAATAAATCGGGTGTAAACTGTATGCGGCTAAAAGATCCGTCTACAGCTTTGGCTAGTGTATTAATTGCTAAAGTTTTAGCTAATCCCGGTACACCTTCCAGTAAAATATGCCCTTGCCCTAACAAACCAATTAGTAAGCGATCAATCATGTGTTTTTGCCCCACAATTGCTTTGTTCATTTCGGCAATAAGCAAATCAATAAATGCACTTTCACGTTCTATTTTATCGTTAATAGAACGAATGTCAGTCGTGGTTGTTGTTGCTTCCATTATATTGTTTTCTGTATGTATTAATTTTCCTTACAAATTGATTAAAATTTATTTGCTTAACTTGTTAACAAATGGTTAAAATACACATTTGTATATTTGTTTTAAGTATGTATTATCATTTTCTTTTTATAATTTTAAGATAAAACTTTCATTGTGATAAACAAACGGCTTTTAATTAAGAATTTACTGGCTCACCATACCGAAAACAGCTTCTTTGATAAAAAGCAGCAGCTAAACTTACACACTTTAGAAGGAAAAGCCAAATTTTTAAAACATGTTTGTTCTTTATCCAATTCAAACCCATACAATCAGTCTTTTATTTTGGTGGGAATTGAAGACGAAAAAAATACCATTATGGGTATTGATTTTTACGACGACAGCCATATTCAAAATCTATTGAATGCCTATTTGGAAAATCCGCCACAGATCCAATACGAAAATGTTATTTTTCCGCATCTGGAAAACGGAATGGTGGTAGGTTTGGTAACGATTTATCCGAAGAAAGGAAAATGTTATTTTAAAAAGCGAATTTATACTATAGACGAAGGTGCATCGTTTTCACGCATTGGCAGTATATCACACCCGGAATATCATACAGCAAAAATAAATAACAGTGAAATTGTCGATAGTATTTTAAAGGCATCGGTTACCAATTTACAGAATACAATTGACAGTGTGTTGCAGTTTGTTACCAAAACGCACCCCGACATGAAACCGAAATACCATGTTTTTAAAGAATATTTTACGTTGTGCTGGGCGGGTATCGAAAAGGTAAAAAAAGGCGAAGTTTATTTATCTCGGGTTGATATCGAACTAATCAACGAACAGGTAAAAATATTTTATTCGGCATTAGATGAGGTTTCGATCACTTTTAACGACGATGAGTTTATCATTACAGAATACGTGAAAATAGGTTTCCGAAAAAACAACCGATACATTCCGTTCAGTGTACAAAAAATTATATTTAGCGATTCTATGACGTATCAAATTACATCGGAAATTATTTTTGAAACGCCCGAAATAGACAAACGTCACTTATATCATCTGTATAATTATTACACGCTTATTCTAAACAAACTATCGCAACACAAACGCTTGGGCTTAACCGAACAAAACGATCTGCAAAACCTTTGTTATTCGCTAATGTTATGTTATCTTCACGGTTTCAAGAAAGCCAAAGAAGTATTGATCAATCATAAAGAAGTCTTTAAAAATTACAAACATCCTTTTTTATATACCTCTTTTAAAGAAGTAATGCGCATTCTTCGAAAATTAAAATACGAAACACAAAATGAGTAATACATTTGTAATTGGCGATATTCACGGAGGCTTAAAAGCATTGCAACAGGTTATAAACCGTGCAAATGTAACCGCCAATGACAAGCTGATTTTTTTAGGCGATTATGTTGACGGATGGAGCGAAACACCTGCTGTTCTAGATTTTCTGATTGATTTATCGGCAACCTATTCCTGTGTTTTTATGCAAGGAAATCACGAAGAAATGTTATTGAAATGGTTAAAAAAAGAAGACGATAACGAATTGTGGCGTTTTCATGGCGGCGAAGTTACCGTACAATCGTATCAAAATATTCCGTTAAGAACCATAGAAAAACATATTTCCTTTCTTGAAAAATTGAATGAATATTACATAGATGACAAAAACCGATTATTTGTACATGCCGGTTTTACACATTTAAAGGGCGTTGCTTTTGAATATTTTCGTGGTATGTTTTGGTGGGATCGCACTCTTTGGGAAACCGCTATGGCTGTTGATGGCAATTTAAGTGTAGAAAGTATTCGATATCCACAACGACTAAAACTGTACAAAGAAATTTATGTGGGGCACACGCCGGTTATACGTTTTGGCGCATCGGCACCCATGAATTTTGCGAATGTTTGGAATGTTGATACAGGGGCAGCCTTTACCGGAAAACTATCTATTTTAAACGTTGATACCAAAGAATACTGGCAAAGCGATTCGCTTCCTGATTTATATCCTGCCGAAAAAGGAAGAAATTAACTACAAAAATTTTTATATTTGTCAAAAATATCATGATTATGAAAAGATTACTTTTAGCAGTTTGCGCTTTAGTGGGCACGGCAAACGCGCAGGCACAGGCTTTAAACGAAGTTGAATTGAACATTTTTAATACGATTGTAAACCAGTCGGTTGAAATTGGTTACGAGCATTTTATCGATCAGGACCAATCAGTTGGGGTAGATTTGTTAATTAACGATCGTTTTTCGTACTACGGGCAAAACAAAAAAGAAGGAAAATTCAAGCAGTTCAACACCAATGCTATTGCAGTAAACTACAGTTTTTATTTTGGTGGTAAAGAAGGTGAACATGCATCGGGCTTTTACGCGCAACCGTTCTTAAAATACCGTTTTGGAGATTACGAGCAAGATAAAAAAGTTGCCGAAGGAAAGTACGATAGATTTAAAACCGATATGAATGCATTTATTCTTGGAGTAGGAGCAGGTTACAAATTAGTTAAAAACGATGCGTTTACTGTTTCACCTTTCGTTAATATCGGTAGAAATTTTAGTCAAGAAGTTTCTGATGAATTTATGGGAGTTGAATTAAATGCAGGTATTAATATTGGTTACCGTTTTTAATAAAAGATAATTATAAAGTAAAAAAAGCTGTTTCAATTTGAAACAGCTTTTTTTATAGTTATTGTACAAATTTGTCATTCAGACGAAGGAGGAATCTCTTGATTAAAGAGATTCTTCACTCCATTTCATTTCGTTCAGAATGACAAAAACGTTATAAATATTGAGTTACCAAATTTTTACTCGGTTTTCCGGTTTAATGTACAACTTGTTTTCTGGTGTAACATTAAAAGCTTCGTACCAAGCATCTAAATTTTGTAAAGGCACATACGAACGGTAAATTCCCGGTGCATGGGGATCGGTTTTAACCTGATTTTTCACATACTCATCACGAGATTTTGTTCTCCATACAGTTGCCCACGAAATAAAGAAACGTTGTTCCGGAGTAAATCCGTCTATTTTTTCTTGTGGATTTTTCTTTAAGAAAATCTGTAAACCATCGTAAGCAGCGGTAATTCCACCTAAATCACCAATATTTTCTCCTAAAGTAAAATCACCATCAACATAAATACCGCTGAAAGGCTGTAATGCACTGTATTGTGCTGCCAAGCTTTTTCCTAATTTTGTAAACTGGGTCAAATCGCTTGGTTGCCACCAGTCAACTAGATTACCATCGGCATTGTATCGTGCACCCGAATCATCAAAACCATGCGAAATTTCGTGACCAATAACTGCTCCAATTCCACCATAATTCACAGCTTCGTCTGCTTTGTAATCATAGAAAGGCGGTTGTAAAATCGCTGCAGGGAAAACAATCTCGTTATACGCCGGGTTGTAGTAAGCATTTACCATTTGTGGCGGCATACCCCATTTGGTTTTATCAACTGGTTTTCCGTATTCTGCAAAATTCTTTTTGATACTCCATTCGGTAACGGCTTTCATATTGTTGTAATAAGTGCCTTTTTCTGTCGGACTTTTAACGGTTAGTTTAGAATAATCTTCCCATTTGTCCGGATAACCGATTTTGATACTCAACTTCGCCAACTTATCTAATGCACCCTGACGTGTTGCAGGCGCCATCCAAGGAAGGTTTTTAATACGGTTTTCATAAGCTTTCACCACATTGTCAATCATTTCCTTTGCTTTTGCTTTAGCTTCGGCAGGGAATTTTTTCTCTACATATAACTTACCTAAAGCTTCGCCTAACGAACTATTTACAATGTTCACTGCACGCTCTTCGATTGGTTTTTGCTTTTGTGCACCCGATAAAACTTTACTGAAAAACTCCCAGTTTGCTTTTTCTAATTCAGGCGACAACATAGAAGCCGAACCGTTGATCACGTTCCAAGTTAAGTACGCTTTTAAATCTTCGATAGGTGTGGTTTTAAGTAATTCGTTCATTTTAGCCAATGCTTTAGGCTGTGAAACCACTACAGAATCGATATTCTTTAAACCTGTTTTATCAAAATAAGCTTTCCAGTTGATGTTTGAAGCAATGCTTTGCAGTTTGGTAACCGGCATTGGGTTGTAGGTTTTACGGTCGTCACGCAATTCTACACGCGTTAATTCTGCTTCAGAAATTTTGGTTTCAAAAGCCAAAACTTTTGCAGCTTTAGCCGTAGCATCTGCTTCACTATTACCTACTGCTTTAAGCATTCGGGCAATGTGCTTTTCGTATTTGTTACGGATTTCTGTTGTTTCGGCATCTTTCAACAAATAATAATCACGTTCGCCTAATCCGGTAGAAGTTCCGTAAACATACACTACATTTTTGTTTGAATCTAACGCATCAGCACTTACATATGTACCGAATAATCCAGTTCCGCCTTCAAAAATAGTAGCTTGAATCAAAGCATTTACATCATCAATTGTTTTAATAGCTGCAATTCTTGCCAAATCAGCTTCGATAGGTTTAATGCCTAAATTAGCACGCGAAACCGTATCTAAATAAGTTTTATAAAGATTTACCGCCTTACCTTCATCAGAGCTCGATTTTAAATCTTTGTTGTTGGCAGCTTCTTTCAACATGTTTAAAACATCTAAATCGGTGTTTTTAGCAAGCTCGTCAAAACTTCCCCAAGTAGATTTATCTGCAGGAATTTCGGTTTTATCGAACCACTTACCATTTACAAAACGGTAAAAATCATCGCCTGGTTTAACCAAAGTATCCATATACTGTAAAGCGATACCGTGTGTTTGGTTGTCTGCCTCTGCCTTATCTTTTTTACAAGAAGCCAATGCCAAAACAGCCAGCAAACTTAATTGCGTTATTTTTTTCATTCTTAAAAAAGTTAATTTTTAAAATTAGTATAAAAAAACGGCAATTGTTACATTGCCGTTTTTGTTTTCGTTTTTACATTTAAACTCTAACAGAGTTCCAAACTCTGTTAGAGTTGGTGACATTATTCTATTCCAATTGGTAATTCTACCAGATCTTCACTCGGTTTTCTGGCGAAACGTATAATTTATCGCCTGGTTTAATATCGAAAGCTTTGTACCAAGAATCAACATTTTGCAACGGCACATACGAACGATACATTCCCGGAGCATGAGGGTCGGTTTTTACCTGGTTTTTAATGGCTTCATCGCGCATTTTTGTTCTCCAGATGGTTCCCCACGAAATAAAGAAACGTTGTTCAGGCGTGTATCCGTCGATCAATCCCGGACGACCTTTGTCTTTTAAATACAACTGTAATCCGTCATAAGCAGCGTTCACTCCACCTAAATCGCCAATATTTTCGCCTAACGTAAATTTACCATCAACAAACGTATTCGGAAGCGGTTCTAAAGCCGAGTATTGATCTGCCAAAGCGCCGCCTAATCCTGTGAACTGTTTTAAATCGTCTTCTGTCCACCAGTTAACTAAGTTACCATCGGCATTGTATCGAGAACCAGAATCATCAAACCCATGCGAAATTTCGTGACCGATTACTGCACCAATTCCACCAAAATTCACCGCCATATCGGCTTTGTAATCGTAAAAAGGTGGTTGTAAAATAGCTGCCGGAAACACAATTTCGTTGTTTGTTGGGTTAAAATACGCATTTACGGTTTGTGGTGACATGCCCCATTTGGTTTTATCAACCGGTTTGCCGTATTCTGCAATGTTTTTTGCAAAACGCCAGCTTGCAACATTTTTCATGTTTTCGTAATACGTTCCGCCGTTTTCAGGTGCTTTAATTTCAACTTTTGAATAATCTTCCCATTTATCAGGATATCCGATTTTCACAGTCGATTTACGTAATTTTTCAATTGCTCCCTGACGAGTTGCAGGTGTCATCCAAGGCAAATTATTGATACGGTTTTCAAACGCCAAGAAAACATAATCGATCATTTCTTTTGCTTTTGCTTTTGCTTCTGGTGGGAATTTCTTTTCCACATACAGTTTACCCAAAGCTTCGCCAACTGTTCCGTTCACAACCTGCAACGCACGCTCTTCAATCGGACGTTGCGCAATGGCTCCGGTTAAGGTTTTGCTGTAAAAATCAAAATTCGCTTCGTCAATAGCTGTAGTTAAAACGCCGGTGTTTTTGTTGATCAACATCCAACGTAAATACGCTTTCAATTCATCGGCACTGGCTGTTTTAAAAATATTTTCTAATGTTTCCATGTATTTTGGCATAGAAACTACTACCTGATCCACATTTTTTAAGCCTGCTGCTGTTAAATAGTTGTTCCAGTTAACCGTTGGAGTTAGTTTTTGCAATTCGGCAACCGACATTGGATTGTAGGTTTTTCTACGATCGCGGCGTTCTACACGGTCTAAACGTGCTTCTGCCATTTTAGTTTCTAAAGCAACAACTTGTGCTGCCTGTTTTTTAGCCGACGCTTCATCAATTCCTAAGAACTGCAACATGCGGGCAACGTGTACTTCGTATTTCTGCTTTTTATCTTGCGAATCGGCATCCTTAGAAACATAATAATCGCGGTCTGGTAAACCAATGCTTCCCGGCGAAACGTAAATAGTGTTTTTGTTAGAATCCATAGCATCTGCACCAACGTACAATCCAAAAAATCCTAAACTACCTTCGGGCATTTTCTCTTTTAACAACGCAACAACGTCGTTAGCATTTTTAATCTTGTTGATTTGATCTAACGTAGATTGAATAGGTGTAATGCCTAATTTATTGCGGGTATCAAGATCTAAATAGGTTTTAAAAACGTTCACCGCTTTCATTTGATCCGATTTTGGATCTAACTTTTTATTGTTAACCGCTTCTTTTAATATATTCAACGCATCAATATCGGTATTCTGGCGTAGTTCGTCAAAACTTCCCCAACGCGTTCTGTCGGCAGGAATTTCGGTTTTATCAAACCATTCGCCATTCACATATCTAAAGAAATCATCACCCGGTTTCACGTTTTTATCCATGTATTCCAAGTTGATTCCGTGACTTTCTGCCGATTTATCCTGTGCCTGTATTGTTGATGTTGCAATCATTAATAAAGTTGCAGGCAAAAACATAAATTTTTTATTCATTGTTTAATAGATTAGGTATATCCTTACAAAAATAAAAACTAAACGCAATTAAAAGACTGTTTTATAACTTATTTAACCGTTTTTAGCTGAACCGTTTTGTAATTTTGGTCAAAATTTTTAGTAATGAAGGATCTTTTTTATCGTTACCGCTACTTGTTTTTAACCATTGGCGTATTGTCGGTTATTATTTTATCGCTATTCTATAATGCCCTGAAACCCGAAAAGCAATTACCAATTTATACGCCTGCTATGGTGAATCCGGAATTGGTTGACAGTTTGGTTCAGCACAAAAACAATAAAATGGAGCATAAAATTGCCGATTTTTCGTTCCAAAACCAAAACAACAAAACCATTACCCAAAAAGATTACGAAAACACTATTTACGTTGCCGATTTCTTTTTTACAACCTGCCCAACTATTTGCCCCATAATGACTGATAATATGGTGTGGCTGCAAGACAAGATTAAAGACATGCCTAACGTAAAGTTATTGTCGTTCTCTGTTACTCCCGATATTGATACACCGGAAGTTTTACGAAAATATGCCGATGAAAAAGGAGTGATTGACAGTAAATGGAACATGGTTACTGGCGATAAAAAGGATATTTATTACTTGGCAAGACAATCGTTTTTGGCGGTAAAGACCGAAACTTCAGGCGAATTGTACGATATGGTACATACCGAAAATTTTATCTTGGTTGATAAAAACGGACGTATTCGCGGTTTTTACGACGGAACCAATTTAGACAAAGACAAAGGCGATAATACCAAAAACATGCAACAACTATTAGAAGACATTAAATGGTTGAACAACAAAAGTTAAAATATTTATAAATGTTAAGAAATTGTAAAGGGGAATTTTCCAAATATTGGGATTTCCCTTTTTTAATGAGTAGATTTGTAATCTAAAATAATTCTAAATAAGAAAATATGACTCTTGATTTTCTAAAAAAGAGCCAAAAAGGAACCATCATTTATGTAAATGAAGAAAAAGTTCCTTTAAAATTAATTGAAATGGGCTGCTTACCGGGAAATATGGTGGAGGTTTTGCAAATTGCACCTTTATCTGATCCAATCTACATAAAAGTAAACGATTCGTTTTTAAGTATTCGTAAAGATTTAGCAAAAGAAATTGAAGTTGAACTGATATAACATTTAATGAAACAACTAAAAGTAGCGTTAATTGGTAACCCAAATGTAGGTAAAACTTCTGTTTTTAACGCATTAACAGGCTTAAACCAGCACGTTGGGAATTATCCGGGCGTAACCGTGGAACGTAAAGTTGGTACAACAACTTTAGCAAATGATACCAAAGCACATATTATAGATTTGCCGGGTGTTTACTCTGTAAATCCAAGTTCTAAAGACGAAGAAATTGCATTGAAAGCTATTTTCGATTCATCGAACAAAGATTTTCCCGATGTAATTGTGGTGGTTGCCGAAGTAGAAAATTTAAAACGAAACCTGTTGCTTTTTACACAGGTTAAAGATTTGGGTTTTCCTACAATTTTGGCATTGAACATGGCAGATCAAATGGAAAAGAAAGGAATTTCTATTGATGTGCCTGCATTGGAAAAAGCGTTAGATACCAAAATTGTTCTGATTTCAGCAAGAAAAAAAGAAGGAATTGCCGATTTAAAACAAGCCGTTTTAAATTATTCAAATTATAAGACAAATGCTATTTTCGATTTAAAATCGATTGACGAAAACTATTTTACACTGTTAGGACATTTATATCCAAATGAAAATCCTTACAAAGTTTGGTTAACACAGACAGGTGTTTTTCAATTCGAAAAATTAAGTCCGGTTGTTTCAAGTAGTTCAACTGTTCAAAAATCGGCAACCGAACTCAAAAAATTACAACAGCGCGAAACCATAAAGCGTTATCAGTTCATTAATGAAATTTTAAAGGATACCTATAAAATCGATACTTCAAAAGCAACGGATATTCGTATGAAGTTTGATCGAATCTTAACGCATAAATTCTGGGGCTACATTATCTTTTTCTTTGTTTTGTTGTTGATTTACGGATCAATCTTTGAATTGGCAGCTTTCCCAATGGATTTTGTTGATGGATTATTTGCAGATTTATCTACTTGGACAAGCGCAAATCTGCCCGAAGGAAAATTAACCGAATTGCTTGCCGATGGAGTTATTCCCGGATTGGGCGGGGTATTGATGTTTGTGCCGCAAATTGCCATTTTATTCTTTTTAATATCGATTTTAGAAGAAACCGGCTATATGAGTCGGGCGGTTTTTTTAATGGATCGCATTATGAAACCTTTCGGATTAAGCGGTAAATCTGTTGTTCCGTTAGTTTCGGGAACCGCTTGTGCCATTCCGGCAATTATGAGTGCACGTAACATCGAAAATCCAAAAGAACGATTAATCACCATGCTGGTTACGCCGTTTACAACATGTTCGGCGCGTATTCCGGTGTACATTATTATTATATCGCTCATCATTCCAAAAACATATATTTTAGGTTTTGTACCGTTGCAGGCTTTTGTAATGACCATGATGTACGTTTTAGGATTTTTGGCAGCGTTGCTTTCGGGCTTGGTTTTAAGCAAGATTATTAAAGCCGAAAGAAAGTCGTTTTTTGTAATTGAAATGCCTACGTATAAAGCACCCATTTTAAAGAATGTTTTCTTGAATATGTACGAAAAAGTGGTTTCGTATATTTTAGGAGCCGGGAAAATTATTTTGGCATTATCGGTAATTTTGTGGTTTTTAGGATCGCACGGACCAAGTGATACATTCGGAAATGCCGAAGAAATGGTTGCCGAAAAACATATTAACGAGCGTTTAACCGAAGAGCGTTATAACAGTGAAGTTGCCGGGTATAAATTAGAACATTCGTATATTGGAATTATCGGAAGAACCATTGAACCTGTTTTTCGTCCTTTGGGATATGATTGGAAAATAAGTATTGCCGTTTTAACATCGTTTGCCGCGCGTGAAGTTTTTGTAGGAAATTTAGCAACCCTATACAATTTAGGTGAAGAAGCTGCCGAAGACGAAACACGAATTATTGACAGAATGGCGAATGAAAAGCGTGCAGACGGAACACAAGTTTACACCTTTGCAACAGGAATTTCGTTATTGTTGTTTTACGCTTTTGCTATGCAGTGTTTGTCAACCGTTGGGGTTACCAAAAAAGAAACCAACTCGTGGAAATGGACATTTGTTCAGCTTATTTTTATGACAGCCGTAGCGTATGTTACCGCGTTAATTGCTTATCAACTTTTAAAATAAAACGTATGCAAAATGTTATTGTTTATATATTGTTGTGTATGGCGGTTGCCTTTTTACTAAAAAAGTTTGTTTTTAAAAAGAAGAAAAAAGGCGGTTGCGGTAATGATAATAACTGTGGTTGTGGGTAAAAAATATGATGGATACGGACGTTGAGCCTGTCGAAACGTTTTATATTTCTTGCTTTTCAGACCAGTTTAGTGCTTTTGGTAGATTGATGTTTGATAATTCAATATGAATTACTCTTCGTTTTTTACTGTTTGTTGTTCTGCCTGAACTATGCAATAACAATGGTTTCATAAGCATAACGCCACCTTTGTTAACATTACAAGTTACTTCTTTTTCATTTTCCCAATTGATGGTTTCTGGTCTGAAAATTCCTTTTGAATGAGAATTTTCTATAACCTTTAAAGCGCCATTTTCAGAGTTTGTTTCATCTAAATGAATTCGTAAGGTTACAATATTTTCTAAAACTGAAAGAGGGGGTTGAACAGCAAACTGATTTTGCTTTTTAGTCCAATTAACAAAGTTCTCGATTTCTGCTTTTTTATCTACCGAAATTGTCAGATCCTGATGATAAGCAACGTACCAATTAGAATTTTCGGGTTTATCAAAATAGATACTTTTTACAATGAAATAATCATTCCCCAAAATATTTGATATCAGACTTTGAAGTTTATCATTAAAAACGAATGGAAGTATTTCCGGAATTTCTTTCACAACTTGTCTTATTGCAAATAAATCAGCCGATTTACGAAAGGTAGTATTCGTTTGATCGGCTTTATTAATGCACGAAATCATGGAGTCGATTTCTGTATCATTATAAATTCCATCAACAATAGAAAAACCTTTGTTGTATAAATTGTCTTTAGCAATATTTAAATTATTTGTCATATTCTTATTAGTTAATCTACCCCAAAGCTACATCCAGCATCATCATAGCAATAAATCCGCCAATAAAACCAAGTGTTGCAATATCGCCGTTATCGCCTTGTTGGGTTTCGGGCACCACTTCTTCAATCACCACAAAAATCATCGCTCCGGCTGCAAAAGCTAATGCGTATGGTAAAATCGGAGTAAAAAAACCAACGGCTAATGCACCAATCACAGCCGCAATAGGTTCAACCAAAGCAGAACTTTGTCCGTACATAAAACTTTTTCCACGACTCATACCAGCTCTTCGCAACGGAAACGAAACCGCCAAACCTTCGGGTAAATTTTGCAAACCAATACCAATTGCCAAAGTTAACGCACCGGCAATGGTTGCTTCGGGAATTCCGGCTGCAACACCACCAAACAACACGCCAACCGCCAAACCTTCGGGAATGTTGTGTAAGGTAATTGCCAAAACCAATAAAGTTGTTTTTTGCCAAGGAGTTTTGGTTTTAACGCCTTCGGTTTTTGACATAGGATGATTTAAATGTAAATGTGGTAAAATTTTATCTAACAAAAACAAAAACAAGGCACCTAATGCAAAACCAATGGCGGCGGGCATTACTTTGGTGAACCCTTCGCCTTGACTCATGTTTATAGCAGGGGCAAGCAAACTCCAAAAGCTGGCAGCAATCATTACACCGCCTGTAAAACCAAGCATGCCGTCTAATAATTTTTTGTTGGGGTTTCGAAAAACAAAAACCAACGCTGCACCAATGGCTGTTAAAGACCAAGTGAACAATCCGGCGAAAAGTGCTGCCCAAACCGGATTTGTCGATTCAAAAAAAGCGATTAATTGATCAAACATATTAAATCTTTTTTACGAATAAATTTTGAGCCACCACTTTTGATAAAGTCAGTTCGCTTTCTTGAAACAGAATCGTTACCGAATGATCGAAATTTTCGTGTTTTAAAACCATGAAAGTGCTTCCCAAGGCAATTTTTTGTCGGTCTAGGTATTGCAAAAATGCTACCGATGTATCTTTTACACCCACACACATATAATTGTTGTTTTCTTCTGTTTCTGTCAATAGTTCTTTTTCACGGTATGGGATTTCGCCTTTAGCATTAGGAATTGGATCACCATGCGGATCTTCTTTCGGATATCCAAGAAAGGCATCCAAAGCATTAATCAGTTTTTCAGATTTAATGTGTTCCAATTCTTCGGCAACATCGTGCACTTCGTCCCAGTTAAAGTTTAGTTTATCAACCAAAAAAACTTCCCATAAACGGTGTTTTCTAATGATCATTTTTGCCGTGTAAATACCTAATTGCGTAATAAAAACACCTTGGTATTTTTCGTGCGTTATTAAATCTTTCTCTTTTAATTTTTTAATCATATCGGTAACCGATGACGCTTTGGTATCAATTTTTTGCGCAATGGCGTTGGTTGATATGCCTTGATCTTCGGTTTGCGATAAGTGGTAAATCACTTTTAAGTAATTTTCTTCTGCGTGCGTAAGCATTTAGTACTAAATTTTAAATCAAAGATATAAAAGAATTTTAAAAATAAATATTTTTATTTTGCTTGTGTTTAAAAATATTTTTAGATTTGTCTAAAATAATAATTCAATGAAACAAAATATACTTTTACTGTTGGCGTTATTTGGCTTTCAAACTGCTTTTTCACAGGTAGAACAAGATTCTATTCCCAGTTCTATAGAAGATGATACTTTAGACGAAATTGTTATATCAGGAACTATGAAACCCGTTTCGCGTTCACAAAGTTTAGTGCCTGTTGAGGTTTACACTCCTACTTTTTTTAAGAAAAATCCAACATCAAATGTTTTTGAAGCCTTACAAATTGTAAACGGAGTGCGTCCGCAGGTAAATTGCAGCGTTTGTAATACGGGCGATATTCATATTAATGGATTGGAAGGACCTTATACTTTTGTTTTGATCGATGGAATGCCTATTGTTAGCGGACTTTCTACTGTTTATGGTTTGTCGGGAATTCCAAATTCACTAATTGAAAGAGTAGAAGTAGTTAAAGGACCGGCTTCATCGTTATATGGTAGCGAGGCTGTTGGCGGATTGATTAATATCATTACTAAAAACCCTAAAAATGCTTCGCTTTTTTCTGCCGATGTATTCGGAACTTCTTGGGGCGAAGTAAATACCGATGTTGGTTTAAGCACTAAAGTAGGCGAGAAGGCGCATTTGTTAATGGGTGTAAATTACTTTAATTATTCAAACCCAATCGATAAAAACAATGATAATTTTACCGATTTAACTTTGCAAGATCGTATTTCGGTTTTTCAAAAATGGAATTTTACTAGAAAAAGTAATAAGTTATTTTCTATTGCCAGTCGCTATTTTTATGAAGATCGTTGGGGTGGCGAAATGAATTGGAATAAAAGTTATCGGGGTGGTGATGAGGTTTATGGAGAGTCAATCTATACCAATCGATACGAATTAATGGGAACGTATGAATTGCCTGTTGCAGAAAAAATGTTTTTCTCTTTTTCGTATGCCGATCATGATCAAAACTCAGTGTACGGCAACACGCCTTACATGGCAAAACAGCAAGTGGGTTTTGGACAGTTAACATGGGATAAAAAATTAGGTAAACACGATATGTTGTTTGGTGCTGCTTTTAGATATACTTCTTACGACGATAATACGCCAGCAACAAATGAAAAAGACGTTACGACAATGCCTGGTTTTTTTGCACAAGACGAGATTTCGTTCAATACAAAACATAGTATTTTATTAGGTGCAAGGTACGATTATAACAACAATCACGGATCTATTTTTACACCGCGCGTGGCTTACAGATACAAAGCAAATACAGGTGATGTAATTCGATTAAATGCCGGAACTGGTTTTAGAGTAGTGAATTTGTTTACCGAAGATCATGCGGCACTTTCGGGTTCGCGCGATGTTATTGTATTAGAAGATTTAAAACCCGAAAAATCGTACAACGTAAATTTAAGTTATTTAAAACAATGGTATTTTGGATCGAATGTGTTGCAGTTAGAAGCATCAACTTGGTACACCTATTTTACAAATGCCATTTTGCCCGATTATGATACCAATCCAAATCAGATCATTTACGATAACTTAAACGGACATGCAACGTCAAAAGGAATCAGTGCGAATGTGGATCTTATTTTAGGAAGCGGATTAAAATTTATTATTGGTGGAACGTTAATGGATGTATCAACTGAAGAAGAAGGTGTTAAGCAACGCCAAATGCTTACCGAACGTTTCTCTGGTACATGGGCAATTTCGTACACCATACCATCAATTAATTTAGATATTGATTACACCGGAAATTTGTACGGACCAATGCGTTTGCCTTTGGTGAGTGAATGGGATCCTAGATCAGAATATTCAGAAACCTACAGCATACAAAATATTCAGCTAACATATAAAGGTTTTAAAAACTTTCAGATTTATGGCGGTGTAAAAAACCTTTTAAATTGGACACCAAGTAAAAATGTTCCGTTTTTAATTTCAAGATCAAATGATCCATTCGATAAAAATGTACAGTTTGATCCAAACGGAAATGCAATGCGCACACCTGATAATCCGTATGGTTTGGTTTTCGATCCATCGTATGTATATGCAGCAAACCAAGGTATAAGAACCTTTTTAGGAGTTCGATATAACTTTTAATCTCATTTAATTTGAAGCAGTTACTTTTAGTATTATTTTTTAATTTTTACGTTCAAAGCTATTCACAACAACTGCAAACATACAGCTTTGAACAATTACAGCAGTTGGTCGAGAAAAATCCTCGGCCAATACTGCTTTATTTTTATACCGATTGGTGCCAGTACTGCAAAATGCTGCAACAAACTACTTTCAAGAATAAAAAAGTAATAGAAAAACTGAATAAAAACTATTATGTTGTTTTTTTTAATGCCGAAACTAAAACTACAATAACCTACAACCAAAAGCAGTATAAATTTGTACCAACGGGTATAAAAACGGGTTCTCATGAATTGGTAAATTTTTATTTAGGAAAAAGGCAACAAATTTACCCGACCATTATTTTTTTAGATACAAATTTTAACGAAATATTTTTTCTGCAATCGTACATTTCTGCCAACGATTTTTTAGAAACTATCTAGTGTAAAGTGACTTTTAAGCAAGTAAGTATCAATCTAAAATATGTTAAAACAAACTCTTAAAAAGTGTTAAAAAAGCAATTTTAAAAAGTTTTATTATTGTTATATGCTTGTTTTTCAGTACATTTGCTTTTGTGTGAAAATTTAAAGGTAGTTTTTAGCAATTAAAAAAAGCTATCTTTGCCGGCAAACAACAATAAATATAACTATGTACACAGGTTTACAACATGCGCATTCTTATATTGCTTTTGCAGCTTTAATCTTACTGATTGTAGCATCGATAAACGCAATTATCGGAATGTCATCTAACAAAGAATTTAAAGATGGCGATCGTAAATTATCGTTATTTGCTTTAATTTTTACACACACACAATTGTTAATTGGAATCATACTTTATTTTGTATCTCCATTGGTTCAGTCTTTTTCAGTTGCAATGAAAGACAGTACGTTAAGATTGTATGCTTTGGAACACCCGCTAATTAATATTATTGCAGTAGTATTAATTACAATTGGCTGGTCGCGTCATAAAAAAATGACTACAGACAAAGCAAAATTCAAATCAATTGCAATCATGTTTGCTTTAGGAACCATTTTGATTTTATCAAGAATTCCTTGGAGCGCTTGGTTATAAAATTCGATTCTTAAATCTGTAAAAAGGAAAAAGAATCCTCTTGTCTTTACAAGAAAAAAAGAAGTTTAATTAAATTACAATTTATGAAGAAGCATTTTTCATTAATTTTAGCAGGATTAGTAACACTTACAGCAGTTTTAGGCTTTAGTGTTACAACAAAAAACAATGAGACGGATAACAATGTAACAGTTGTAGGGAAAGAATTAGCGTATGTAGAAACAACAGCTAATAATTTGGGGAAAGATTCTTCTAAAATAAACGAAAAAGAAGCTGAATTAAAAAGCGAATTAATTAAATTAAATGCCGAACTGGAATCTTTAGAAAACGAAGTAGAAACCGTTCACGAAGAAACAAAAGCGTCTTACTATCACGATAAATTCAACGGTAGAAAAACAGCAAGCGGTGATGTTTTTAGTAACAAAAAATATACGGCAGCGCATAAAACACTACCTTTTGGAACTAAAGTGCGTGTAACAAATCTTACAAACGACGAAGAAGTGATTGTTGAAATCAACGATCGCGGACCTTTTGCAAAAGGGCGTCAGTTAGATTTAAGCAAAAAAGCTTTTATGGATTTAACGCACAACCGCAATCACGGAACCTTAAATGTTAAAGTGGAAGTTTTGCCGGAAGATTACGAAGAAAAGAAGTCAGAAATTCAAGACGAATTAAACATTGTAACTTCGGTTCCTAATGATTTAGATTTGAATGAATTTGCGATATAGCCTAATTATTATCATATTATTGTTTGGTTTTGCAAGTTGTAAAACGGCAAGCAATACAAAAAACAGCAAAACCTCATTGTTTAAAGATGAGGTTTTTGCATGTTATTACCACAACAAATTTAATGGCAGAAAAACAGCAAGCGGAGAAGTTTTTTCTAACAATAAACTAACAGCAGCACATAAAACCTTAAGTTTTGGTACAAAAGTTAAGGTTACTAATATTGAAAATGATAAAAGTGTAATTGTAGAAATTAACGATCGCGGACCGTTTACCAAAGGTTTGGAAATTGATTTAAGCAAAAAAGCATTTGATGCCATTTCGCACGATAGAAAAGCAGGTAAACTTCAGGTTAAGTTAGAAATAGTTAATCATTCCAAGAAGTAAAAGGCACATTGCTTAAATAGGCGTTGTAATAACGCTCATCGCCGGTTAGTTCTTCGCCCAGCCAATCAGGTTTTTCAAATTGCTGATCCGCTGTTTCCAATTCTACTTCGGCAATCACAAGTCCTTTGTTTGCGCCTTCAAAAACATCAACCTCAAAAACAACAGCACCAAACGGAACTAAATACCGGGTTTTATCAATCACAAAATCTTCGCAAAGCAATAAAAGTGCTTCGGCATCTTTAATGTCGATCTCTTTTTCCCATTCAAACCGCGATAAACCATCGGCAGAACTTATGCCTTTCACCGTAATAAATCCATTATTTCCTTTGGTACGCACACGAACCGTTCGGTTTTTGTCGGTATTCAAATAGCCTTGAGTAATCTTGTAGCTTTCTTTAGCATTCGCTAAAAAATTAGTACTTTTAACGGCGAATTTTCTTTCAATTTCTAACATTGATTTTGTGGGGTTTTCTTCGAAATCAAATATCGTAAAAAAGAAGTTATGAGTTTAATAAAAAAACAGTTAACCTATAAAAATGTCAATGAAATATTTACAAAATATATTGTAGATGATCAGGTGGTTTTGCAAGAACGACTGTATTTTTTATATGATTTGGTTCGATACTATCGCCCAAAAAATCCAAAAGCGGTTGCCAATATTACCTTGCGAGAACTATTGGATCATTTAATCGAATTCGACAAACACCGAGTAATTCTTGCTAATTATCTAAAAAATATTCTTTCGGGAAGATCTTTCCACAGAATGGTTTCAGATGCCGGTATTTTGCAGGATTCTGATTTTTTATATGAAATTAGAAAGCGTATTTCGGCAAAGATATTGCCTTATCAGCCAAAAAGAGATACGTTGGAATATGCCTTGAATCAGGTTTTTTACAAGGAAAACGATTTTTTGTGGATCAATAAAATTCCGTTAACCGAATTAATAGAACTGGTTGAAATTTTACAGATCAAAGATATTTATAGTTTTGATAAAGCCGATGAAGGCGCATTGTCTGAAATACTGTATGCCATGGGGCTTTTAACCCAGCGAATGAGCGGGCGTTCTATGGAAACAAGTATTTTAAATATGATACCGAAATACAATCACTTGGGTAGTCCGTTTTTAGGTTTTGAAAACGAGTTTTTAGAGATTGAAAACCGCTTGCGAAAAGGCGAAATTCAGTTTGTAGATTCCAATGACTTAAACTACCGACAAATGGTTATTTTGTACAACCAGTGTGTAGAATTGGTTAAGCATGCTTATAAAAACAGTGCAACATTCGGTATTACGCTTAAGGTAAATCAAAGTTTATTGCGTATTAGGCAACAGTTAGATCGTATTAAAATTTTAATGGATTTTTTGGTTGTTGATAAGCCAAACAATCGAATTGAAAATACCGTAAAACTATCATTAAAGCTTATAGAATACAACTGTTATAAAAACAATATCAGCAAACTAATTGCAGAAAGTACGCAGGTTGTATCGTACGAAATCACCCAATACACCGCAAAAACAGGCGAACATTACATTACAGAAACAGCCAAAGAATTTTTCTCCATGTTTAAAGCATCATTAGGTGCGGGGCTTGTAGTAGGTTTTTTATGTATTTTTAAAGTATTATTATCAAAGGCAGATACCAGCGATTTTGGTTTTGCGTTTTTATACAGCATGAACTACGCCTTTGGTTTCATTGTGATCTATTTATGCGGATTTGCCTTAGCAACCAAACAACCCGCAATGACGGCATCAACCATTATAAAAGCAATTGAAGAAGGTAGAAAAAATCAAACATCAACAACAGAACAGCACAGTTCGTTTGCTAAATTGTTTGCGCGTTTGTTCCGTTCACAGTTCATTGCGTTTGTGGGTAACGTTATCATGGCTTTTGGCGTGGCGTTGCTTTTAATTTGGATTATAGACAGCATTACCGGCATAAACATTACCGATACCAAATGGCATACCTTGTTAAAAGATTCAAGTCCGGTGCATTCGCTGGCAATTTTTCATGCAGGTATTGCGGGCGTTTTCCTTTTTTTATCGGGAATTATTTCAGGAAACGTATCCAATAAAAACAAACACAATCAGGTGTATTACCGCATACAGGAAAATCCGTTTTTAAAATCGACTATTGGCGCTTATAAAGCTAGTAGATTGGCGGGTTGGTTAGAAAAAAAATGGCCGGGAATTATTTCAAATTTTTGGTTTGGTGTTTTCATGGGAAGCACGCATTCTATCGGAATCTTTTTAGGTTTGAATTTAGATATTCGCCATATTACGTTTGTGAGTGGAAACATTGCGTTAGGCGCTTATGGTGCCGATTTTCAACTACCATGGATTACTTGGATGTGGTGCGCTTTAGGATTGTTTTTTGTAGGATTTATGAACTTTATTGTAAGCTTTGGTTTGTCGTTAGGTTTAGCATTCCGATCAAGAAATATCCCGTGGACCGAAGTTTTCTCACTGCAAAAATCGGTTTGGAAACACTTTAAAAAACACCCTTTGCATTTCTTTTTCCCACCTCGAAAAAAGAAAGAAACTGTTATTACAAATTGATTTAGATTGTAATGGAAATAAATCAAACGCATCGCAAAATAATTCATATCGATATGGATGCGTTTTACGCTTCGGTAGAACAGTTAGATTTTCCTGAATTAAGAGGCAAACCACTTGCCGTGGGCGGATCTGAAGAACGCGGAGTAATATCGGCTGCAAGCTACGAAGCCAGAAAATTTGGCGTTCGAAGTGCAATGAGCGGCAAGCTGGCAATAAAAAAATGTCCGGAATTAATCTTTGTAAAACCGCGTTTTAGTCGATACAAAGAAGTTTCAAACCAAATAAGACAGATTTTTTTAGAATATACCGATTTGGTGGAACCGTTGTCGTTAGATGAAGCCTTTTTAGATGTAACCATTAATAAAAAGGGGTTGAAAAGCGCCACCTTAATGGCAGAAGAAATCCGACTAAAAATTTTTCAAACGACCGGATTAACGGCTTCGGCAGGAATTTCAATAAATAAATTCCTCGCAAAAATAGCAAGCGATTACAACAAGCCAAACGGACAAAAAACAATTAAACCTGATGAGATAATACCTTTTTTAGATTCATTGGAAATTAAACGCTTTTTTGGAGTAGGAAAAAAAACCTGTGAAAAAATGTATCATCTGGGTATTTTTACCGGAGCCGATTTACGGCAAAAATCTTTAGATTTTTTAGAAAATCAATTTGGAAATTCGGGCATTCATTTTTATCAGTTGGCTCGTGGTATAAGTAATTCAGCAGTTGTTCCAAATAGATTACCAAAATCAATTGGTGCTGAACGAACGTTTATAGAAAACTTCACATCGATTATTCCTTTAAAAGAAAAGCTAACCGATGTTTGCGAAGAAGTTTCAACCCGTTTACAAAAAAGAAATCTTTCCGGAAAAACGATTACTTTAAAAATAAAATACAGTGATTTTACACTACAAACCCGCAGTTTTACTCTGACGTATTACATCAGCAGTTTTGATTTGCTATTAGATACGTCTTTAGAATTGCTACAGCAAAGCAATCTAAAAACATCGGTACGCTTAATTGGTATTCAGGTAAGTAATTTAAACATCAACCAGAAAAAAGCAGAGTACGTGCAGTTGAAGTTTAGGTTTTAGAAATAAAAAAATGCTGCCTATTTTAGGCAGCATTTTTTTATTGTTTAATTACTTTTATGCTTTCTTTTGAATCGAACTTAATTATATAAATATCAGGTCTTTGATTTGTTAAGTCTACTTGAATATCTTTAAAATTTTTGTTGATTTGTTTTGACAATACTTTTTCTCCTTTTGAACTAAATACTTCGTAGTATGAAAAATTTTTGTTTTGTATTGTAGTAATATTACTTGTTGGATTTGGATAGGCGACTAGTGGGCCATTTATAAGATCAGGTAAACATTTTGGATATTTTGGATAATTATCCAAACTAATACAGCACCAGTCAGACCATTTACCACAACCAAGATACATTCTCCATCTTACAACACCATAAACCCCCAAATTTTGACTTGCAATTTGTTGTAAGTTAGTTAATGAGATAGAATTTGTTGGAGTTGTAAATTGATAAGTAGGACCAAAAAGCGAAATAAAATTATTGTCACCTAAACAACCTTCGTCATATACAATTTCGTGTGTATATGTATTGGCAAAACTTGGCCAGCTTATAACTCCATTGTTGGTAGTATAAGAGAAGTTAAATGGATCAATGAAACCAGGTTGGTAATTATTAATATTGTGACTTATTTTACATTGTTTAAATGTGTTGTCTGGTAAGTAATATTCAACAACTACTTCATAAGTGTATTGTTGTCCGTGTTCCAATGAACCAACATATTGTTTAAAACAATATTGACCTAAGGTGCTACCTAAATTATTAATGTTAGTTTGAATAAGGACATTGTTTTTATAAATATTAAGATAACTATCATATAAAATAGCATTTGAAGGTATGGTATAGGTACCACAAATATCAGCGTAGTTATCATAGCATTCATGATTGTAATTAATGGTTAAATCACAAACAAATGGAGGTGGTAAATCTGCAAAGTCTGCGCATAAGGTTATTGTTTGTTGTTGATTAAAGTAATTTTTAAAATTTCCTGCAACCTGAAAGCTATAATTACCAGGGAAAGTTATATAACTGCTAGGTATTTCGAAGCAAAATTGATTACCTGAAATTGAAGGAGGTAATGTAAAAGTTGAAAGTGGACTTCCATTTTTATAAATGAAGATATTTAAACTTGTTAATAGACCACTGCTAGGTTCGGTAAACGTTCCACAAACTTCATATTTGTTTGTAGTTGTGTTTAGTTTAATGTTATCAATTTTTACTTCACAAGGTGTAGACTGGCTATCATCTGTATTTTTTATATTGTCTAAATACAGAACTTGAAAATGTCCATTTTCAGCACACCCAGAAGTAATAATTTCTAAAGTTAGATTCTTTCCTATATAGTTTGCTGGTACTTCCATGTCAAATTTCTTCCAATTTACATAGTAACCAGAATTTCCATTATAGAATGAATAGAAGGGTATAGTAGTATTTGCTATATAACATTTTTGAGCAACTATAACATTATTGTTATTAATAAGTCTTACTGAAAAAAAACCTTCTTTTGAAATGAATGATGTAGATGAGTGAACTTCACCAACAAGGCTAAAATCAAAAGAAATGAATTTCTTTGTGTTGGTATATTTTTTTCTTAAACTTGTTATAGCACCCGGATCATTATCTTTTTGATTTAATCTCATAGCTCTGTTTCCACTCGAAACTTTTTTTAATTGTATTCCATGTTGAATTAAAGTTTCATCAAAGCCTTGTGTAACTAAACTTACTTGGCTGTTTAAGTCATCTATTGGAATCGATGTAGAAGGGCCTGGGAAAGATAGGCCATAAGAAAAAGAGGTTCCCCAATTGGCTGTAAGATTACCACAATTTGTTGAATTGGTATTTAAACCTTTTCGATACGAGTAAGTTTGATTTATTGCAAGAGTGGATGATTCAAAATCACCATTATCTGTTAATAAAGTTTGCGCATTAACCGAAATGCTAATAAATGTTAGCAGTAGAAGTAATGTTTTTTTCATGTTGTAAAATTTGGTTAAAAAAAGAATAGAATTTTAATTAAAATTCTATTCTTAAATAATTTCTATATTTTTTTATTTCTTTTCGTAGTCTAGTGTTGTGTTCGCTTTTGCTTTTTGTGCATTTACTACATTACCATCTTTATCTAATACGGCAACAACCACACTAACTTTAGAAAGATCTTCTGTTTTATATGTTAAATTAGCAGTTGCTTTAAATTCGTTTGCAGTTGTTTGACCCGCAGCAATAGTTTCTCCTAAAAAGTTGTTAGTTGCGCGTACCACATGATCGTGAACAAAACTCATAGACCAAGCTGGTTGCCCTGAATTGTTACCAAACATAGCGGTAGCATTTGCTTGTTGAAATACCAATCCATCTTCTAATAGATAAACAACATATTTAAGTTCTTGACCAATGTTCTGGCTGAATTTTAAGCTGACATCAACTTTACCACTTGTAGCTGCTAGGTTTGATTCTATCTTAATACCAATTGGTGAACCTTCATTTAAAAGTTTATATTTCTTTTGGAAAGTTTCAAATTGTGCAGCTGAAAATGTATAAACTCCTGAAGCTGTTTGTGGAATAAAACTTTGAAAACCTGTTCCAGGAATGGTTGTGTTTCTGTTAAAGCTTAAATGTGGCCAACCTTTAAGGTTTATGGCTTTCATTAGGTTTGTCATGCCTGGCAATACAAATGGGTCTTTTACACTACTTGGGTTAAAATCACCATGTACACCAATACCGATAACTCTATCTTTATAATCTGATCCTTCTAAACCTTCAATAGCAACAGTTCCTAATGGACACCACATACAACTTGCAGATGTGATATCTTCAATTAATACTTTTTGTTTGAAATCTCCTTTTGTAAAATCAACTTCCGTGTTTTGTGGTTCAGTAGTATCATCAGAATCAGAACAGCTAACAAAACCTAAAGATGCTATTCCAAATAGCAAAACTGGCAATAATTTTTTTGTAAACATAATATGTTGTTAATATTGAGTTAATATGGTGTAAAATAAAATAAAAAAAATATCATAAAAAAATTATTCGATAATTATTTTATCATTAATTTTGAAGCTAAATTTTTAAACAACTGATAATATATCATGAAATTACGTTTATCATTAGTAGCTTTTTGCTTGATGTTTGTAACAATAGCAATTGCTCAAAACAAATTACCAAATATTTCATTAAAAGGGCTTGATAACAAATCTATAAACATTGCAAATTACAATAGCTCGTCTAAACCTGTTATTGTAAGCTTTTGGGCAACGTGGTGCGGACCATGTATAAGAGAATTAGAGGCTATTAAAACTAAATATGGCCAATGGCAAAAAGACTATGGTGTAGAATTAGTTGCAGTTTCTATTGATGATTCTAAAACAATTAATCGTGTAAAACCTATGGTAACTTCAAAAGGATGGAAATACCAAGTTTTATTAGATACCAACCAAGAGCTTAAAAGAACAATAAATGTGGTAAATGTTCCTTATACAATGATTCTTTATAAAGGAAAAGTTATGTTTACGCATTCTAATTATACTCCTGGAATTGAAAATAAAATCGAAGAAGAATTAAAAAAAATTACTACAAAATAATCAATGAAGAAGATAATTCTTTCGGCGACGTTATTAACGTCGTCTTTCTTTTATGCGCAAGTACGTGTAGGGATTGAATCAAATAATCAGTATTATCTTGATGATGATAAAATTAAAATCGATGAAAAAGAAGCCGAAGATCGTTTAAGATCTAACACTTACATAAAGGTTGATTATTTTAAAAACAAGTGGGAGTTTGGTACGCAGGTAGAATCTTACTATCCAAAAGCAATAATAAATTACAATCCAGATTTACAAGATGTTAACATAGGTACTATTTATGCACGCTATAACGATATTGAAAACGGAGTTAATATTACCTTGGGTCATTTTTACGAGCAATTTGGAAGCGGTTTAATTTTGCGTTCATGGGAAGACCGTGCATTAGGAATAAATAACGCACTTTTTGGTATGAATGCGAAATTCCGTTTAACAAAAAACCTCGATTTAACTGCTTTAGGTGGTAAACAACGTATTGGAATGGGATTCGATTTTTCCGATAGTTATGTATTAGGAACTAATTTAGAGTTTAATGCTGCAGATGCATTAAAGCTTGAAAATACAGATTTAAGATTTGGAGCAAGTTATGTTGGTAGATTAAATGAGGAAAAAGTAACAGAATACGAAGGTATAAATGATTTAACCAATGCTTTTTCTGGTAGATTTAACTTAGGAATTGGCGGATTCAATTTTGGTACAGAATATATTCACAAGCAAAAAGATATTGTTATTGCCAATGAAGATTATGTTGATGGATCATTTCTAGAAGGAAATGCTATATTGGTTAATCTAGGGTATAACAAAGATAATTTTGGATCAAGTGTTAATCTTCGAAGAATTGAGAATATGACATTTTATTCAGATAGAAAATTGTCAGGAAACCAATACAATAAAGGTGTAATAAATTATGTTCCGGCATTAACAAAACAATACGATTTTTCGCTACAAAATATATACGTGTATCAAGCGCAAGGTGGAATTAACTGGTTTGAAAAAAGAAACGGTGAAATAGGTGGGCAGTACGATTTTTACTATGATTTTGTAGAAGGAACTAAATTAGGTGGTAAATATGGAACACATTTAGCGGTAAACGGATCTTATTGGGGAGGTTTAAAATCAACCTATGATTTTGCTAATAATAAACTAGAGGATGAGTTCTTGAAATTTGGAGAAAAATATTATTCTGACATTGCTGTAGAAGTAAGAAAAAGATGGTCTCCAACTTTTCAAACCATTACAATGTACATGAATCAATACTACAACGCACCTGTTTTAGAAGGAAAGTTCGATGATGTAAAAACCGATATTGTAAGTGTAGAAGGTTTATATAATTTTTCTGATACAAGTTCGGTACGCTTACAAGTACAAAATATGTGGGCTTCTGCCGATAAAGGAGATTGGGGAGCTGCATTATTAGAATATGTTCCTAATACCATGTTTAGTATCTATGTTACAGATATGTACAATTATGGCAATTCACACGCTGAAAGCCGTATTCATTATTACAGCGTTGGTGGTAGTTTTTCGAAAGGAGCTACTCGTATTGCTGTAAATTATGGTCGTCAACGCGGTGGTTTAATATGTGTTGGGGGCGTGTGTAGATATGTACCGGAATCAAACGGAGTTACCTTAAACTTAACAACAAATTTCTAAATATCTAAAAGTCTGAATTTAAATTCAGACTTTTTTTATTGATTTTTAGGAAGATAAAAAAAAACAACGTAAATTTGCACCACTTTTTAGTAGAAGATAAAGAATTGGCTAAAAGGTTGAAACATAAATCAATAACAACTTCTGTTTAAAACTTCGTTACAATTCTTAAATAAACAGAATACAAATTTATTATCAGACATGTCTGAACAAACACAAAACGCAAAAGAATTCTTAGATACTTTCAACTGGGAAAGTTATGAAAACGGTATTGATGCAGTTGATGCTCAAAACTTACAAGAATTCGAAGATTTAGTAGAAAAAACGTTTATCTCAACTGGTGAAGAAGAAGTTGTAGAAGGTGTAGTAGTAAGAATCACAGACAGAGATGCAATCGTTGATATCAACGCTAAATCTGAAGGTGTTATTTCTTTAAACGAGTTCCGTTACAATCCTAACTTAAAAGTTGGTGATAAAGTAGAGGTTTTAATCGACGTTCGCGAAGATAAAAACGGACAATTAGTATTATCTCACCGTAAAGCTCGTACAATCAAAGCTTGGGATCGTGTTATCGCAGCTCATGATACAGGTGAAATCGTTAACGGTTTTGTTAAATGCAGAACTAAAGGTGGTATGATCGTTGACGTATTCGGTATCGAAGCATTCTTACCAGGATCTCAAATCGATGTGAAACCAATCCGCGATTACGATCAATACGTAAACAAAACTATGGAATTTAAAGTTGTTAAAATCAACCACGAATTCAAAAACGTAGTAGTTTCTCACAAAGCATTAATCGAAGCTGATATCGAAGTTCAGAAAAAAGAGATCATCGGTCAGTTAGAAAAAGGTCAAGTATTAGAAGGTGTTGTTAAAAACATTACTTCATACGGTGTATTCATTGATTTAGGTGGTGTTGACGGATTAATCCACATTACAGACTTATCTTGGTCTCGTATCAACCACCCATCTGAAGTATTAGAATTAGACCAAAAATTAAACGTTGTAATCTTAGATTTCGATGACGAGAAAACACGTATCCAATTAGGTTTAAAACAATTAAACGCTCACCCTTGGGATGCTTTAGATGCTAACTTAAACGTTGGTGACAAAGTAAAAGGTAAAGTAGTTGTTTTAGCTGATTACGGTGCATTCATCGAAGTTGCAGAAGGCGTAGAAGGTTTAATCCACGTTTCAGAAATGTCTTGGTCAACGCATTTACGTTCAGCTCAAGATTTCGTGAAAATTGGTGATGAAGTAGAAGCAGTTATCTTAACATTAGATCGTGAAGAGCGTAAAATGTCTTTAGGTATCAAACAATTATCAAACGATCCTTGGACAGACATTACATCTAAATACCCAGTAGGTTCTAAACACACAGGTACAGTTCGTAACTTTACAAACTTTGGTGTTTTTGTTGAATTAGAAGAAGGTATCGACGGTTTAGTTTATATTTCTGATTTATCTTGGACTAAGAAAATCAAACACCCATCAGAATTTGTTAACGTAGGTGACAAGTTAGATGTTGTTGTTTTAGAATTAGATGTAGAAGGTCGTAAATTATCTTTAGGTCACAAGCAAACTACCGACAATCCTTGGGATGCTCACGAAGCAGCTTACGGCGTAGGTACGGTTCACAACGGAACAATTGCAGACTTAAACGATAAAGGTGCAACTGTAAACTTCGAAGAAGATGTAGTTGCGTTCATCCCAACTCGTCATTTAGAGAAAGAAGATGGTAAAAAATTGAAAAAAGGCGATACAGCTGATTTCAAAGTTATCGAATTCAACAAAGAATTTAAAAGAGTTGTAGCTTCTCATACAGCAACATTCCGTGAAGAAGAAGAGAAAAACTTCAAAGCTTCAGAAGAAAAAGCTGCTGCAAACAACGCTGCAAACGAAAAAACAACTTTAGGAGATATCGACGCTTTAGCAGAATTAAAAGCTAAAATGGAAGGTAAAAACTAATCAAGTTTTTCTAATAAATCAATCCCGGTAGGTTTTCCTAGCGGGATTTCTTTGTTTTTATATTTTTCGGGCGTTCCCCTTACATCCAGTTTCAAAACAAAATTTAAGAAAACTCACCATTCGTACAAACAGATAATTTCAGTAAACAGCCGGGTCGGGCTATTCGCTGCAAGTCCTCGTTCGTCGTGCCTCCTCGCTGCGGGCTATCCGCTACTATCCCTAACGCGGTTTTTAGTTTAAAGTTTCAAGTTTTAAGTTGTAGGTTTTAAGTTGTAGGTTTTAAGTTGTAGGTTTTTAATTGTAAAAAGAAATCCGCGTAAATCCGTCTAATCTGTGGTTAAATAAAAGAATAGCCTTGGGCTTCAGACAAACATTATGCACCAAACATCCCTCATCAAACACCTCGCACTAAACACATATTCAGCTTTTTACAAAAAAGATTAAAAACTTTGTAAAACCATTTGCAAAGTTCAAAAAAACAGTACTATATTTGC
>CAJYTF010000047.1 GCA_913777665.1 uncultured Myroides sp.
GCGGAGAAAGAGGGATTCGAACCCCCGGACCTGTTACAGTCAACAGTTTTCAAGACTGCCGCATTCGACCACTCTGCCATTTCTCCTTAACGTTGTTTCCTTCGTTAATTGTGGTGCAAATATAATATGTTTTTATTAATCTGCAAATAGTGAGATGAAAAAAATCTAAAAATTAATATGATCTACAATTTCTAAACCGTAACCAACCATACCAACGCGTTTGCTGTGCTCGGAATTACTCATTAATTTTATTTTTGAAATATTGATGTCGTGTAAAATTTGTGCACCAATTCCGAAATCTTTATTGTCCATTTGAATTTTTGGAGCTTTTACAATATCATCGGTTTCAGCCTGTAATTCTTTTAATTCGGCTAAACGTTTTAATAAATCAAGGGTGTTGTATTCTTGGTTAATAAACAAAATGGCACCTTTTCCTTCTTTGTCAATTGCTTGGAACATTAAATCCAGCTTTTCGTCTTGATTATTGGTAAGATTTCCTAAAATATCGTTATTAACCTGTGATGAATTAATTCTTGTTAGAACCGCATCGCCATTATTCCAAACTCCTTTTGTCAGTGCAATATGAACCTGTTTGTTTGTTACCTGTAAATAAGCGCGTAAACGGTACGTTCCATATTTTGTTTGAATGTCGAAATCTTCTTTTTTCTGAATCAAACTATCGTGTTTCATTCTGTAAGCAACTAAATCTTCAATAGATATCAATTTCATATCAAATTTCTTAGCAACATCAACCAATTGAGGCAAACGAGCCATTGATCCGTCTTCATTTAAAATTTCAACCAAAATTCCGGCTGGTTTAAAACCTGCCAATCGAGCTAAATCAACTGCTGCTTCGGTATGTCCGGTTCTTCTTAAAACACCACCTTCTTTTGCTATTAATGGAAAGATGTGTCCCGGGCGACCTAAATCTTCGGGTTTTGTATCGTCTTTGACTAAAAATTCTATGGTTTTTGATCGATCATGTGCCGAAATTCCCGTAGTACATCCGTGTCCGATTAGGTCAACCGAAACCGTAAAAGCAGTTTGGTGCAAAACCGTATTGTTGATAACCATTGGATGTAAATCTAATTCTTTACAGCGTTTTTGCGTTAAAGGTGCACAAATTAAACCGCGACCGTGCGTTGCCATAAAGTTGATCATTTCTGGCGTTACTTTTTCTGCTGCAGCTATAAAATCGCCTTCGTTTTCACGATCTTCGTCATCTACTACAATAATTATTTTCCCCTGACGAATATCTTCGATAGCTTCTTCTATGGTGTTTAATTTTATATCAGACATTTTTATGTGTTGTTTTGTTGTTTCTTTTTAAATTTTTTCTTTAGATAATTTGTGATAGGATACAGCAGGTTGTCTATACTGTTAATTCCCCTGTCTTTTGTGGCTTTATAAGTAAATGTAATCGCCATTGGCAATAATATCAGTGTAGATAACCAAGCACCTAAAAAGGGCGTAATACCGTTTTCTTGAGCCAGTTTTTTACCGAATGTGTTTATAAAGTGGTACGAAATAAATATTAAAACCGCAAAAACCATTGGCAAGCCCAAACCTCCTTTTCGAATAATTGCACCAAGCGGAGCACCAATAAAGAACATTAAAAGGCATGAAAAGGCAATAACGAATTTCTCGTAAAAAGCAATCCAATGGCGGTTAATGTGTTTGGTTTTTTCTAAAAGTGCACTTTTATTGTTGGTAATGTTGAATCGGATGTTTTCTGCAACAGCCGATGCATTGGCATATAAACTTATTTTTTGTGTTCGTTTTTTAATCGAAAGTAACGAATCTAAACTAATGGTTTTATAAACAATATCGTTGTCTTTTTGTGCGTTCGATAAAAACAAACGATTGTTGCTGTTATCGGCATCAACCTGCGTTTTAATTTCGTTTGTGTAATTTACGTTTAGCGAATCAATGGTGTAGGTAAGCTGCGAAATATTCATCATGGTTGCCGTGTTTGATATTTCCTGCATTTCTTGGTCAGATTTATCAAATTCCGAAACATCAATACTCATGATATAATGTTCAAATTCCGATTTCACAAAAGGTTTGGTGTCAGAACTGCGGCGCGATGTTACATCTTCATAATAATTTCCATCGTACAAATGCAACTTTAAAATCGGACTGTTTTCATTGGTTTCGATCTTTCCGGTTTTCGCCTTAATCACGGTTTTGTTCAAACTGCTTTGCTGGTTAATTACGTGTATGGTTACGTTGCGCAGTTTTTCATCTTTCTCTCCGTATTTTTCATCAACCTTAATGTTCATCGCTCCTAAATCGTTAAACTGACCCGCTGAAATTGCCATTGCCGGTTTGGTATGAATAATATCACGACGCATGTTTACGAACTTAAATTCTGATTTTGGTGCCACATTGTTCACAAACCAAAACGAAACGCCCGATAGAATTAAAATGAAAACAATTAACGAACGCATAGCTCTTTGCAGTGAAATTCCAGACGATTTCATGGCTGCGAATTCGTAATTTTCAGAGAAATCGCCAAAGGTCATGATTGATGCCAAAAGTACCGACAAAGGCAGCACCATTGGAATCATTTTTGGCGAATAGAAAAATAAAAACTTAAATATGGTTATAAAATCAAGGTCTTTACCGGCGATATCACCAATAAAGACCCAAATTCCCTGTAATACAAAAATGAAAAACAAGATTGCAAATACCGAAAAAAACGTTTTTACAAAACTTATTAATATATATCGATCAAGTATTTTCACGCGTTACTTTAATCTAAATTGTTGATGTAATAATTTGGATATTTAGATTTTGTAAAGGTAAAAAGGTTTTTTGACAATGTTTGATTTGTTTTAAAAGATTTTATGGTAATAATTGATTTACTGCCGCCTTTATAAACATCGGTTCTATTGTAAATATTTTTGGTTTTTGTATCGATACCCAGATAAACCTCTTTTACATCTTTGCTGTTGGTAGGTGTAAGTTTGATAAATTGGATAGATTTACCGTTAATGGTTTGTTTTTTATCCCACGTATAAGTGTACCCTTTTTTGTAGAACGATAGTAAACTTGCAATGCTAACTGCTTGTGAATCGGCAGATTTTGCGCTGGCAACCGTTACTTCTTCATCGTTCGGGTTGATGATGTACATTTTAGCGCCGTCGAAAATCTGGGTAAGTCCCATAAAATCTACCACATATTTTTCGCCTTGAATAGTTGCTTTCCCTTTAGATTCTTGCTTTCCGTTGTTAAAACTAAAATCAATCACCATATTGTTGTACGATTTTGTCTTTGCAGAAACTTCGTCTAACAATTTTTTGGCAGCAGCAGCATTTTGTGCATAACTTGATAAACCAATAAATAAAACAGAAATAATAGTCGCTATTTTTTTCATTACATTCTTTCTTTTTCGTTGTTTAAAAATTCGTCTAAAGAAACCAAATCGGTAATATTTACAGATCGCGCCTTGCTTCCTTCAAACGGACCAACAATTCCGGCTGCTTCCAATTGATCTATCAATCTACCTGCACGGTTGTAACCCAATTTTAGTTTTCTTTGTAACAACGATGCCGATCCTTGTTGGGCTGTCACAATAATTTCGGCAGCTTCACGGAACATAACATCGCGGTCTGCAATGTCAATATCAAGACTTGTGCCACTTTCTTCGCCTACATATTCCGGCAACAAATACGCATCGCCATAACCTTTTTGAGCTCCGATAAATTCCGTGATTTTTTCAACTTCGGGTGTATCAACAAAACCACATTGTACACGAACGGTATCGTTTCCTTGGGTGAAAAGCAAATCTCCACGACCAATTAACTGATCGGCACCCGGACCATCTAAAATAGTTCGCGAATCGATTTTAGAACTCACTCGGAAAGCAATTCTTGCAGGGAAATTGGCTTTAATGATCCCCGTAATTACGTTAACCGATGGACGTTGCGTTGCAATAATTAAGTGGATACCAATAGCACGCGCCAACTGAGCCAAACGGGCAATAGGTGTTTCAACTTCCTTACCGGCTGTCATAATTAAATCGGCAAATTCATCGACAACCAGAACGATATAAGGTAAAAAGCGGTGACCTAATTCCGGATTTAATTTGCGCTGTTTGAATTTTTCGTTGTATTCTTTAATGTTTCTAACCATAGCATCTTTTAACAAAGAATAACGGTTGTCCATTTCAATACATAATGAATTTAAGGTGTTGATAACCTTTGTGTTATCGGTTATGATTGCGTCTTCGGTATCAGGTAATTTCGCTAAAAAGTGACGCTCAATTTTATTGAATAATGTTAATTCTACTTTTTTAGGATCTACCAAAACAAATTTTACTTCAGCAGGATGTTTCTTGTAAAGCAACGATGTTAAAACGGCATTTAAACCAACCGATTTTCCTTGTCCCGTTGCACCTGCCATTAGTAAATGGGGCATTTTAGCTAAATCGAAAACAAAAGTTTCGTTTGAAATAGTTTTACCAATTGCGATAGGAAGTTCCATTTCGGCGTTTTGAAATTTCGGCGATAAAATCAACGATTTCATTGATACCGTTGTTGGTTTGGTATTTGGAACTTCAATACCAATGGTTCCTTTCCCTGGAATTGGTGCAATAATACGAATTCCCAAAGCTGATAAAGACAATGCGATATCATCTTCTAAACTCTTAATTTTTGAAATACGAATTCCGGCATCTGGTACAATTTCATAAAGCGTTACGGTTGGACCAACGGTTGCTTTAATCTGTGCAATCCCTATTTTGTAGTTGTTCAGCGTATCAACAATACGGTTTTTGTTCTCTTCTAATTCTGCCTGATTAATCGTAATTCCGCCGGTTGTGTGTTCAAACAATAACTCGCTTGTTGGAAACTGGTATTTAGATAATTCCAAAGTTGGATCGAACAAACCAAAATCTTCGACAATTTTTTTTGCTAAATCATCATCGGCAAGCGGTTCTTCTTCCTCAATTGTTTCAATAATGAATTCTTCGTGATGATCGGCATTTGCCGAAATATCAGTTATAGAAAAATCGTTGATTGGTTCTGGTTTTTTCTCAATTTTGTTTAGATCGAATGAAACCTCATTATCGATTTTCGCAGTAGGAATTTCTTCTTTAATTGGAGTAGGAGGAACGATAATTTTTGCATCTTCTCTTACAGATTGATTGATATTTATAGGCTGAACTGGTTGTGTTTTAATGATTTCTTCTGCCTTTTCGATATTACCTTTGATTTTTGCATGTGTGTTTGAAACCACATTTGTAAAAGATTTCGGAGTCATTTTTATTCTGAAAATCAAATAGAAAATAATCAGGAAAAGTACTACAAGCATCGCACCAATTTGACCGATATAATCTTGTAAATAATCGTTCATTTCAAAACCTACCGTTCCACCTAAAAATGGGTATTTCGCTCCAAAATGACCTAATGCAATTGACAATACGATGACTGCGAATAAATCCCAAAAAATCATGCGGCGTAATTTGGCTGCATTAAACTGAATACCAAACCATAAGGCAATTTCGCCAAATACTTTTATGAACAAGAAAGAAGCAACACCAAATCCTTCAAAAATAAATTTATGCGCTAACCATGCACCTAATTTGCCTACCCAGTTTTCGGGTTCTATTTCGCGGTTATTTAATTCGGCAACTACACTTTGATCATAACTTCCCGTTGTAAAGTACGAAACAAAACTGCACAATAAAATTACCGTAAACATTAAAAATAAAGTTCCAAAAATAAAGCTTATGCGCGCTCCGTTAGTAGCCGTTTGTTTTGGTTTAGGCGGCATTTGCTTATTGTTAGCCTGTTTTGTATTTTGTTTTTTAGCAGTCATTTTTCTAAATTAATTTTGGTAAATAAATAATCGCGCCTATAACAACTGCCGTTAATGCGGCAAATGTTACAGCACCCGCTGCAATATCTTTAATAAAACCTATTTTTTTGTCGAAATTTGGTTGAATGTAATCACAGATTGCTTCAATGGCAGTATTCAAACTTTCGGCAGTTAAAACCAACCCAATTGCTAAAATTTGAAACATCCATTCTACAGCGTTGATTTTTAAATAAAAACCAAGAATACACATTAAGGCACTAATGGTTAACTGAACCATAATGCTGTGTTCGGTGGTAATTAATAAGTAAAATCCTTTAACGGCGTAGGTTACACTCTTAATTCTGCCCGAAATAAAGGATGTTTGTTGGTGTTTCATTCAAAAGCAATTTCGGCAAAATTACTGAATTATTTATCATTGTAGAAATAAAAAAACCACGAGTTGTTACTCGTGGTTTATATTTGTGTGTAAGATTTTTATTTATCAATTGAACCCAATACACGTTGCATAAAAGTATTTAATGCTTCTTTTTTAGGCGTTCCCGCCTTAATAAGCTTGTCAACTTCAATAGCGCCGTACATGTTTGAAATTAATTCGGCAATTACGTCTAATTCTTCATCTTTTAATGATGGAATTTCACATAACGCCTCTAAAACTTCAATGGTTTCATTGATATAATCTTGATCGTTTTCCTGAATAAATTCAGTTAAATGTTTAATTACAGGTAATTTCATAATTAAGACAATTTGTTAACCAATTCTGCCAAAACATCGGCTTTGTTAGTTTGTGTTTCGTCAACCAAGGCACCATCATTAAATATAGCGAATGTTGGTAAGTTTGAAACGTTAGCTAATTTACGTGATTCAGGAAATTTCTCTGCATCAACAATTACAAAAGTTACATCTTCTTTTTCGGTAGCCATTTTTTTGAATTTTGGTTTCATAATACGACAATTACCGCACCATGAAGCCGAAAATTGCACAGCTACTTTGGGGTTGTTTGCAACCAGTTCCTGTAAATTATCTTGTTCTAATTCTAATAACATAATTTTTTTGTTTAAGGTTTAAAGCTTAAGGTTTCGCTCAAAACTTTGAACTTTAAACCTTAAACTTTGAACAAATTAAAGTTTTGCTAAATATTCTGCAGTAGAAAGGCGGTTAGCGTTCATAGCTTCTTTACCTTCTTCCCAGTTTGCAGGACAAACTTCTCCGTGTGTTTGTACGTGTGCGTAAGCATCAATTAAACGGATGAACTCTAGTACATTACGTCCTAAAGGCATATCGTTAACTGCTTCGTGGAAAATTTTTCCGGTTTCGTCAATTAAATAAGTAGCACGGTAAGTTACGTTTGATCCTTCGATTTGAACTGAATCTAATTCTTCGTTATAAACTTCTGCAGTAACATCTAAAATTCCTAAAACGCTTGATAAGTTTCTTGTAGTATCAGCTAATATAGGGTAGGTTACACCTTCAATTCCACCATTATCTTTTGCGGTATTTAACCAAGCAAAGTGTACTTCGTTAGTATCGCATGATGCACCAATTACAACTGTGTTTCTTTTTTCAAACTCTGGTAACGCTGCTTGGAAAGCGTGTAATTCTGTTGGGCAAACAAAAGTAAAATCTTTTGGATACCAG
>CAJYTF010000048.1 GCA_913777665.1 uncultured Myroides sp.
GCATTATCATATCAGAAAAAAAATACCCTAAAAACAAAAAATGACGCATTTAGCGTCATTTTTTAAATCTTCAAAAAAATTATCTTTTTATTTTAAAAGCTTTATTTTGCGGGTAGTAAGCAACTGATCCCAATTCTTCTTCGATACGCAATAACTGGTTGTATTTACTCATACGATCTGAACGAGAAGCAGAACCCGTTTTAATTTGTCCGCAGTTTAACGCCACAGCCAAGTCTGCAATGGTGTTATCTTCTGTTTCGCCTGAACGGTGACTCATTACCGATGTATAACCTGCATTATGTGCCATGTTTACAGCTGCAATCGTTTCACTTAACGTTCCAATTTGGTTCACTTTAATTAAGATCGAATTTGCTGTATTTTCAGCAATTCCGCGTTGTAAACGAGAAACATTTGTTACAAACAAATCATCGCCAACTAACTGAACTTTATCTCCAACTTTCTGCGTTAATAAATTCCAACCAGCCCAATCGTCTTCGTACATACCGTCTTCAATTGAAATAATTGGATATTTTTCGCATAATTCAGCCAAATAAGCCGCTTGTTCTTCAGAAGTACGAATTACTCCGGTTTCACCTTCAAATTTAGTATAATCGTAATTTCCGTTTACATAAAATTCAGAAGCAGCACAATCTAACGCAATCATGATGTCTTTTCCAAAAACATAACCAGCTTTATCAACAGCCAGTTTAATAGAATCTAACGCATCTTCTGTTCCGCCGGCTAAATTTGGTGCAAAACCACCTTCATCGCCCACTGCTGTACTTAAATTTCTATCGTGTAATACTTTTTTCAAGTTGTGAAAAATCTCTGTTCCCATTTGCATTGCTTCGGTAAAATTAGCAGCAGAAACCGGCATAATCATAAATTCCTGAAAAGCAATAGGTGCGTCAGAATGCGATCCTCCGTTAATGATGTTCATCATTGGAACCGGCAAAGTATTTGCAGAAACACCACCAACGTAACGATACAATGGCATTCCTAATTCGTTAGCCGCCGCTTTTGCAACCGCCAATGAAACACCTAAAATAGCATTTGCACCAAGGTTTGATTTATTTGGAGTACCATCTAATTCAATCATTGTCTGATCGATCGCGTTTTGTTCAAAAACACTGAAACCAACAATATTTTCTGCAATTACCTCATTAACATTTTTAACTGCTGTTAAAACGCCTTTTCCCATCCAGTGTTTACCGCCATCGCGTAATTCAACTGCTTCGTGCTCACCTGTTGATGCCCCTGAAGGAACTGCCGCGCGACCTAAAACGCCTGTTTCTGTAACTACGTCAACCTCTACCGTTGGATTTCCACGAGAATCTAAAATCTGACGTGCATGAATTTTTACAATTGTACTCATATCTTTAATTGTGTTGTTTAATTTGTTTTGCAAATGTAATTATTTGATTGATAAAAAAAAAGAAGTAATTTTTAACAGAAAAATAAAATTAAAGGGAACTATTTTGGTTGAAGAACCTCTTTTTCAAATTCGACACCTTCCCAACCAAATTCCATAAAATTTCTAATATTTTGATGCGATGATCCTTCTTTATCATCTAAAACTGACTGATAATGTTCAGCAAATAATTTCAACGTATCTTCGATAGATAAATTATTCAACTTGGCAAAAGAAAATATTTTAGCACTTCCTTGGTTTTCATTTTCAGCATTCATTAATGCACCATTCTTAAAAGATGATGCTGTATATTCAAAATTCTTATCAATATAAGCTATTATTTCTTTGAAAGGCAATTTTTGTAATTCTGCTAATTCCATAACTATAAATTTTTAATTTTGAATATTGTATTATATAAGAAAAACCTTTCAGAGCGACAACTCCGAAAGGTTTTTATATTACATAGAAACTTATTTAAGCTCCTTTTTGTTCTTTCATATACGATACAAACTCATCAAACAAATATTTTGAATCGTTTGGTCCTGGTGATGATTCAGGGTGATATTGCACCGAAAACACCTGCTTATCTTTTAAACGGATACCTGCAACGGTATTGTCATTTAAATGGTAATGAGTAATTTCTAAATTCGGGTTTTGTTCCACTTCTTCACGAACTACAGCAAAACCGTGGTTTTGAGAAGTTATTTCGCCTTTACCTGAAACCGCATTCATAATTGGATGGTTGATTCCACGGTGACCGTTAAACATTTTATAGGTATTTACACCTTGCGATAACGCAATGATTTGGTGACCTAAACAAATTCCAAAAACCGGTTTATCTGTTGCAATAATGTCTTTCGCAGTTTCAATAACCTGCGTTAATGGTTGCGGATCTCCAGGTCCGTTAGACAAGAAATATCCGTCTGGATTAAAACTGTTTAAATCTTCAAGAGTTGCGTTGTAAGGATACACCTTTACATAACAATCGCGTGCAGCAAGGCAGCGCAAGATATTTGTTTTAATACCAAAATCTAAAGCAGCAACTTTGTACGTTGCATTTTCATCGCCATAGAAATAAGGTTCTTTTGTAGAAACTGCAGATGCCAGTTCCAAACCATTCATGTTTGGTACAGCAGCCAAGATTTCTTTTAACTCTTCGATTGATTTTCCGTCTGTTGAAATTACTGCATTCATGGCTCCGTTATCGCGAATGTAACTTACCAATGCGCGTGTATCAACATCAGAAACAGCAACCAGATTTTTCTTTTCGAAATAATCGTATAAAGATCCGTCGGCATCAGGGCGAGAAAAATCTTTACTGAAATTTTTACAAACCAATCCGGAAATTTTAATTCCGTCTGAATCTACTTCGTCATTATGAACTCCGTAATTACCAATATGTGCAACGGTTGACAACATTATTTGCCCGAAGTATGAAGGATCGGTAAAAATTTCCTGATAACCCGTTACACCTGTATTAAAACAGATTTCGCCGGTTGTTGTGCCTTTTATCCCTACTGATTTTCCATGAAAAATAGTACCATCGCTTAAAAGTACAATGGCTTTATCTTTAGAAGTATATTTCATTATTGTTGATTGTTTCGGTGTACAAAATTAATACAAATACTTTAAAAAAAAGCATAAAAAAAAGGACAAACTTTAAAAGTTTGTCCTTTTAATATAATAGAATAATTTATGTTTGATAAATTACTCATTTGTTTCGTTAGCTTCAGTAGAAGTTTCAGCAGCAGGAGCAGTTTCAACTGTAGTATCAGCTTTTTTTCTACCTCTACGAGTTGTAGCTTTTTTAACTTCTTTTTTACCAGCGTTATAAATTTCATTGAAATCTACTAATTCGATCATTGCCATTTCAGCATTATCTCCTAAACGATTTCCTAATTTAATAATACGAGTGTATCCACCTGGACGATCACCTACTTTAGGAGCAACCTCTCTGAATAATTCAGTAACGGCATACTTGTTTCTTAAGTAAGAGAAAACGATACGGCGGTTGTGTGTATCATCTGTCTTAGACTTAGTTACTAACGGCTCAACAAATTGTTTTAATGCCTTAGCTTTAGCAACTGTAGTGTTAATACGTTTGTGTTCTATTAAAGAACAAGCCATATTAGCCAACATAGCTTTTCTGTGACCAGCTTGTCTACCTAAATGGTTTACTTTTTTTCCGTGTCTCATGACGTAGTTTTTTAACCTTCATCTTGCATCAATCCGCTATGGAGCGCAAAATATGAAGTAATTTATTCTTTATCTAATTTGTATTTTGAAAGATCCATTCCGAAAGTTAAACCTTTAACCTGAACTAGTTCTTCTAATTCTGTTAATGATTTCTTACCGAAATTTCTAAATTTCATTAAATCGTTTTTGTTATAAGAAACTAAATCGCCTAATGTATCAACTTCAGCCGCTTTTAA
The DNA here is from genome assembly GCA_913777665.1 of uncultured Myroides sp. Lineage (GTDB taxonomy): Bacteria > Bacteroidota > Bacteroidia > Flavobacteriales > Flavobacteriaceae > Flavobacterium. The sequence goes on from CAJYTF010000048.1 coordinate 3,844, forward strand.
ACAATTTAATGCTCTTACCGAAAGATCCATATCTACCAATTTCGTTTTCAAAAGCTGTCTCATGTGTAATGATTCCTCATCGTATGATTCAGTTTGAGCAATTTCATCGGCCTCTAAAGTGATTCTTTCATCAGAGAACAACATAAAATGATGAATCAATGTTTTTGCTGCTTCTGTTAAAGCGTCTTTAGGGTGAATAGATCCGTCTGTAACAATATCAAAAACTAACTTTTCGTAATCGGTTTTTTGCTCTACACGGTAGTTTTCTATCGCATATTTAACATTTTTTACAGGTGTATAAATACTGTCTGTATAAATTGTTCCGAAAGGTGCGTTAGGTTTTCTATTTTCTTCTGCTGGAACGTATCCTCTACCTTTTTCGATAGAAATTTCCATGTTAATGGTAATTTTACCGTCTAAGTTACAGATAACTAAATCAGGATTCAATACTTGAAAACCTGAAATATATTTTTGGAAATCGCCAGCTGTTAATTGATCTTTTCCTGTGAATGAAATGCTTACAGATTCGTTATCTATATCTTCAATCTGACGTTTGAAACGTACTTGTTTTAAGTTTAAGATAATTTCTGTAACATCCTCAACAACACCAGAAATAGTAGAAAACTCATGCTCAACACCTTCAATACGTACCGAAGTTATTGCATATCCTTCTAATGATGACAGAAGTACTCTTCTTAGTGCATTACCAATGGTTAATCCATAGCCAGGTTCTAAAGGACGAAATTCGAATTTCCCTTTAAAATCTGTTGAATCAATCATGATAACTTTGTCGGGCTTTTGAAAATTAAATATTGCCATGTGTGTTTCGACTAAATGTCAATTATTATTTGTTGTACAACTCTACGATTAACTGTTCTTTGATGTTTTCTGGAACTTGAAGTCTAGCAGGAACACTTACATAAGTTCCTTCTTTAGTATCGTTATTCCAAGTAATCCACTCATAAACAGCGCTAGAATTAGATAATGAACGCTCGATAGCATCTAAAGATTTAGATTTTTCACGAACCGCTACTTTATCTCCAGCTTTTAATTGGTATGAAGGAATGTTTACTAACTCTCCGTTAACAGTAATGTGTCTGTGAGAAACGATTTGACGAGCTGCACGACGAGAAGGAGCGATACCCATTCTGTAAACAACATTGTCTAAACGTGATTCACATAACTGGATTAAAACTTCACCTGTAACACCTTTAGATGCAGATGCTTTTTTAAACATGTTACGGAATTGTTTTTCTAAAACACCGTAAGTGTATTTAGCTTTTTGTTTCTCCATTAACTGGATAGCGTACTCAGATTTCTTACCTCTTTTCTTTGCTAAACCATGTTGCCCTGGAGGGTAATTTCTTTTTTCGAATGCTCTGTCATCTCCGAAGATTGCTTCACCGAATTTACGAGCGATTTTTGTTTGTGGACCAGTATATCTTGCCATTTTAAAAAAAATAAAAAAGGTAGGGATTATGAATTCAGGTCTTATCCTTCGATAATCTTTCTCCTACCTTAGGTTATACTATTAAATATAAATTAAACTCTTCGTCTTTTTGGAGGACGACATCCGTTGTGAGGGATTGGAGTGATATCGATAATTTCTGTAACTTCGATTCCACTGTTGTGGATAGAACGAATTGCAGATTCTCTACCATTTCCTGGTCCTTTAACGTAAACTTTCACTTTTTTAAGTCCAGCTTCTAACGCTACTTTACCACAATCTTCTGCTGCCATTTGCGCTGCATAAGGAGTGTTCTTTTTAGAACCACGGAATCCCATTTTACCAGCTGATGACCAAGAAATAACTTCACCTTTTTTGTTTGTTAACGAAATGATGATGTTATTAAAAGTTGCACTGATATGAGCCTCTCCAGTAGATTCAACTATAACTTTACGCTTTTTTGTATTTGCTTTAGCCATACTACTTATTATTTAGTTGCTTTTTTCTTGTTAGCAACAGTTTTTCTTTTACCTTTTCTTGTTCTAGAGTTGTTTTTAGTTCTTTGTCCTCTTAATGGAAGACCAGCTCTATGACGGATACCACGTTGACATCCGATATCCATTAAACGTTTAATGTTTAAAGATACTTCTGAACGTAATTCACCTTCAATTTTGTAACTAGACATTGCCTCACGGATCGCTCCGATTTCGTCATCGTTCCATTCAGAAACTTTTTTGTCTTCGTTTACGTTAGCTGTTGCCAACACCTCTTTTGCTCTACTTGAACCTACACCGAAAATGTAAGTTAAAGCAATAATTCCTCTTTTATTTTTAGGTATATCTACCCCTGCTATTCTTGCCATAATTATCCTTGTCTTTGTTTAAATCTAGGATTTTTTTTGTTTATAACGTATAATCTTCCTTTTCTACGTACAATAATGCATTCTGCACTTCTTTTTTTAACTGATGCTCTTACTTTCATTTTAACAGCCTTTAATATCTATAAGTAATTCTTGCTTTAGACAAATCATAAGGGCTCATTTCTAACTTCACTTTATCACCAGGTAATAATTTGATGTAATGCATACGCATTTTTCCAGAAATATGAGCAATTACAATATGTCCGTTCTCTAATTCTACACGGAACATTGCATTTGATAATGCTTCAATGATTGCTCCGTCTTGTTCTATTGCTGATTGTTTTGCCATATATTAAGCAATTGCTTTTCTATTTTTTCCACTCTTCATTAATCCGTCGTACTGCTTGTTTAACAAATAAGCATTAATTTGCTGTATTGTATCAATTGCAACACTTACTAAGATTAATAAAGATGTTCCACCATAAAACATTGCCCAACCTTGTTGAATTCCCATTACTGATACAGCGATTGCAGGTAAAACTGCGATCACAGCAAGGAACAACGAACCTGGAAATGTGATTAACGACATTACACGATCTAAGAAGTTTGCAGTTTCTTGACCCGGTTTAATACCAGGTATAAAGCCACCACTACGTTTTAAATCGTCTGCCATTTTATTGGTAGGTACCGTAATTGCGGTGTAAAAGTACGAAAAAATAATTATTAACAAAGCAAAAACTAAATTATACTCTAAACCAAAGATGTTACTGAACATTGTGGTTACAGTTTGTGCACTGTCTGAAGAGGATAATCCAGCAATTACTGGTGGTATAAACATAATTGCCTGTGCAAAGATAATTGGCATTACACCTGAAGCGTTAAGCTTTAAAGGAATCCACTGACGGTTTCCTGATACAGATGCAGCGTCGTATTCACCAGCAACACTTCTACGAGCGTATTGTACTGCGATTTTACGAACAGCCATTGTTAAAAATATACAAGCTATGATTATTAATAACCAGATGATAACTTCTATTACAATCATCATTGGACCACCGTTACCAGCCACCATACGAGACTGAGTCTCTTGTAAGAAAGCCATTGGTAATTTAGCGATGATACCAACCATAATTAATAATGAAATACCGTTTCCAATACCTTTATCAGTAATCTTTTCACCTAACCACATTGCGAAAACCGTTCCTGTAGTTAAGATTAATACCGACGAAAATAAGAAAGAGAAAGAATCAAAGCCTAATAAAAAAGCATCAGGTGGTAATTGTTTATACAAGTTGTAGATATAACCTGGCCCTTGAACTAAGGTAATACCAATGGTTAACCATCTTGTAATTTGGTTCATTTTCTTTCTACCACTTTCACCATCGTTTTGAAGTTTCTGTAAGTAAGGTACAGCTATACCCATTAACTGAACTACAATTGACGCAGAAATGTACGGCATTATACCCAATGCAAAAATAGAAGCCTGCGAAAACGCACCTCCTGTAAAAACATTAATAAGCCATCCAATTCCTTGATCAGTTTGATCTGATAAAGCATGTAATTTCGTAGCATCAATACCTGGTAAGGTTACTTGTGCACCAAAACGATACACAAGCAACATACCTAAAGTTATTAAGATTTTATTCTTAAGTTCTTCGATATTCCAAATATTGGCTAAAGTTTCAAAAAACTTCTTCATAAGTAGTTAAAGATTTATAAAGATACAACTTCACCGCCAGCTGCTTCGATAGCCGCTTTTGCTGTTGCTGTAAATTTATGAGCAGTTACTGTTAATTTCGCCTTAAGCTCTCCTCTACCCAAAATCTTAACTAAGCTATTTTTAGAAACTATTCTATTTTCAACTAATGCATTAAAATCAATTGCATTAGTAATTGTTCCGTTATCAACTAAAGTTTGTAAAGTATCTAAATTAATACCTACATACTCTACTCTATTGATGTTTTTAAAACCAAATTTAGGAACACGTCTCTGTAAAGGCATCTGTCCACCTTCAAAACCAATTTTCTTAGAATAACCAGAGCGAGATTTAGCTCCTTTGTGACCACGTGCAGACGTACCACCTTTACCAGAACCTTCACCACGACCTACTCTTTTGTTTTGATTATGTACAGAACCGTTTGCCGGTTGTAAATTACTTAAATTCATAATTCAATTTAAATTAGTTAATTTCTTCTACAGAAACTAAATGTTGAACTTTCTTTACCATTCCTACAATAGTTGGTGTATTATCATGCTCAACAACTTGTCCTAATTTATGTAAACCTAAAGCTTCTAACGTTCTTTTTTGGTTTTCAGGACAATTGATTTTGCTTCTAACTTGTTTTACTTTAATTTTTGACATACTACTCAAAATTAAGATTTAAATACTTTCTCTAAAGAAATTCCTCTTTGTTTTGCAATAGTAGCAGCACTTCTCATGTTTAATAAAGCATCGAAAGTTGCTTTAACAACGTTATGAGGGTTAGAAGAACCTTGAGATTTTGATAATACATTGTGAATACCTACAGCTTCTAATACTGCACGTACGTTACCACCCGCAATTACACCGGTACCTACTGATGCTGGCAATAAAAATACGCGCGCACCACCAAATTTACCTTTTTGCTCATGAGGAATAGTAGTTCCTTGTAATGGAATACGAACTAAGTTTTTCTTAGCATCTTCAACTGCCTTAGCAATTGCTTCAGAAACGTCTTTAGATTTTCCTAAACCATGACCCACTACACCGTTTTCGTCACCTACTACAACTACAGCAGAAAAACCAAATGCTCTACCACCTTTAGTTACTTTAGTAACACGATTAACTGCTACCAAACGATCTTTTAAATCAAGACCGGCTGGTTTAACATATTCTACGTTTTTATAACTTTGATACATAACTAACTACAATTAGAATTTTAATCCAGCTTCTCTTGCGCCTTCTGCTAATGATTTAACACGACCGTGGTATAAGTTACCACCTCTGTCAAAAGAGATAGTTTCTACGCCAGCTTTCAAAGCCTTCTCTGCAATTAGTTTACCAACTGATGCAGCAGTTTCAATTTTAGTTCCTCTAGTTACACCAGCTTCTCTTGAAGATGCTGCAGCTAAAGTTACACCGTTCACATCATCTATGATTTGTGCATAGATTTCTTTATTGCTTCTAAATACAGATAAACGTGGTGTTGCAGCTGTACCGCTAACCGTTTTTCTAATTCTGTATTGAATTCTTTGTCTTCTTTCAGATTTGTTTAATGACATGATCTTAATTTTTAAGCTGATTTACCTGCTTTTCTTCTTAATACTTCACCAACAAACTTGATACCTTTACCTTTGTAAGGCTCTGGCTTACGGAAAGAACGAATCTTAGCTGCAACCTGACCTACCAATTGTTTGTCTGCCGATGATAATTTAACGATAGGGTTTTTACCTTTTTCAGAAACTGTTTCAACTTTTACTTCGTTAACAATCTCTAAAACGATATTGTGAGAGTAACCTAAAGCTAAATCAAGTTTTTGTCCTTGATTTGATGCACGGTAACCAACACCTACTAATTCTAATTCTTTAGTAAACCCTTCAGATACACCAACAACCATGTTATTGATTAAACTTCTGTATAAACCGTGTTTTGCTCTTTCTTCTTTTACATCAGATGAACGCTCAACGATTACTTGTCCGTCTTCTACTTTCACATCAACTTTATCAAAAGCCTGTGAAAGCTCTCCTAATTTTCCTTTAACTACAACAACAGAATCTTTAACTTCTACAGTTACGCCCGCTGGTATTGTGATTGGATTTTTACCTATTCTTGACATTTCGCTAGTCTATTTTATTAGTATACGTAACAAACAACTTCACCACCAACATTTAACTGCTTAGCTTTTTTACCTGTCATTAAACCTTTAGATGTTGACACGATTGCAATACCTAAACCGTTTAAGATACGTGGTAAATTTGCAGATGATGCATATTTACGTAAACCTGGTTTACTAATTCTTTGGATATCTTTGATAACAGACTCTTTTGTGTCTTTATCATATTTTAAAGCTATTTTGATAGATCCTTGCACTGAAGAATCATCGAATTTGTAGCTTAAAATATATCCTTGTTCGAATAAAATTTTTGTGATTTCTTTTTTGAAGTTAGATGCCGGGATCTCTACAACTTTGTGGTTTGCACGAGAAGCATTTCTAATTCTTGTTAAAAAATCTGCGATAGGATCTGTATACATAATGTATGAATTGCGATTATGGTTTTCAGGAAACAATATGTTTCCTGAACCTTTAATCAATTAAAATTATTTTTTAGTTTGCAAAGATACAAACTTTTTGCGAGATTACCAACTTGCTTTTCTAACACCTGGGATTAACCCTTGGTTAGCCATTTCACGGAAAGTTACACGTGAAATTCCGAATTGACGCATATAACCTCTTGGACGACCAGTTAATTTACAACGGTTGTGTAAACGTACTGGAGATGCGTTTGCAGGTAACTTTTGTAATGCTTCATAATCACCAGCTTCTTTTAAAGCCTTACGTTTTGCAGCATATTTAGCTACCAAAGCTTCTCTTTTCGCCTCACGGGCTTTCATTGATTCTTTAGCCATACTAGTTCTTTTTAAAAGGTACTCCTAATTCTGCCAATAATGATTTTGCTTCAGCATCTGTGTTAGCAGATGTTACAAAAGTAATATCAAAACCTGCAATTTTGTTAACTTTATCAATATCGATTTCAGGGAAAATAATTTGCTCAACTACACCTAAGTTGTAATTTCCTCTACCGTCAAATCCGTTAGATTTAACACCAGCGAAATCACGTACACGTGGTAATGCAGAAGTAACCAAACGGTCTAAGAATTCGTACATTCTTTCGCCACGTAAAGTAACTTTAGCACCAATTGGCATCCCTTTTCTTAATTTAAAAGAAGCAACGTCTTTTTTAGAAATAGTAGCTACTGCTTTTTGCCCTGTAATTTTTGTTAGTTCTTCAACAGCGTGATCAACTAATTTTTTATCAGAAACAGCAGCACCAACTCCACGGCTTACAACGATTTTCTCAAGTTTAGGAACTTCCATTACATTTTTGTAACCGAATTCTTCTTTTAAAGCAGAGATTACTCTGTCTTTATATTCTTGTTTAAGTCTTGGTATATAAGTCATGACTATAATGCTTGATTAGATTTTTTAGAAACGCGTACTTTCTTATCTCCTTCTACTTTGTAAGTCACTTTAGTAACACTGTTTGTTTTAGTGTCAATTAAAGCAATGTTAGAAATATGAATTGCAGCTTCTTTTTTTACGATACCACCTTGAGGGTTTGTAGCGCTTGGCTTAACATGTTTAGAAACCATGTTTACACCTTCAACGATAGCTTTGTTTTTTTCGCGGAATACGCGTAAAACTTTTCCTTCAGATCCTTTGTGATCTCCAGCAATAACGCGTACGTTATCTCCTGATTTAATTTTTAGCTTTGTCATCATTTGAAAGAATTAAAGCACTTCAGGTGCTAATGATACAATTTTCATGAATTGTTTTTCACGAAGTTCTCTTGCAACAGGACCAAAAACGCGAGTTCCTCTCATTTCACCTGCAGCGTTTAATAAAACACATGCATTGTCATCGAAACGGATATAAGAACCATCAGCTCTTCTCACTTCTTTTTTGGTACGTACAACAACTGCAGTTGATACAGCACCTTTTTTAACGTTACCGTTAGGTGTTGCGTCTTTGATAGACACTACAATTTTATCTCCAACAGAGGCATAACGACGCTTCGTTCCTCCTAAAACACGGATAGTCAAAACTTCTTTTGCTCCTGTGTTATCTGCTACTTTTAATCTAGATTCCTGTTGTACCATAATTACTTAGCTCTTTCAATGATTTCAACTAATCTCCAACATTTGTTTTTAGATAATGGACGAGTCTCCATAATTCTAACTGTGTCACCAATGTTACAGTCGTTCAATTCGTCGTGCGCAACATATTTCTTAGTTTTTAACACGAACTTTCCATATAATGGGTGCTTTACTTTACTTGTTTCAGATACAACTATTGACTTAGTCATTTTGTTGCTTGTAACTACACCGATTCTTTCTTTTCTTAAATTTCTTTTTTCCATCTTTCAGCAGAATACAATTATTGTAAGTCTTTTTTGCTAATCTCAGTATTCACTCTTGCGATAGCTCTTCTTACAGTTCTTAATTGTAATGGGTTAGCAATAGGTGAAATAGCGTGAGCGTTTTTCAACTCAGCGTATTGGTTTGTTAATTCACCAAGTTTTGCTTGTAACTCAGCTACAGATAGATTATTTATTTCTTGTTTCTTCATAATGATCTAAAATTAAGCTTCGAAATCTCTAGCAATGATAAACTTAGTTTTTACTGGAAGTTTTTGAGCAGCTAAACGTAATGCTTCTTTTGCAACTGCTAAAGGCACACCACCTACTTCAAACATAATTCTTCCTGGCTTAACAACTGCAGCCCAATACTCAACTGCACCTTTACCTTTACCCATACGTACCTCTAAAGGTTTTTTAGTAATAGGTTTATCTGGGAAGATTTTAATCCATAATTGTCCTTCACGTTTCATAAAACGAGTTGCAGCGATACGTGCAGCTTCGATTTGACGAGAAGTAATGAACGAGTAATCTAAAGATTTAATACCGAACATTCCGTTAGAAAGTTCGCTACCTCTTTGAGAAACCCCTTTCATTTTACCCTTCTGTACCTTACGGTACTTAGTTCTTTTAGGCTGTAACATTTTTCGTTAGATTTAAATTACTTTCGTTTGTTGTTGCGTTGTTGGTTTGGTCTTCCATTTGGTTTTCCAGATCCTGCCGGTTTAGACGATTTTTGTTGTTTGTCCATTCCTGCTAACGGAGAAAGATCTCTTTTACCATAAACCTCACCTTTCATGATCCATACTTTAATACCCATTCTACCGTAAGTAGTATGTGCTTCAGCTAAAGCGTAATCAATATCCGCACGGAAAGTAGATAAAGGAATACGTCCATCTTTAAAGTTTTCTGAACGTGCCATTTCAGCACCATTCAAACGACCTGAAATTTGCACTTTCATACCTTCAGCATTCATTCTCATTGCCGCAGCGATAGCCATTTTAATAGCTCTACGGTAAGAAATACGGCTTTCGATTTGACGCGCGATGCTTGTTGCAGCCAAATAAGCATCTAATTCTGGTCTTTTAATTTCAAAGATGTTAATTTGTACCTCTTTGTTAGTAATTTTCTTAAGTTCTTCTTTCAACTTGTCTACCTCTTGTCCGCCTTTTCCGATAATGATACCAGGACGAGCAGTAGTGATAGTAACGGTTACAAGTTTTAAAGTTCTCTCGATAATGATTTTAGATACACTAGCTTTTGCTAAACGAGCATGGATGTACTTTCTGATTTTTGCATCTTCAGCAAGTTTGTCTCCATAGTCATTTCCACCGTACCAGTTAGAGTCCCATCCTCTGATGATCCCAAGGCGATTTCCGATTGGATTAGTCTTTTGTCCCATACTGTTTATTAATTGCTTTGTGTGTTATTGTTTGATCCTAACACGATTGTTACGTGGTTAGAACGTTTTCTGATTCTGTGTGCGCGACCTTGTGGTGCAGGACGTAATCTTTTCAACATTGCGCCACCGTCTACACGGATTTCTTTTACAAATAATTCTGCTTCTTCGATGCTTGCTTCAGCGTTTTTAGCTTGCCAGTTAGCAATTGCTGATAACAATAATTTTTCTAATCTTCCTGAAGCTTCTTTTGTATTAAATTTTAATATGTTAAGAGCATTCTCAACTTTCTGTCCTCTTACTAAATCTGCAACTAAACGCATTTTACGAGGTGAAGTTGGGCAATTGTTTAGCTTAGCAAAAGCAATACTTTTGTTTGCTTCTTTTATCTGCTCTGCTCTTTCTCTTTTACGAACTCCCATAGCTTCTTATTATTTTTTACCTTTATTTTTTGCACCTGCATGTCCACGGAATGAACGTGTTGGTGAAAACTCTCCTAATTTATGTCCTACCATGTTTTCTGTTACGTAAACTGGTACAAATTGACGACCGTTGTGTACTGCGATTGTTTGTCCTACGAAATCTGGAGTAATCATTGATGCTCTAGACCAAGTTTTAACAACTGCTTTGTTACCGTTTTCTGCGTTCTCTAAAACTTTTTTCTCAAGTTTAAAGTGAACATAAGGTCCTTTTTTTAATGAACGTGCCATACTTACTTAATTATTTCTTTCTACGTTCTACAATATGTTTGTTACTTGCTTTTACTTTAGAACGAGTTCTATAACCCTTCGCTGGTAAACCTTTTCTAGAACGTGGATGACCTCCTGAAGAGCGTCCTTCACCACCTCCCATTGGATGATCAACTGGGTTCATAGCTACCGGTCTAGTACGTGGTCTTCTACCTAACCAACGAGATCTACCTGCTTTACCTGAAACGATTAACTGGTGATCTGAGTTAGATACTGCACCAATTGTTGCCATACATGTTAATAAGATTAAACGAATCTCACCTGAAGGCATTTTAATTGTTGCGTATTTACCATCACGAGCAACTAATTGTGCAAAAGTTCCTGCAGAACGTGCGATAACAGCACCTTGACCTGGACGTAACTCGATACAAGAAATAATTGTACCAAGAGGAATGTTTGCTAAAGGCATTGCATTACCAACTTCTGGAGCTGCATCTGGTCCAGAAACTACTTTCTGACCTACTTGCAATCCTGCTGGTGCTACGATGTACGTTTTTGCTCCATCTGCATATGCTAATAATGAGATAAATGCTGAACGGTTTGGATCGTACTCGATTGTTTTAACTGTAGCTGGAACACCAACTTTAGTTCTTTTGAAATCAATGATACGATATTGTTGTTTATGACCACCACCAATATAACGCATGGTCATTTTTCCTTGACTATTTCTACCTCCAGAGTTTTTTTTCGGTGCTAATAATGAACGCTCCGGCTTATCAGTTGTAATAGCGTCAAAACTATTAACAACTCTAAAACGCTGACCTGGGGTAATAGGTTTTAATTTTCTAACTGACATTGTTATTAGATATTAGTGTAAAAATCGATTGAATCTCCTTCTTTCAATGTTACAATTGCTTTCTTGTATGAAGACGTTTTACCAGTAATCATTCCGCTTTTCGTAAACTTTGTAGTTCTATCAGCTCTGTAAATCATTGTGTTTACATCTAAAACAGAAACTCCATAAGCTTTTTCAACCGCTTTCTTAATTTCTACTTTGTTTGCTTTTTTAGCTACCACAAATCCAAAACGGTTAAATAATTCACCGTCTTTTGTGATTTTTTCGGTAATGATAGGTTTAATAATTATACTCATTTCCCTATTTATTTACTTAAATTTTCTACAATTCCTTCTAATGAACCTTCAGTTAACACTAACGATTTTGCATTTAAAATACCGTAAGTATTTAATTCTGAAGAAGTTACAACAGAAGCTCTTTCTAAATTGCGTGAGGACAAATATACGTTTTTATTTGATTCACCCAACACAAATAATGATTTTTTACCTTCTAACCCTAAAGCTTTCAATACGTTAATGAAATTTTTAGTACTTGGTGCTTCAAAAGTAAAATCTTCTACAACAAATAAATTAGCTTCTTGAGCCTTCATTGTAAAAGCAGATTTACGAGCCAAACGCTTTAAAGCTTTGTTCAATTTGAACGAGTAGCTTCTTGGGCGTGGTCCAAAAATAGTACCACCACCTTTAAAAACAGGTGATTTTGCAGAACCTGCACGTGCAGTACCTGTACCTTTTTGTTTTTTAATTTTACGTGTAGATCCTGCTACTTCAGCTCTTTCTTTAGCTTTGTGCGTACCTTGACGTTGATTTGCCAAATATTGTTTAACATCTAAATAGATAGCATGTTTGTTAGGCTCAATTGCGAAAACTGAATCAGCCAGTTGTACTGATCTGCCAGTTTCTTTTCCGTTGATATCTAAAACTTTTACTTCCATTACTTTTGAACGATTACGTAAGAGTTTTTATGACCTGGTACAGCACCTTTAACTACTAATAAGTTTTTGTCTGCAACCACTTTTAAAACTCTAAGGTTTTGAACTGTTACTTTTTCTCCTCCTGTTCTTCCAGCCATACGCATACCCTTGAATACTCTTGAAGGATAAGACGACGCACCCACAGAACCTGGAGCTCTTAAACGGTTGTGCTGACCATGCGTAGCCTGACCAACTCCACCAAATCCATGACGTTTTACAACCCCTTGGAATCCTTTACCTTTAGAAGTACCTTGTACATCAACAAAGTCTCCTTCAGCAAATAAATCTACAGTGATCACATCACCTAAACCATAAGCGCTTTCAAAATCTTGAATTTCAACGACTTTTTTCTTTACAGAAGTTCCTGCTTTTTTAAAGTGACCTGTAGCCGCTTTAGTTGCATTTTTTTCTCTAGCGTCATCGAAACCAAGTTGATAAGCTTCATACCCGTCAACCTCTTTGGTTCTGACTTGGGTAACGACACATGGACCTAATTCGATTACAGTACAAGGAATGTTTTTCCCGTTCTCATCGAAGATTGAAGTCATGCCGATTTTCTTTCCAATTAACCCAGACATAATTTTAAATTAATAATTATTAAATATAAAAATTTCAAGCATCGGCAAAATTAATACCAATGCTTGAAATATACAAGTATTTTGTAAAATATTTTATTATCAAACTTTTATCTCTACTTCTACACCTGAAGGAAGCTCTAATTTCATTAAAGCGTCGATCGTTTTAGAAGATGAAGAATAGATGTCTAATAATCTTTTATACGAACTTAACTCGAATTGTTCTCTTGACTTTTTGTTAACGTGAGGAGAACGTAAAACAGTAAAGATTTTTTTATGAGTTGGTAATGGAATTGGTCCTGTTACCACTGCACCTGTACTTTTTACAGTTTTTACGATTTTTTCAGCTGACTTGTCAACCAAAGCATGATCGTAAGATTTTAATTTTATTCTGATTTTTTGACTCATTTTCTTAATTATTAAGCGTTACCTTTTGCCTTTTTAATTACTTCTTCTTGAATGTTAGAAGGTGTTTGCTCATAGTGAGAGAACTCCATTGTAGAAGTTGCACGACCTGAAGATAATGTACGTAACGTTGTTACATAACCAAACATTTCTGATAACGGCACAGATGCTTTAACAACTTTAGCTCCGTTACGATCGTCCATAGAGTTGATTTGACCACGACGACGGTTTAAGTCACCTACAATATCACCCATGTTTTCTTCTGGCGTTAACACTTCTAACTTCATGATTGGCTCAAGGATGATAGCACCTGCAGCTTTTGCAGATTCTTTATATCCCATTTTAGCTGCTAATTCGAAAGATAATGCATCCGAATCCACCGCGTGGTAAGAACCATCGACTAAAGTAACTTTTAATGAATCCATTTCGAATCCTGCTAAAGGACCTTGTTTCATAGACTCACGGAAACCTTTTTCTACAGCAGGAATGTATTCTTTAGGTACGTTACCACCTTTAACTTCGTTAACGAACTGTAATCCTACGAATGGCTTACCATCAACTTCGTCAGCTGGACCAATTTTGAATACGATATCACCAAATTTACCACGACCACCAGATTGCTTTTTGTAAGTTTCTCTGTGGCTAGCATCTCTTGTGAAAGCTTCTTTGTACTCTACCTGAGGTTCACCTTGGTTAACCTCTACTTTAAACTCACGACGCATACGGTCAACAATGATATCTAAGTGTAACTCACCCATACCAGAGATGATTGTTTGCCCAGAAGCTTGGTCTGTACGAACTGTAAATGTTGGATCTTCTTCTGCTAATTTAGCTAAAGCCATACCCATTTTATCTACGTCTGCTTTTGTTTTAGGTTCAATAGCAATACCAATTACCGGATCAGGGAAATCCATAGATTCTAACACGATTGGGTGTTTTTCATCACATAAAGTATCTCCTGTTTTAATATCCTTAAAACCAACAGCAGCACCGATATCTCCAGCTTCAATTCTTTCGATTGGATTTTGCTTGTTAGCGTGCATTTGGTAGATACGAGAGATACGCTCTTTGTTTCCTGAACGTGTATTTAATACGTAAGAACCTGCATCTAATCCACCTGAATAAGCACGGAAGAAAGCCAAACGACCTACGAAAGGATCGGTAGCAATTTTAAATGCTAATGCAGCAAACGGATCGTTTACAGATGGTTTACGTGTAATTGGCTCTTCAGTATCGGGGTTAGTACCTTCGATCGCTTCTTTATCCATTGGAGATGGTAAGTAACGACAAACAGCATCTAACATGAACTGAACACCTTTATTTTTGAAAGATGAACCACATGTCATTGGAATGATACTCATATCTAAAGTTGCAGCACGCAATGCTTTGTGTACTTCTTCTTCAGTGATAGAGTTTTCATCCTCCATATATTTCTCTAACAAGTTTTCGTCGTAAGCAGCAATTTCTTCGATTAATTGACCACGGTATTGTTTTACCTCGTCAACCATTTCAGCAGGAATTTCTACGATATCAAAAGTAGCACCTTGTGTATCATCATGCCATACAATAGCACGGTTTTTCACTAAATCTACTACTCCTTTAAAATCTGCTTCGTCACCAATTGGCAATACAATAGGCACCGCATTAGATTTCAACATATCTTTAACTTGCTGACAAACTTTTAAGAAGTTAGATCCTTGACGGTCCATCTTGTTAACAAATCCCATACGTGGAACTTTGTAGTTATCAGCTAAACGCCAGTTAGTTTCAGATTGTGGCTCAACTCCGTCAACTGCAGAGAATAAGAATACCAATCCGTCTAATACACGTAATGAACGGTTTACCTCTACGGTAAAGTCAACGTGTCCTGGAGTATCGATAATGTTAAAGTGATAATCTTGTGAATCTGCAATTTTTTTACCTTGATCTGTTGGGAAAGCCCAAGTACAAGTTGTAGCTGCAGATGTAATAGTGATACCACGTTCTGCTTCTTGCTCCATCCAGTCCATTGTAGAAGCACCATCGTGTACTTCACCAATTTTGTGGTTTTTACCTGTATAAAAAAGGATACGCTCTGTTGTTGTTGTTTTACCAGCATCAATGTGAGCAGCGATTCCTATGTTTCTAGTAAATCTTAAATCTCTAGCCATTTGTGTTGTTCTTTATGAAAAATTAAAATCTAAAGTGAGAGAATGCTTTATTAGCATCTGCCATTTTGTGAACATCCATTCTTTTCTTAACAGCAGCACCTTCTTCTTTTGCAGCAGCCAAGATTTCAGCAGCTAATTTAGAAGCCATAGATTTGTCGTTTCTTTTTCTTGCATAAAGAATCATCCATTTCATCGCCATAGAAATTTTTCTATCTGGACGAATTGGCATTGGAATTTGGAATGAAGCACCACCTACACGGCGAGAACGTACTTCAACGTGAGGCATAACATTTGTTAATGCATCTTTCCACACTTCCAAAGAGGTTTTTTCTTCATCTTGCTTTTTAGTTTCAACGATTTCTAATGCATCGTAAAATACTTTAAAAGCAGTAGATTTTTTACCATCCCACATTAAGTTGTTCACGAAACGTGTTACTAACTGATCGTTAAATTTTGGATCTGGTAAAAGAGGTCTTTTCTTTGCCTGTCTTTTTCTCATTTCTTTGTTACTTTTAAAAGTTTCTAGTTTAAGGTTCCAAGTTTAAAGCTCTGTATCAATAAAAAATCAATACATAAATCTTTACGACTTATAACTTTTGACTATTCTACTTAAATTAAATTACTTTTTTGCGTCTTTAGGGCGTTTAGCACCATATTTAGATCTTCTTTGTGTACGACCGTTAACACCGGCTGTATCTAAAGCACCACGTACAATGTGGTATCTAACTCCTGGTAAATCTTTTACCCTTCCACCTCTAACTAATACTATCGAGTGCTCTTGTAAATTGTGTCCTTCTCCTGGGATGTAAGCGTTTACTTCATTACCGTTTGTCAAACGTACACGCGCTACTTTACGCATTGCAGAGTTTGGCTTTTTAGGCGTTGTAGTATAAACACGCGTACACACACCACGTCTTTGAGGACATGAATCCAAAGCAACCGATTTACTCTTCTTAGTTAATTGGGTTCTCCCTTTTCTTACTAATTGTTGAATTGTTGGCATAATGTTTATTAAAAATTTTCTACATTCAAATTTGTTTCCCGTGTATTTTCGGGGATGCAAATATATAAATTATTATAATCAAAACAAACGTATTTCGTTTATTTTCAAAATATTTCTACATTTACGTTTATTAATCTAACAGTACCAATGCATTTAAAAAAAACATACCTTATATATATAGTAAGTTATTTTCTGTTGTGTTTTACAACCTTAAATGCTTTGTACAGCCAGCAAATTTACCTAAAAGTAAATGGTAAAAATACCAATGAAACATCTTTTTTAAAGCAAAATATTAAAGACAGTATTTTTAATAACGGGCAAGAAGTTGAAACCAAATTGATTTTTTTACAAGATTTTCTAAGAACGAACGGATATCTGTACCACCAAATAACATCAGCAGAAAAAAAAGACAGTCTGTATCTTGTACATTTTGATTTAGGCAAAAAAACCGATAGTTTAAAAATTAACTTCAACAAGCACGAAGCCCAGTTAAAATCGATCTTACAAATTAACGAACCTTCCAAAACTATCGCTATACAAAACACCGAAAGCTTTCTTAAAAACATTGTTGAAAAATTAGCCAAAAAAGGTTATTCCATAAGCACGGTTAAGTTAATAAATCATCAATTTTTAAACGATATTATTACTGCCGATTTAGACTTGCATTTAGATGAACAGCGTAGAATTGACCAATTGGTTTTTACGCCTTACAACAACTTCCCAACAGGAATTAAACAGCGATTGATTAAGAAATACGAGAAACAACCGTTTACCGATGCCATTACAAGCGAACTGCAAAAAGAAATGAGTCAGTTTCCGTTTATAAAAACCACCAAACAGCCCGAAGTTCTTTTTACCGAGAGCAATACCGCGCTGTATTTATATGTAGAACGACAAAACATTAGTCAGTTTGATGGATTGATCGGATTTACGAACGATGATAACGGAAAAGTGCAGTTTAATGGTTATGCCGATTTGCAGTTAATGAACATTTTAAACAAAGGCGAACAACTGAAATTGTATTGGAAGAACGACGGAAATCAGCAAACGCAGTTTAACCTTTCGGGCGAAGTTCCTTATCTGTTCAATACGCCTTTCGGATTGAAAGCTTCGTTGGAATTGTTCAAACAAGACAGCACCATGATGAACACCAAGTTTAACGCGGCGGTTTTATACTATCTTAATTTTAACCATAGGGTTGGTGTTGGATATCAATCAACATCATCGGTTGCGGGAACAGAGAATTTCTATCAGGCTGCCGATTACAACAATCAGTTTGTTACATTGAATTATTTATTGAACAAATATCAGGATCATCCCCTATTCCGACAAAAATACTATATCACCGGTTTAGCAGGTTTTGGATCGAAAACTGAGGAAAAAGATAACCGCAAAGGCTCTCAACAATTTATAAACCTAACCGCAAGTTATCTATGGCAGATAAATAACCGCTGGTACTTCAACCAGCAATTAGAAGGATCGCTTTTGCGAAGTGCCATACCTTTATTATATAACGAATATTACCGTTTTGGTGGGATACATTCTATTCGCGGATTTAGAGAAAATTCTCTGCTTGCAAAAAGTCTAGTGGGTCTATATAACGAAGCCCGATATTTACTCGCTCCAAACATGTACATACATTCTATTACCGACGTTGCTTATTACGAAGGCGAAAACACCAACGATCTATTATATTCTTTTGGTTTAGGATTTGGGATACAGACCGGCGGTGGCTTATTCAATATTATTTACGCAAACGGCATACAGCCAAATACCGATTTTAAACTATCAAACTCTATTTTTCATTTAAGCTACAAAACGCAGTTTTAATTTTATTTGGGTTGATAAATCACTGAATCTAAAACAGCATTTCAAAAAAAAAAAAAAATCAGTATATTTATAGAACAAAACATAATAAACACTCATTTACTTAATAGTAACTTTAAAATTTTTAGTTATGAGGATTTTATGTTTTCTACTTTTATTATTTACACTACAATCTTGTGCTACTAAAAAATACACGAAAGCGCACTTGCTTTCTGACGGAATAAAATCTGCAACCGAAGAAACGTACAACTTTAACAATAATCAGAAAAAGCTTTTGCAGAAAAAAGAAATCGTTTTTAAAAGCGGTCGGATTAAACATTCTAAAACGTTTGATTCATCTGGTAATCTTTTGCAGGAAACAAACAAGAAAATGTGGTTTACCGAAGAACTTTATCCAAACAAAGAAACACTGTATCGTAAAACGCGCTGGAAACCCAACCGTCGCGAACGTATCAGCACATATTTAAAAAAGCAAGACAAAAAAAGCGAAAGCATTTATCATTATAATAAAAACGGATCAATCAATAAAATAGTCGATAATTTTTCTACTTTTCAAACGCAGCATTTTCATTACACCCATAACGAATTGTCTAAAATTGAGATCACTTCAAAAGATGGTAAAGTTGTTGACGAAGTTGCCATTGAATGTAAAGAAAAAGACAGCCAAGGCACTTGTTTAAAACAAATTAGAACATCAACCAAAAAAGGCACAAAAGAAGAAGTTATTATTAAACCTGTTTACAATTGAATAAAAACTATTTATATAAATACAGAATTTAGATTTTTATAAATATAGTAATATCTTTGCGCTATGCAAAATGAACATCAAATATTTGGAATTCGTGCAGTTATCGAGGCGATTAATGCAGGAAAAGAAATAGATAAAGTATTTATACAAAAAGAAGCTCAAGGCGATTTAATGCAGGAGCTTATGAAAACGTTGAAGAAAAACAACGTTAATTTTTCGTACGTTCCGGTTGAAAAACTGAACAAATTAAGCAAATTCAACAACCACCAAGGTGCAGTTGCATCTATCGCGCCGATTAAATTTGTTACGATGGAAGAATTGGTTGAAGGTGTGTTGGAGAAAAAAGAAAATCCGTTGTTTTTAATTCTAGATCAGTTGAGTGATGCCCGAAATTTTGGTGCGATTATTCGTACGGCAGAATGTACAGGTGTTGACGGAATTATTATTCAAAAACAAGGTTCGGCTCCGGTAAACGGGGATACGGTAAAAACATCGGCTGGTGCGGTTTTTAATATTCCGATCTGTAAGGTAGATCATATCAAAGATGCTGTTTTCTATTTACAAGGTTCGGGAATTGCTACCGTTGCGGCTACCGAAAAAACCGAAAACAATATTTACGATATTGATTTTAACAAAGGAATTGCCATTATTATGGGATCTGAAGATAAAGGGGTAAATCCATCGGTTTTAAAGATTGTTGATGAAAAAGCAAAGTTACCAATGTTTGGAACTATTTCTTCGTTAAACGTATCGGTTGCTTGCGGTGCTTTTTTATATGAAGCTGTTAGACAACGTTTGTAATTAAATGAAAGTTAAACATTACACATTTCTAATTTTTTCTTTAATTATCCTTGCTCTTATTTTTGGTTTCGGGATAATAAATACAATGGTTAGTTTAAAGTATGAAACAAATTTTGATAATGAATGCATTTCAACAATATCTGGCGATAATTTGTGTAATTCTTTAAGAAATATAAAATACTTGTTTTATATAGATCTAATAGCAATTTTGATTCTGCTATTATTTCAAGGAAAAATCATTAAAAAAACGGATTCTAATTAGAATCCGTTTTTTTTTTATCCATTTTTAAATTAAAATCGATCTGCGTTCATTACTTTATTCCAAGCTGCAACAAAATCATTAATAAACTTTTCTTTAGCATCTGCACTTGCATAAACTTCTGCAATGGCTCTTAATTCAGAATTCGATCCAAAAACCAAATCAGCACGAGTCCCTGTCCATCTAGGTTGTCCCGTTTTACGATCGATTCCCAAATAAACTTCTTTACTATCATCAATTGCTTTCCACTGCGTATTCATATCTAATAAATTCACAAAGAAATCGTTCGTTAAATGCTGCGGATTGTTAGTGAATACACCGTTTTTAGATCCATCAAAATTAGTATCTAAAACTCGCATTCCTCCTACCAAAACAGTAAGTTCTGGCGCGGTTAAAGTTAAAAGCTGTGCTTTATCAATTAATAATTCTTCGGTAGAAACATTTTTGTTATATGCTTTTCTGTAATTTCTAAAACCATCGGCAATTGGTTCTAAATACGCAACAGAATCTACATCGGTTTGTTCTTGCGAAGCATCTGCACGTCCCGGTTTAAATGAAACGGTTAAAGAATATCCTGCGTTGTTAGCTGCTTTCTCAATAGCTGCAGCTCCGCCCAAAACAATTAAATCTGCCAGAGAAACTGTTTTTCCTGTTGCATTAAAATTAGCTTGAATAGCCGTTAATTCATTTAAAACTTTATGTAATTGCACCGGATTATTTACCTGCCAGTTTCGCATAGGTTCTAAACGAATGCGTGCTCCGTTTGCACCTCCACGCATATCGGATCCACGGAATGTTGATGCCGACGCCCATGCGGTTGAAACAAGTTCTGAAACAGTTAAGTTTGATTGAAGAATGGTACTTTTTAATTGCTGAATATCTTCTTCGTTAATTAAAGAATGATTTACCTGCGGAATTGGATCTTGCCATAAAAATTCTTCTGAAGGAACATCGGCACCTAAATAGCGTTCGCGCGGTCCCATATCGCGGTGTGTTAATTTAAACCACGCTTTAGCGAAAGCATCGGCAAAAGCATCTGGATTTTCGTAAAAACGACGTGATATTTTTTCGTATTCAGGATCAAAACGCAACGATAAATCGGTGGTAAGCATTCTTGGTTTTTGCTTTTTAGACATATCGTCTGCCAACGGAACAGAATCATCTGCATCAACAGCTTCCCATTGGTGTGCACCAGCCGGACTTTTAGTTAATTTCCATTCGTATTTAAATAAATTTTCAAAGAAAAGATTTGTCCATTCCGTAGGTTTTTGTGTCCAAGTAACTTCTAAGCCCGACGTAATTGTATCGCCGCCTTTACCTGTACCGTACTTACTTTCCCAACCCAAACCTTGTTGTTCTAAACCAGCAGCTTCTGGTTCTTTACCCACATTATCTGCCGATGCCGCACCATGCGTTTTACCAAATGTATGTCCGCCTGCAATTAAAGCCACGGTTTCCTCATCGTTCATTGCCATACGTGAAAACGTATCGCGAATATCTTTTGCAGCTGCTATTGGATCAGGATTTCCGTCTGGTCCTTCAGGATTCACATATATCAATCCCATTTGAACAGCTGCCAGCGGATTTTCTAAATCGCGCGTATGCATTTTTCCGTCGGCATCATCATCTGATGAAACTACTCCGTGATTTTCTACAACACCTTCAGATCCTTGCGAATATCGAACATCGCCTCCCAGCCACGTTTTTTCGCTACCCCAATACACATCCATATCCGGTTCCCAAACATCGGCACGTCCACCGGCAAATCCCAATGTTTTAAAGCCCATAGATTCTAATGCCATGTTTCCTGCCAAAATCATTAAATCTGCCCAAGAAATTTTTCGCCCATATTTTTGTTTAATTGGCCATAACAATCTTCTAGCCTTATCTAACGAAACATTATCGGGCCACGAATTTAATGGCGCAAAACGCTGTTGCCCTGTTCCTGCTCCGCCGCGACCATCCTGCACGCGATACGTTCCCGCACTGTGCCAAGCCATACGAATGATCAATGGACCATAATGACCAAAATCTGCAGGCCACCAATCTTGCGAATCGGTCATTAAAGCTTTTAAATCGGTTTTTACAGCTTCTAAATCAAGTTTTTTAAATTCTTCTGCATAATTAAAATCATTGCCCATAGGATCGGACTTTGAAGAATGCTGACGTAAAATATCAACTCTTAATCGGTTAGGCCACCAATCGCTGTTTGTTGTTCCTTTGCCGGCAACCGGATTACTTGTAGTTCCGTTATGAAACGGGCATTTACTGATATCGTTTCCTGCGTTTTCCATTGCTTATAGTTGTTTTATAGTTCTTTCATAAAATTACTAATAAAACAGGCAATTATCATTTGTGTTGATATTAAAAATCTATTAAACTATAGATTTTTTAACTGCATGATATTATTTCTGCAACGTATTATCTTTTATAATGTAGGATTGATGAATTGAATTGTTTTTACGATGGAAGGTATCATTATAAAGATATCCTGCAGCATCTTTTCTTAATAAGGGTAATGGATTGAAATTTCCTTTAGCATCAAACTGTCTGATAAAATCGTCTTTGCTTTCATCATAATCGGGATGTTGCCAATCGTACTTATATTCGGGTTCGAATTGCGGTCTTTTCAAAATGTAGGAAAGAAGAAATCCAGAAATAAACCCCGCCAAATGCCCTTGCCACGAAATACCTTCTTCAATATCGGGCAACATATACCAAACCGACCCACCGTACAATATGATCATTAAAAACGATATTGCCATTAAACGGTATTGTTTGCTGCGAATTCCTGTAAAAAACATATAAGCCGTTAAAACATAAATTAATCCGCTGGCACCAATGTGTGTCCCTGTTTTTGCAATAAGCCACGTACCAATGCCCGATAGTAAAATCCCACCAAAAATAAGCGTTTGCCAGTTTTTATAGTAGTAATAACATATTAGTGGAAGTAAGACCAAAAGCGCCAGTGTGTTGTTCCATAAATGTTGAATGGATCCATGCAAAAATGGCGAAAACAGTACACCGCGCAAACCTTTAAAGGTTCTTGGAACGATTCCGAAATTATTAAGCTCAAAGAAAAAACGCCAGTCTATATAATAAACCAACCAGATCACTAAAAGCGAAACAAACGGAACCCAAAAAACTTGCGGACGGTATTTTAATTGATCTATTTCCATGAAAGAATCAAATCAAAAATAAACCCAAATAAAAAAGACTGCCGTTTTGACATAAAATATCATTTCTCACAACAAATTAAGTGCTCTTTATTTTTTTTGTAACGCCAAATCTATTTACTAATTTTACGATATGAAAGCACCTTTAGCAGAACGCATTCGCCCAAAAACATTAGAAGATTATATAAGTCAGGATCATTTGGTTGGTGCAACAGGCATTTTAACGCATAGTATTAAACGCGGCATTATACCATCGATGATTTTTTGGGGACCGCCCGGAACGGGGAAAACAACTTTAGCCGAAATTATTGCTCAAGAAAGCAAGCGACCGTTTTATGCGTTGAGTGCGATAAATGCCGGTGTTAAAGATGTACGTGAGGTTATTGAAAAAGCCAAAGGGCAAAATGGCTTATTTACACCTAAAAATCCTATTTTATTTATCGATGAAATCCACCGTTTTAGTAAATCGCAGCAAGATTCTTTGTTGGCAGCTGTTGAAAAAGGTTGGATTACATTGATTGGTGCTACGACTGAAAATCCGAGTTTTGAAGTTATTCCCGCGTTGCTTTCACGTTGTCAGGTTTACACATTGAACGCGTTTACAAAAACAGATTTAGAGGCTTTGCTAAATCGTGCGTTGATTATTGATGAAGAACTGAAAGAAAAAAATATTTCGATTATAGAAAACGAGGCTTTGTTCAGAGTTTCAGGTGGCGATGGCAGAAAATTGCTGAATACGTTTGAATTGATCGTAAATTCGATTGGTGATGAAACCGTTGAAATTACGAATGACAAAGTACTGCAGATTGTCCAAAAAAATACGGTTTTGTATGATAAAACAGGCGAACAACATTACGATATTATTTCAGCATTTATCAAATCGATTCGTGGAAGCGATCCCAACGGAGCGGTTTATTGGTTAGCCCGAATGATTGAAGGCGGCGAAGATTTAAAATTCATAGCACGCAGGTTGGTTATTTCAGCATCCGAAGATATTGGTCTGGCAAATCCAACAGCAATAATCATGGCGAATAATATTTTTCAGGCGGTGTCGGTTATCGGTTATCCCGAAAGCAGAATATTGTTAAGTCAGTGTGCTATTTACTTGGCAACATCGCCCAAAAGCAACGCCAGTTATATGGCAATTGGCAAAGCACAGGCAGCGGTAAAACAAACCGGAGATTTGTCTATTCCGATTCATTTACGAAACGCTCCGACCAAATTAATGAAGGAATTGGGTTACGGCGAAGATTATAAATACAGCCACGATTATCCGGGAAATTTTACTTATCAGGAATATTTACCAGACGATTTAATCAACACACCATTTTACGAACCCGGAGAAAATGCGCGTGAAAAACAAACCAAAGATTTTTTACATCAACGTTGGCAGGGAAAGTATGGTTATTGATGGATGTATGCGTTAGGGATTGAAGCGGATAGCCCGCAGGTGCTGGAGCGATAGCGGAATGCACCGAGGACTTGCAGCGAAAAGCCCGACCCGACTACTTACACGTATTTGGTGTTTATTAACTTCGTTCTATCATTGTAATTTGGCTTTGAAAAACCAATTTAGGGGAACGCCCAAAAAAAAATCTCGCCAAAGTATTGACGAGATTCTGTTATTTTATTGTTTATTTTTATTAAGAACCGTATATTCTAAAGCATTTTTCAAAGCATCAACGTGAGATTTGCTGCGTTTTTTTAATCTGCTTTCGCCGTTTGTTGTAAAAATTTGTTCGTTTTTGCAGTTTATTAAGCTTACTGTTAATTTAGTAGCAGTCATTGATTTTCCGCGTTCTACATTACAAGTTAAAAGTTTACAAGGATCTGCTTTAACTTCTTGCGGTAATTCCTGATCATCGTAAAAAACGGTGTAACCAGCTTCTTCTAATTTATGTTTTAAAAAAGAATTTACGCGGTATTCGTTAAACTCTTCCTGAAAATTATAAACTTTTTTCATTTGAACATATTTTGCGTTCAAACCTTGTGCCTGCATGCCTAAACCTAAACATGCGAAAAGCATTAATAATAAAAATTTCTTCATTTTATAAGATCTCTAAAAGTTGATTTAATTGTTGTACTTCTGCCACGCCAATGGTATTTTCTAATTTAAATTCGTTAAACCATACAGCCTGCATACCTACGTTTAACGCACCGTGAACATCGGCATTTATATTATCGCCAATCATTAGGCTATTTTCGGCTTTAGTATTCGCTGTCGTTAAAGCATGTTGAAAAATTCCCGGATGCGGTTTTTTAACTCCTGCTATTTCAGAATTTGTTATTGTTTGAAAATACGCTGTTAAATTGGCATTTTTTAGCTTTTTTTCTTGAACAGCATCAGGTCCGTTGGTAATGATATGTAAACGATAATTTTTTTTCAACACATCAAGCGTTTCGTAAGCGCCGTCAAAAACATGATTATGATTAGGCAGTTTACCGATAAATTCATCTGCAATATAATAGATATGATCATCGTTAATCTTTACGTCAATAGCATCAAAAGTATCTTTTAATCTGCCATATCGTAAAAAATCGCGCGATATTTCTTCTCTTGAAAACCGTTCCCAATAAGAATCATTAATCGGTTTAAAATGCATCATAAAATCATCAACACCGTTTAATTGCATTTCGGTAAAAATAGCCTGAAAAGTCAATGCGGAATTTTTATCGAAATCATAAATCGTATGATCCAAATCAAAAAACAAATCGGTAATATGTTCCTTTTGTATCATTATTTTTGATGTGTAATAACGGCGTTTTCAATGTGGTAAATCCAATCGTCGATATCGTCTGCATTGTATCTAAACGTACCTTCCATGGTAACATAGGTATCGGTTTTCAATCGTGGCGTATTGCCTTTAAACTTAATACCCATAATGGTTTCAGGCCCGGCATTTCCGCAGAAAAAACATTGTGCGAAAACATTTTTACTCAACGCGTACGATTTACTGTCGATAGGTACAATAAATCCCGAAGCTTTGATTTTTTTACCCTGCAAAGCCTTTAATGTCCCGTTTATCATAGGATACATTACTTCGCCGTAATGCGGATTTTTCTTTTTAACAAAATCAATCTGTCCCAATAATTTCCAAGTGACTTCGGTTGGATTTTGATAAAATTCCGATGGTTTTTCTGTTGTGTTTTTTACAGAGAAGCTCATTAAAAAAACGGCTAATCCGCAATAAGCTGCAACGAATATTTTTTTTAACATGTGATCTATTTTATTATTTTTTATTGGTAATTACTGCGTTTTGTATATTAAAAATTAAATCGTCTTTATTTTTATCGTTGTAAAAAAATGTTCCTTCTAAAGTAATATAGGTATCGGTTTTTAAACGTGGTGTTTTGTTTTTAAACTGAATGCCCATAAGTGTTTCGATACCTGCATTTTTATTGCAAAAAAAACAATGCGAATACACATTTTTGCTTAAAACGTACGATTTACTATCTAAAGGAATTACAAAACCACTTATCTTAATCTTTTTGCCCTGTAACGATTCTTTAATCACATCGCCATAATTTTGCATAACTTGTAAACTGCCGCCCATTCTGCCCAACATTTGCCAGGTAACTTCGGTTGGCTGATCTTGAACATTAATTTCTGCAAAAGACTTAGCTTTTTTATTTGAAGAAAAGCTCATTAAAAAAACAGCTAACCCACAATACACTGCAATGATTATCCTTTTAAGCATTTGCCAATGTTTTTGATATGTTTAACGAATACGCTTTTATTGCCGGAATAATTGCGGCTACAATTCCTACGGCTAATGTGGCTACAAACAACATTCCTTCTTCTTTCCATAAAAATTCAAAAGGATCAAACGCCATTTTAAATTCTTCTTGCGATGAAACGGATAAGAAATACAATCCGATTCTACCAAAAACAATACCAAGAATAAATCCGATAGTGCACAAAAAGATACTTTCTAACAAAACCAACCATAATAGCTGAAATTTAGTAGCTCCGGTAATGCGAAGCAACGCAAATTCGTACTTGCGCTCTTTTAAGGTATTGTATAATGCAACGAAAATACTGATACCCGAAATTAACATAATGCCGTACGCCAAATAGGTTAATGCCGAAATTCCCACACCGAATAAAGCAAACAAACGGTTGACTTCTAAAGCTGGCGATGCTGCCTGCATTTCTGTATTTTGAGGAATGATTCTTGGCCACGTCATTTTAGCCATATTGTTTCGCAATTTTAAAAGAACTGCCGTAATTTCTTTTCCTTCGTGCGGATTTACTTCTTCGTGATGATGTTCCTCGCCTTCTGCATGCTGATGATCGGAATGATCGTGTGCTGCTTCTGAATGACCTTCGTGTTCATGTTCATGATCGTGCATGTGCCAAACCGATGAAATGTTAGATAGAATTAAATTATCGGCAACTTTGCCAGACGGTGCCAATATTCCCACCACTTTATATGCATGATGATCGTGAACTTCGCCTTCTTCGGCATCGCCATGTGTTCCAAAAAAGGTATCACCAATTTTTAGATCGATATTTGCTGCAATGTTAGCACCAACCACGACTTCAAAATCTTTAGTAAACAATTTTCCTTGTGCAATTTTCAAGTCGAAATGTTTGGTGTAATTTTCGTTGGTCCCAACAATTTTATATCCCAAATAATTATCGCCATAAGCCAGCGGAACAGCACTTTCTACCATTGGTTTGTTCATCCATGCTTCGGCTTCGGTGTACGAAATATTTCCCGGAGGCGCATCCATTTTATAAACCGATGAAAGAATCAATTGCAGCGGACTTCCCTTTGCTCCCAACACCAAATCGATATTATCCATTGATGACGAAAATTTCTCTTCGAATTGTTTTTGAAGCAGAATCAGTATCGATATAATGGAAACCGATGCTGTTAAAAGTATAATGCTTAAAAAAGTATTCAGCGGCTTAAACCACGTATTTTTCCATGCTATTTTACTAATCATGACAAAGTAATTTGGTGGTTAAACAATGTTTTTAAGCGTTGATCGTGTGTTACAATGATTAGTGATGATTGATATTCTTTTGCTAAATCGCTCAATAATCGGGCTACAATTAAGGCATTTTCATCATCTAAACTCGATGTTGGTTCATCTGCCAAAATTACCGACGGATTATTTATCAACGCTCGAGCAATGTTTACACGCTGCTGCTGACCGATACTTAACTGGCTTGGCAATTTATGCACGTGATCTTTCAACCCCAGATTATCCAAAATACTTAAGGCTTTCTCCTTGGTTTTTGATTTTTTTGCGATCCAAGATGCCAGCACAACATTATCTAAAACCGAAAGTGCTTCGATAAAAAACGATTTCTGTAAAATCATTCCAATCGATTGTCCGCGAAAAGCATCTAACTTTGCTGCGTTTAACTGTAAAATATCCTGATTGTTTATAGTGATGTTTCCTGCGGTTGGCTGCAACAAACCACCCAACAAATGCAGT
Source organism: uncultured Myroides sp. (assembly GCA_913777665.1). Classification (GTDB taxonomy): domain Bacteria; phylum Bacteroidota; class Bacteroidia; order Flavobacteriales; family Flavobacteriaceae; genus Flavobacterium. The sequence goes on from CAJYTF010000048.1 coordinate 32,576, forward strand.
AAAGTGGTTTTACCTGTACCCGAATTTCCTGTAACCAATAAAGTTTGTCCCTTTGGACAATCGATATCAGGAAAATGGAATTTTTGCGTAGCCGAATAGGAAAAAGTAACGTTTTGCGTTTTAATCATTTTTCATGCTTTTAAACGGTATGCAAGATAGTGAATAATTGTTGATTTGTTGAATCGTTTTGTTGTTGAATTGATGAATCGTTGAAACTTTAAACAACTCTGCCAAAGTTTAAAACTTTGGCAGAGTTGTTTAATCTGGCATCTTTAAATAATCCGTTGGAGTTATACAAAGTATATACAATATACATTCTACTATTAAGAAAACTACTTTTTAATAACCTTTACAGTAGCTGTACTACTCTGTGTGGTAGTTACTTTTATAAAATAAGTACCTGCTGTTGCACCGTGCAGGTTTACCTGATTATTGCTGTTAAACATGCCTTTTTGTATTTGCTGCCCTAATACGTTATACACCTCATAGTTTTGCAAAGTTTCTTGGGTTTCTATGTTTACTATATTGGTGGTTGGGTTGGGATAGACATTTACTGTTATGCTGTTAAACTTGTCTGTGCTTACTGCAGTACCGCAGGTACTGGCACCTAGTTTGGCTACAAAAAAATCGTAATAACCAATGCTACCTAAAGTGTTTACGGTACCACCACTTGTAAACAGACTGCCCTGATACGCGCCGCCTACTATATAGTTGCCATCGTTATCTACTGCTACTGCTGTTAACATGTGGTTTTTACCCGTACTGCCTTGAATTTCGTGCATGCCTACTACGGCACCTGTTTGTTTGTTAAAACGCATTAACAACGGATCACTTTCGTGACCTTGCGGGCGGTTGATGTTAA
>CAJYTF010000049.1 GCA_913777665.1 uncultured Myroides sp.
ACGACGCTCTTCCGATCTATATATCGCAACCCGGAGTTAGCCTGCATTTAAGTTCGTTGGAAGCTTATGTTGGATATAAATTGTTTGATAGAACCAGTAGAAAAATGATTCCAACCGAACGAGCAAAAGTTTTGTTTAATGCGATTAATGAACCTTTGACAAAGTTAGAAACTGTTGAGAAAACGTTTCAAAAATCGACGGAAAAACACGCACCGACAATAAGTATTGGTATGTGTTTTGAAACTTTTCAGACTACTTTAGAACCTTTTGTTTCAAGTCTTGATTTTAATTTGATTATTAGTTTTGGAAATTATCCTGAAATGTTGGATCAATTGGAAAAAGGAATTTTAGATTTGATCATCACTCCCAAAAAAGGTACTTCGTTATTGATTGATCACGAGCCATTTTCAAGTGAAAAAATCATTTTGGTAGGAGGGAAGGATGTTGAAGTTGCCGAATTTAATAAGCATTTAAAATCAAACGATAAAACGGCTATAGAAACTTGGCTTAAAGATCAAAAATGGTACGGAACAACCGGAGATATGGAACATTTATTTCAGTTTTGGAGTTTGAATTTTGATAAAAAGCCAGATTTTCGTCCGAATTATATCGTTCCAAACCTGAATTCTATTGTTCGATGTTTGTTTGGCGGATCTGGATTGGCAGTTATTCCTGATTTGCTTTGCCAGAAAGAAATCAATGAAGAAAAAATTCAGCTGATTTGGGAAGGAGAAAAAGAATTGATCAATACACTTTATTTCGGAACTCGTAAAAAATCGATCCATCAACAGGAAATCAATCAGATAAAGGAATTGTTCAAACAAGTAATGCCTAAAAGCTAACTTTTATTTCGCTGCATCGGCTGCGGCATCCGTTGCAGCTTCCACTTCTTCGCCAATTGCTGTAGCTTCGGGTAATTCTTCCGGCTCGTTTTCCTGAATTCTGTCGCCAGCTTTGCTACATTCAACCGGAATATCTAATAATTCGCCATGAGCCAGTTTAAAATCAATAGATCGGTTGCGCGTTTCAATGGTTAGTTTTTTTCCTTTTTTTAGTGTCGATACAAATTTGGTAAAAGACTCTTTTCCGCTTGATCTAAAAGGATTTTTAAAATCGATTCCATCCACAATAAAATTAGCTTTTTCAGGATCATCGGCACTCATAAAATCAATACCGCCAAATTCTCCATCTCTGTAATTATCGGTATATTCAATAAAAAAACCAGGCGGATTGTTGTTTACACAATTTAGTTGAATGAATAGAAAATAATCGGGATTTGATGCGTTAAACACACCATTTTTATTTTCGTGTATTATTTGCACCCAGCCGTCGCGAGGTATTATTTTTTTCATGTGTTCAGAAATTTCTGCATCGCTTAAATTTGCCGGAAGCGTGTTGGTATTTATAATGTGTTGCTGCGCAAAAAACTGTGAAGTTATAAGCAGACAAATTAAAACCGGGAAGTATTTTTTCATTTGTATTGATTTTGGATTTATAAAGTTAAAGAAATTTTAAATAAATAAATCAGGCTGCCTTTACAGCAGCCTGATTTTTATTTCATCACCAACAACGGTAATTCTTTTTTCATAGCATAAAGTATAAAACAATTTATATGCCAAAATTTAAGATAACTATAACAAACCTTAATAGCAGGCGAAATTGTATTTAAATAAGCTTCTTGATATGAAAATTGATAATTTCATCAGTGAAAATTATCTTCTAAAAGTGGTAAAATTCCACAAAATAGTTTTGTGAAATTAGATGTTTAGATCACCTTGTCTGCCAATATCCATTTTACTTCCAGTTACTGCACTTGCGGCAACTTTAAAGAACGTTACCAGTTTATTGGTTTTATTGTCCCAGTAATGTGCTTCGGCTGGCGTGATCTTCAAGATACGAATATTCGGATCTTCCTTACCTTTTTCAAACCAGGCAGCAATCATATCATTCCAATATTTATCAATGCGGGCAGCATCTTGCGATACTTCGCCAGTTCCGTTTATGCTTAAAAATTCGTACGAACTTACATCGGCAAATGTTATAGAAACTTCTTTGTTTTGCTGTAAATGTTGATGCGTATCACTTTCGGCAGAAAATAAAAACCAAATATTTCCGTGATCGTCCACTTCTTGTCGGCTCATTGGTATGCTGTGCGGATAATTTGTTCCTTTTGGAAAGGTAGAAAGCATTCCAATATCAATAGAATCTACCATTTTCTGTAATTTTTCAATTGCTTCGGTGTTGTTTAAATTTTCTGTACTCATAGCTTTTAATTTTAATTGTTAAAACGTTAATAATTTAATGTTGTTGTAACTTAATAATCAATAACTGTACAAGTTTTACAGCTACAGATCAACTTTCGGATTAAAAAAAATATAAAGGCATTTAATTTTACCATGTCTTAAATATATCCGAAATTTGCAAAAAATTTCTGCTATGGAAATTTTAATGTTACTCGTTTTATTCTGTTTATATGTCGTTAGATAAAGTTTCAAAATTCAGTATTGTTTCTGCATACGCCGTTGTTTATTTTGTATGGGGATCCACCTATTTTTTTATCGAAAAAGCACTGCATTGGTTTCCGCCTTTTGTATTGGGATCGATCCGTTTTATAATTGCCGGAGCGGTTTTAATGAGTTATTGTTACTTTAAAGGATACAAGCTTTTTAATAAACGCGATGTAGAAAGAGCCGTGCTTATTGGTTTTCTGTTGCTTTTTGTTGATATGGCTGCAGTTATTTGGGCAGAACAATATATATCAAGTGCCATTGTATCGATACTTGGTGCGGCGGCAGCGATCTGGTTTGTACTTTTAGATAAACCCAAATGGAAAGCCAATTTTGGAAGTATTCCTATTGTTTTAGGTTTGATATTAGGCTTTGGCGGAGTTGTGATGCTGTTTGGTGAACAATTGATGAATTCAGAAAGTGAATCTGGTGGCTACAATGTAATTGCCATGCTTGTAATGATTTTTGGAACCATTGCCTGGACCGTAGGATCGCTTTACACAAAATATACTCAAGACAAAAAGCCGGCAGCAGATGAACGTAAAATAAAACCGTTGAACGTAATGGTTAAAACTGCGTGGCAAATGGTAACCGCAGGTGTTGCTTTTACACTTTCGGCTTTAATTACGGGCGAGTATGCAACGTTTAGTTTTGCCAGTGTACCTTTAGAAGGTTGGGGATCTATAGCTTACTTAATAACAATGGGGTCTATTTTAGCCTTTAGTTCGTACATTTGGTTATTGCAGGTTCGTCCGGCAACCGAAGTAAGTACGTATGCTTATGTAAATCCGGTAGTTGCGTTGTTTTTGGCTCACTTTTTTACACAACATAAAGTAACTGCGTTGCAAATTCTTGGTTTAACGGTTATTTTGGTTTCGGTATTACTAATGAATTGGAATTTGTATAAAGACAATAGAACTTTCCGAGTTATTCGTGCGCGTAAAAAACTAAAACGCTTTAAATACATGGCGCCAAAAAGTAGTATTCCGCGTATTGTTGAGGTGGCTGATTTTAACGAACGTGAAAAACAAAAGAAAAGTAAAAGCTAATATCTATAATTTCATATTCTGATTTCTTACCGTAAACCATTGTTTGAACTTGCTTATATTTGTGTTTGATTGTAAAACAGAATTTATGCAGTATAATTTTGATGAAGTAATTAATCGTCGCGGAACAAATTCGGTAAAATGGGATTTATGCGGGCCTGATGTTTTGCCAATGTGGGTTGCCGATATGGATTTTAAAACAGCACCCGTAATTACCGAATCGCTTCAAAAAATAGTATCAACCGGTATTTATGGTTACAGTCTTACACCCGATGCATTCTATGAATCTGTCATTTCGTGGTGGAATAAACAGCATAGTTTTACAATTCAAAAAGAATGGCTTTTGGTTACTCCGGGAGTTTTGCCTTCACTTTCTGCCATAATCAGAACCTTTGTAAAAGCAGACGAAAATGTAATTCTACAAACGCCCGTTTACAATCATTTTTTTTCAACATTAGAAAATTGCGGATGTACCGTTTTACAGAATGATCTTTTATACAATGACGGAATTTATATTATTGATTTTGATGATTTAGAAAAGAAAGCATCAGATCCAAAAACAAAACTGTTGTTGTTGAGCAATCCCCATAACCCAATTGGTAGAGTGTATGAAAAAGAAGAGCTTGAAAGAATCTGCAAGATTTGTTCAAAGCACAATGTTATGGTGGTTTCCGACGAAATTCATGCTGATTTGGTGTTTCATCCTAAAAAACATACGCCTTTTATTGAAGTTTCTGCCGAATATAATATTGATGCCATTTCGTGCGGATCTCCGTGCAAAACTTTCAATATGTCGGGCTTGCCGGTTTCGTATCTTATTTCAAAAAATCAGGAACTGCTTGATAAAATTCAGAAAACATTGGATATGCAGGACACTTTGTACCCAAATATGGTTGCCGTAAATGCTTTAATTGCAGCTTACAATCATGGTGATAGTTGGTTAAAAGAACTTAAAAGTTACCTGATTGATAATTATAAATATCTGATTGATTTTTGTAACCAAAATCTTCCGCAGGTAAACATAATTCCTTTAAATGCTACGTATTTGGTGTGGCTTGATTTCGGATTTTCAAATCAAAATGCTACACAACTTTCTCAAATGTTGCTTAATGAAGAAAAGCTTTGGCTTAATGCCGGTACTATGTATGGAACTTCCGGTGAAGGTTTTCTTCGGATAAATATCGCCTGTCCGCGTGCATTACTGTTAGAAGGTTTAGATCGACTTAAAAGATTTTATGACCGAATTACAGCCTGAATTTTATCAATCTTAGTAATAAAAAAAGAGGTTGCAGTAGTAAAACTGACAACCTCTTTAATAACCAAAAAAAACACTTATGAAATCCAAATGTACTACATTTTTTTGTTAGAACAAATAGATTTTGTATTTTTTTTAAAAAATTTAATGGACTTTAATTTTGCTTGTTTTTTAAGACGCTTCCACGTGGCTGATTGCTTTGGTGGACTGCAATTTCTGAATGAAGAAATTCTGCAGCCGCAGCAGAATCTGCTACTTTTATAGATGTGCGTTCAATCATTTCTGTTTCAAAATTTTTTAATATGGTTTCCCTTAATCCTTTTGATTTCCAGTCAGATCTTGAATTTCCATTTATGTAAATCGAACGAGCTAATACCAGTGCATCTAACAAAGCTTGGTTTGCACCCTGACCTTTAAACGGACTCATAGGATGCGCTGCATCGCCAATCAACGTAACCGAGCCCGAGTTTTGCAGTAATTCAACAGATAGCTGCTCACGATCGTAAACCGGATATCCTGTAATGTGATCTGGCGGTGTTGCCGATAATATCTGTGGAATAGGCGCATGCCATTTTGTACGTTTACATGCTTCTTCTTTTAAAGCTTCTACACCACTGGCACTCAGTTTTTTTGCTTCAGTTTCATCAATCGGAAAACTCAATTGCCACATAACAGAATCCGCATCATAGGGCATTACATAAATACGTTCATTACCGTTTGCAGTTTGAAAAACCGTTGCAGAATCCAATAAAGTTTGGTCTGTATTTTCTATAGAATCCAATCTACAAATTCCTAAAATAACCATGCAGTTAAGATAGCGTAAAGGAGTTTTTTCTTCGTTGATGATGAGGTTTCTAACGGTACTTCGAATTCCATCTGCACCAACAATCAAATCGGCAGTTGTTGTTTTTATCGTTCCGTTGACATCAAAAGTCAAGGTTATTTTATTTTGATTATCAGCAGAAAAATCAAGCAGTTTGTATCCCCATTGTATTGCTTCATTCCTTGGCAATTGTTCTATAAGTGCTTGTCGGAGTGCTTGCCTGGCAATATGAATGTTTGTTTTTTTTGAAGTTTTTTGTTCGGAATTTTCAAACCATTTTCGCATTCCCCATTCGGCAACAATTTTTCCGTTTGGTGTATGCACAATATGTTTTGTAGAAACAATACCATTGTTTAAATGCTTAATACCAAAACCTTCCATAGCTTTACTTGCTTGTTGAAGAGTTAATCCATAGCCTTGCGAACGTGCATTAAAATTGTTGTCGCGTTCGTATAATGTAAACGGAATTCCGCGATGCAAGCAGGCAACGGCAAGCGCTGTTCCGCCAATTCCTCCACCAATTATCGCAATATGCGGAAATTCCTCTGTATTAGGAACAACTTCTTTTTCAGATGTAATTAATCCAGATCCCGAACAATTTAAACAAGTTTGTAAAGGAATTTTTGCCGAAACAGCAGCAATATTACTAGGATTATTTTCGAATTTAGATCGTTTCTTTTTCCGAATTCGTTGTTTAATTTTCCCAATTCCATTGCATTTGATACAAACCGACCAATTTGTGATATTTTGCATAATGTTTAATCGCCCTTTTTAATAAAGTTCAAAAATAACAACTGCATTTCAACTATTTTGTTAAGATCAATCAAAATTACTTTCTTATTTTTGTTAGTGAACAATAAGTTAAGTATATGAAAAAGATTTTATTTATTGCGGTATTTTCAGCGATTACAACAGCATGTTCTAATAAAAAAGAAACAGAAACTTTAGATAAAACCGAAGTTCAAACCACAGAAGTAACTGCCGATCCAACTGAAATGCTTGGAAAACAATGGCGTTTAAAACAGCTGAATGGCATACCAATAGTTTTAGACAGTACTTTTGAAAAATATCCTTTCATAAAATTTAACGATATAAATAGTGCTTCCGGTAATTTGGGATGCAACGTTTTTGGTGCAAAAGTAGAATTTACGGGTAGTAGCAGCATAAAAATTTCTGAAATTACCTCGACAGAAATGGCATGTGTAAATTTAGAGATCGAAACTAAATTCAACGAAGCGCTACAGAACACTACAAACTATATTGTTTCAGAAAACACATTGTACCTAAACAACAATCAAAACACAACGGTTGCCACTTTAGAAATCGATACAAATTAGTTATAAACTGATAATTCACAGATTTAATTCGATACTAATAAAAAAAGACTGTCTAAAATTAAGACAGTCTTTTTGCTTAAAATAAAACTAAAATAATCTGTTGTGCAGTGATCTTAAAGCTTCAATTTTATTGGGAGAAGGTAAAAGAAGCGAAATATTGTTTTCACTCCCGCCGTACGAAATCATTCTAATAGGAATATGTTTTACAGCTTCGGAAACAATGGTGGCATGACCATGTTTGTTCTTTCTGAAATCGCCCACAATACAAACAATAGATTGGTCACTGTCTATTTCAACAATCCCAAAAGATTCTAATTCTTTTATTATTTCGGTAAGATATTCGGTTTGATCAATTGTTAGTGAAACAGCTACTTCTGAAGTAGTAATCATATCAATCGGAGTTTTGTATCGTTCAAAAACTTCAAAAACTTGTCTTAAAAAACCATACGCCATAAGCATGCGCGATGATTTTATACGAATTGCCGTGATACCGTCTTTTGCAGCAATGGCAACAATTTGGTTTTGATTTTTGGTGTCACCAGAAATTAAAGTTCCCAACGCACTAAGGTTCATAGTGTCAAGCAAACGCACCGGAACATTAAATTTGCGTGCTGGAAATACACTTTGCGGATGCAGAATTTTCGCTCCGAAATACGATAATTCGGCAGCTTCATCAAAACTTAGATGTGGAATTGGCTTGGTGTTGGGAACATAACGCGGATCGTTGTTATGGAAACCATCAATATCCGTCCAAATCTGAACTTCCTCAACTTGCAAGGCAGCACCTAAAAGCGAAGCGGTGTAATCTGATCCTCCTCTGCGTAAATTGTCGATTTCTCCTTGTGCATTTCTACAGATAAAACCTTGAGTTATAAATAGGTTTTCGTTTGGATATTTTTTTAGTTGTAAATCCGCATTTTCTTTAATAAAATCTATATTAGGTTCGTTTTCGGCATCAATAAGCATAAAATCAAGTGCTGATAATAGTACCGATGGAACACCTTTTTCTTTTAATCGTAAATGAAATAGGGTAGTAGAAATAATCTCGCCTTGTGCTAAAATAATGCGTTCTTCTTTTGTTGAAAAATCGGTGTTTTCAAAACTGTAAAGCAGTTGGAATATTTGGTTGATAAAAGTATCTGCTTCAGATTTTCCTTCTGCGGTTTTAAATAATTCTTCTACAAATTTTTTGTATTTATGAAAAAGGGAATCAATATGTTTTCGGGCAGCATCGTTGTCTTTTTTTGAATAAAGATCCGATAATGTTACAAGATCGTTAGTAGTTCCTGAAACGGCAGACAATACCACGAAATGTTTATCGGCAGTCTGCGATTTAATTATTGGCAATAGTTGTTCGATACGCTCTGGACTTCCTACTGAAGTTCCGCCAAATTTTAATACTTTCATAGATTAGGTTTATGTGCTTGTTGTTAAATTATGAATAAAAAAAGAGCCTGTCGTGATAACAGGCTCCTGATATGCTGGGTTCTAACCAAAGGAAAATGACTCACGAATTGCTACGTAAGTTCTGCTTCTTTCCCTTTTTTAAGTTAGATAATATCATTTCTTATTTTAAATATCTTAAAATATTCATTTTAAAGAATATTTATTAGTAAATAAAAAACCTGTAATTTTTAGATTACAGGTTACATTTCTCGCGGAGAAAGAGGGATTCGAACCCCCGGACCTGTTAC
>CAJYTF010000050.1 GCA_913777665.1 uncultured Myroides sp.
TCCTTACATATCAAAACATAAATAATATTGGAATATTGTTTGACTTAATTATACCAACTGCTAATTAACAAAACAATAAATTACAATGAAAGAAAACGACATTAACCAACCTAATCGACAAGAAGACAAGCAAGACGATTTGTCGATCAACAAATCAGACGGAACCAACAAATTTCTTACAACCAATCAGGGCGTAAAAATCAACGATGATAACAATTCCCTGAAAAGCGGAGAAAGAGGTCCGTCACTTTTAGAAGATTTTATCCTTCGCGAAAAAATCACTCATTTTGATCACGAGCGAATTCCGGAACGAATTGTACATGCAAGAGGATCGGGAGCTCATGGTTTTTTTGAAGTTACCAACCCTATTCCGCAGTTTACAAAAGCTGCATTTCTACAAAAAGTAGGACAACGAACACCTGTTTTTACTCGATTTTCTACTGTGGCAGGATCAAGAGGATCTACCGATTTAGCAAGAGACGTTCGCGGATTTTCGGTAAAGTTTTATACCGAAGAAGGAATTTACGATTTTGTAGGCAACAATATGCCCGTATTTTTTATACAGGATGCGGCGAAATTTCCAGACCTTGTGCATGCAGTGAAACCCGAACCACATAATGAAATTCCGCAGGCAGCGTCGGCACACGATACTTTTTGGGATTTTATTTCGCTGATGCCCGAATCAATGCACATGATTATGTGGCTGATGAGTGACCGTGCTATTCCGCGCAGTTACCGCATGCAGGAAGGTTTTGGCGTGCACACCTTCAGATTCATCAACGCAGAAAACGAATCGCATTTTGTAAAGATCCATTGGAAACCAAAATTAGGAACACATGCGGTTGTTTGGGACGAAGCGCAGAAAATATCAGGAAATAATCCCGATTTTCACCGTCAGGATCTTTGGGAAGCTATAGAAGCAGGCAATTTTCCTGAATGGGAATTAGGATTGCAGATTATTCCTGAAGCAGATGAGCATAAATTTGATTTTGACCTATTAGATCCTACAAAAATAGTTCCTGAAGAATTGGTTCCGATTACTATTGTGGGACGAATGGTTTTGAACAAAAATCCGGATAATTTCTTTGCAGAAACCGAACAAGTAGCTTTTCATCCGGGACACATCGTTCCAGGTATTGATTTTACAAATGATCCATTGTTGCAAGGCAGATTGTTTTCGTACACCGATACACAACTTTCCCGATTAGGAAGCCCAAATTTTCATGAAATCCCGATCAATCGAAGTATCTCGCCAACGCACAACAACCAGCGTGACGGGCACATGCGACAAGAAATTAATAAGGGTCGCGTGAGTTATCATCCAAATTCGTTGGGTGGCGGCTGTCCGTATCAGGCAATGATTGCCGAAGGAGGATTTACAAGTTTTAACGAACGTATTGATGCACATAAAGTTCGAGCAAGAAGCAACAGCTTTAACGATCATTTTAGTCAGGCACGAATGTTTTACGAAAGTCAAACACCTATCGAACAACAGCACATGGTAAAAGCGTTGCGTTTTGAACTGGGTAAAGTAGAAACAACTGCAATCCGCGTGCGTATGCTGGGCTTACTATCAAAAATAAACACAGAATTGGCAGAAAAGGTAGCGGAAGGTTTGGGAGCAAAAGTTCCTGCACAACCAGAACAACCAATGAACCACGGTGTGGGTGCAGACAATGTTAGTGGTAACGAGCCGACAGAAATTTCAAAAAAAATCATTACGTCTGATGCTTTAAGCATGATTAAAAACCCTACGGTAAAACCAACCATTGCATCGCGTAAAATTGCTTTTATATGTAACCATGGCGTAAGTGAGGCTTCGGTTATGAAAATGAAAAAAGCATTGGTGGCAGAAGATGCCGAAGCATGTATCATTGGTCCGAACCTTGGCTTTGTATCTACTGCAGAAGGTGGTGAAATTGCCGTTAAATTCAGTTTTTTCACTTCATCATCGGTACTGTTTGATGCGGTTTATATACCAGATGGTAAAAACCAGGCAGTGTTGCAATCGGATCCCGATGTAATGGAATTTTTAAATGATGCCTACAGACACTGCAAAATCATTGGAACAGACGGCGACGGTATTGACCTGCTTTCTGCACCACAATTTATGGCAAAAGGCGATGATTTGAAAGACGGCGGAATTATTACCAGCACGCATTCAAGAAAAAATCAGTTTGAAACAGCCTTTATCGATGCCGTTAAAATGCACCGATTTTGGCAACGCGAAGAAGTATTAGGAACGAACAAATAAACCAAGAAATTATGAAAAATAACGAAAAAGAAAAAACTACAGCAGTCCCTACAAAAAACAATAAGGAAGTTGTGGTTGAAGCTAACAAAAACGCCGCATCAAACCTTAAAGAATTGTTCATTGACGCGTTGAAAGATATCTATTGGGCAGAACAGGCTTTGGTAAAAGCGTTGCCAAAAATGGCTGCAAATGCTTCATCGCCAAAATTGCAGTCAAGTATTTCGGATCATCATGCCATGACCGAAAATCAGGTTGTTCGTTTAGAGCAGATTTTTAAACTTTTGAACGAGAAAGCCGAAGGTAAAAAATGCGAAGCACTTGCCGGACTTTTAAAAGAAGGCGACGAAATGCTGGAAGAAACCGCTTACGGACCAGTTCGAGATGCGGCAATTATAGCAGCATCGCAGAAAATTGAGCATTATGAAATGGCAACATACGGAACTCTTTTTGCCTTTGCAAAAGTTTTGGGCGAAAATGATGCAGCAAAACTATTGCAGCAAACGTTGGCAGAAGAATGCGAAGCCGATAAAATTTTGACAGATGTAGCAACCGGGTGCATAAATATGGATGCAGTACAAGCGTAAATTTAAAGTTATGAAAGCATCAAGATGGATCACTTATCCGGAATGTCAGCCCGATGAATCTGGCTTGTACGTTGTAAATTGGAAAATAAACAATGTTTATATGACTGTTTTGTCATTTTTTGACAGAAATACCAAAAGATGGTACGATTCTAACGATCGCGAAAAATTAATAGAAGGCATCAATGCGTTTAATCCTTTCAAAGTAACACCACATGTTTAACTTTAATGTAAAAACTCATGAAAAAGAACACCCTTTTAGCAATAGCAGCAATTTCTATACTTAGTCCGTTACTTATTGTAGCAGCCATTCATTATTTAAACGGCAGGCAAGGTAACCATACAAGTAGTATAATGCAGCGATAACAAAAGCACCTTCGGGTGCTTCTTTTGTTCAATACTAATGAAATCAATTATGAAAGACTTATTTTTTAAAGACTGGGAAAGCCTATACCATATACTAATTTGTGCAACGGTATCATACATCACCTTATTTCTGTTTATTCGAATTTCGGGTAAAAGAACGTTAGCCAAGTTAAATGCCTTTGATTTTGTAGTTTCGGTAACGCTTGGTTCAACTTTATCATCGATGATTTTATTGAAAGTAACAGTAACCGAAGGATTGGTTGCGTTAATAATCATAATTGCCCTGCAATATCTGTTGGCATTTCTTGCAAAAAAATCAGAAACTATGGAAAAAGCCATCAATTCTACACCCACCCTTCTGTTTTATAATGGCGAATTTTTACAAGAAGCCATGAAAAAAGAACTTATAACCGAAGAAGAAATTTATGCAGAAATACGACAATACCGAATTGAGCGTATTGCAGATGTTCGCGCAGTGGTTATGGAATTGAACGGCGAAATGACGTTTGTAAAGAAATCTGATTTTTTAAGTAAGCATACTTCGTTAAATGATATTGAAAAGGACTGACCTGTTAATGGTTGGATATAACCATGGTCTGCTTTTTGCAAGTATTAATGATCAATTGAAATTATAAAGATATGAATCAAATCAACCAAAATTCAGAAAAACCACAGTCCGATGTTTATGTTGAACTGTCTGCAGCACAAAATCAAGTACAACAAGGTATTATTTTTAGTGAAGTAAATTCGCTAAAGCAAGAGTGTGAATTATTATATGAACCGCATGAAGCTATTTTAGATGCCGGTATTTATTCTTTCGATTTATTTTACGAACCATACATTACAGTTGACGATGCCGAAACGAATAAAAAATCGATTCAAGAAAAATCAAGCGATAAAATAATACTTAAACTAAAATAACCAATTGATTAGTTAATAACAACATTTTAAAAAATAGAACAAGATGAACACCGTAAAATTTACAGAACAAGATTTTAAAGAAACCCTAACAGGTTTTGTATTCACCATGAAATGTGAAGATGCAGAAAACAAAAAATTTGGTGTAGAAGCTTTACAACCCGATGGCTCGTACGAAGAAATAAACGTAGTAACCAAAGCTAAAAATGATTCATTCGAAATCCATGAGCAACCTTTTGTGGGTAGGGTTTTGTATATCGAACAAAATTATAAATGATCTTTAAGTAACTGTAAAAAGACTTATTATGGAGTTAAAGTGTTTTGTGAGTCAAAGAATGCGGGTTAGGCTTTTAATCTGCGCTGCAATACCTTACACCACAGTATTTTTTGTTGAAATATGGAAAACTCAATCAACTCAATGCACAATAGTTTCCCACATTCCAACAAAATTTTTCGACAACAACAAAATTATTAACAAAAACTCTACTTTTAAGTGTACGTAAGATGGATGAGATTACAACATAACAATTTGGTCTGTGAAATGCCTAATTGTGTATATACATTTGACCACCCTTTTTTGGGTGGTCCTTAATTTAAAAATAGTTCTGAATTGTTTTTTATTGATTGAATAATTGGTTATGGGATTAACTTTTCATTGTGGAATCATGCTTTTTTCCACCAAAGTAAATAAATACTTTTTTAAAAACAAATAGTGTTTAGTTATCAGTAATATACTTTATGCAATATTAATTTAAACAATTATTATTTTTTTAAAGCATATATTATTTAAACAACTTCCCTACAATGTTTCCAATTTCTACGAAATCGCCGTGGTTGTTTACGGATCTTTCTTCGGTATTGTCAACTTGGCTTCCTTGGTATGGATAAACCAACAGGTAATTTTTATCGAGGAAATCTTTGTTAAGCAATGCGGGCATACGGCTCATTTGTGGGAAATAAGACGCCATGCCTCTCTTCGCCATCAACATAATTAATCCTTGATTGCCGCTGATGTCAGACAATACCGCTTCTACTTCTTTCCATGAATTTATTTCGTTGAATTCAGCTTCGATATTTACTTTTTTAATGACTCTTTTAAGGATTCTGATGGACGAAGCTGTTGCGTAAAAATCTACCTTCGCACCGGTGTTTCTGGCGATATTCCATACACGTAACAAACAATGAAAAAATCCGGGTTCTAAATGCGATTTAGACGGAATAATTACAATTTGTCTTTTTATGGTTGCAATAGGCTGTGCGGCATGATATACAAATACATTGGTTTGTTTGCTTTGCAAATAACCGTTATAGAGGTTGTAAACGAAAGACGATGAAAATTCCCTGCCGTTTTCTAAACCTACTACCAAATCTGTGACCTTTTTTTCTTTAATTACATTGTTTATTCCGTTAACCACATCGCTGTCGTAACGTGTAAGTGGAGTTAAAACCTCATCGGCTGCTGAAGCCTTAATAACGGCATCGTGCAAAATCTTTTCTGCATTTTTGACCGAAGAATCGTTTTTTTCTTCGTTAATCACATTCAAGGCATAAAGTCCGTCTTTATTTTTTTTATCCTTTATAATTACAGCCAGATTAACCATTGCATCTACCGTTTCAGGATAATTAACAGCTAATAGAACATTCTCTTTTTCGTCTGTTTCTCCGGCAACCGTATCCTCTTTATCTGCTTCGGCAATTTTTTCAGCGCTTGCAAGTGATATAAACGACGAAATGGTACAAGAAACCAAGATAAGTAGAATGCTTCCATTTAAGACATGTTCATTTAAAAGTCGGACAGGTTCTCCTGCAGCGGTTTCAGAAATAATAATATTGTATCCTACCATTACCGCTGCCAATGTTGCAGCTGCCGAAGCCGAACTTAATCCGAAAATAAGTTTCCCTTGTTCTTTATTCAGCTTAAAGGTTTTGCGTGTTAAAACTGCCGCTAGGTATTTTCCGGCAATAGAGGCAACCAGCATAATTGAAGCAACCGTTATCGTATCCCAACTTTTGAAAAACACACTGAAATCGATCAGCATACCAACACTTATCAAAAAGAACGGAATAAAAATGGCATTTCCAACAAATTCTACCCTGTTCATAAGCGATGATGTGTGCGGAATAAGCCTATTAAGTGCCAAACCTGCTAAAAACGCTCCAATGATTGCTTCAACCCCGGCTACTTCGGCAAGCAATGCTGCAAGGTAAATCATTACCAAAACAAAAATGTATTGTGAAATTTTATCTTTTACATTTTTAAAAAACCAGCGTGAAATAATTGGAAAAATAAGTAAAACTACCAATCCAAATACTAATATAGAAAGCGACAATCTTAACCAGAATTCGGTACCTACTTCACCTTGCGCCATTCCTACACAGGCTGCCAGTACCAAAAGCGCCAAAATATCGGTAATCATAGTTCCGCCGACCGTTATGTTTACCGCCAGATTTTTTGCTACGCCCAATTTGCTAACCAGCGGATAGGCTATTAATGTGTGCGATGAAAAAAGACTTGCAAAAAGTATAGAAGTAAGTAAGTTGAAGTTTAGCAGATAATATGCCCCAACAAACCCCAGAACAAATGGAACTATAAACGTATAGATACCAAAACCCATACTTTTCCATTTATTCTTTTTAAAATCGCCCATATCAATTTCCAACCCGGCTAAAAACATAATGTATAGCAAACCGGTTGTTCCGGTTACCACAATACTGCTATCACGCGCCAATATATTGAAACCATTGGGTCCAATAGCAGCACCCGCAATAATAAGACCCAGCAAATGCGGCACCTTGATTTTGTTTAAAAGCAACGGGGCAAAAAGTATAATGATAAGCAGCAAAAGAAACTTTAACACGGGATCTGCAATGGGCAACGATACGTTTTGTATAGAAAGAAGTAACATTTAATATATGTTTTATTATTTTTTATTAGAAGAAGGTCTGGTAAACTCAACAGTAAATTTTGCTGTACAGTCACTATCAATCGTTATGGTGTGTGAACCTTTCATTTTATCGTTATTTATTTCGCTCAGTGTAGTTTGCATAGCAACCGTTTTGCTTACCGCAGGATCTGTTTTAAAAGAAAGAACAATATTATTTCCGTTAAAAGCCGCATTGTATGTACGAACAATTTGATTTTTATTATTCAGCAGATCGGCATACAGGTTAAGCGAATCGCTTTTAAAATCCCACGTATCAACTCTTTGATCGCCAATAACATAATCGCTACAATTAGATTCTACACACACCAACCTACCGTTCCATCTGCCGGCAAGATGCTGTGGCCAAAACTTTACCACCGAACTTAAAGAATCGTTTAAAAGCCTTAATGAATCTGCCTTCACAATACTGTCCTTCATTTGCAAAAGAGCCTGATACTCCTTTTCTACATTTGCAAAAGAATCAATACGCAACTGCAGATCAAGTTCGCGCTGCCGCAATTGCTCTTCGCTATTTTTATTGTTACAGCTTACCAGCAATATTATACTTAACAGAAACGTTAGAAAAGGAATTTTCTTCATTATACTTACTTTTTTCAATTAAAATTTCACTTATAATTGTAAGATACAAAAAAAATCGGGTTTAAAAAATTTGGTGTGTCAATTTAAGGCTTCTTATAAATTTAATCAACCTAAAAATGAAAAGTAAGTAATAGAAATTATCATGCTACAAACTTTACTTTGCGTGGATGATTTTCAAAGCCAAATTATTTTTAAGTAGATATTTATAGCACATAAATAAGTTTTTAGTTTTAAATTAGATATTAGAAAATCTGCTAAAATATTGTTATGTCACATTTTAAGATAAGAACCACATTGAGCAAAGGTGTGGTTGTGCCCAGTTTATTTTTTATTCTTACTATTTGTTTGCTTTCTGCGGTGTATCCCGTTTTTACCGAAAACCTGCTGAACAGTGTAAAGAGTTTTATTTTTGTTAATTTAAATTGGATATATGTTTGGTCTGTTACCGCATTTGTCCTTTTTCTGGTTTATCTTATGTTCAGTAAATACGGAAATATAAGATTAGGCAGAAACAACAGCAAGCCCGATTATTCTTTCTTTTCATGGATTTCGATGCTTTTTGCTGCCGGAATGGGAATTGGACTAATGTATTTTGGAGTAGCTGAGCAAATGCAGCATTATTCTAACAACGTATTTGCGGCAAATACGCCTATACAGCGTGCTAAAGATGCACAGCTGTTTACTTTTTTTCATTGGGGGATACATGCATGGGCAATTTACGGAATTGTAGGGTTGGCATTATCGTATTTCACCTATCGTTACAGATTGCCTTTATCATTGCGCAGTTGTTTTTATCCGCTGCTTAAAGATAAAATAAAAGGACGCTGGGGAAATACCATTGATATTTTTGCACTTTGCAGTACGTTTTTCGGCATTACCACCACATTGGGTTTTGGTGTGGTACAGATCAACTCCGGATTGGAATCGTTGGGAATTGTATCAGAAAGCAGTTTTACAAACCAAATACTTATTGTTGCGGTTCTGGTATCACTTTCTATTCTTTCGGCAGTAAGCGGTGTAGATAAAGGCATACGCATTTTAAGTAACATCAACATTATTGGTGTGCTTATACTACTTTTCTTTATTCTGTTTCTGGGTCCTACCGTTTATCTTATTGGCAGTTTTACCGAAGGTCTTGGTAATTATATCAGTAGTTTTTTTAGTCTAACTTTCAACACGCACGTTTACGAGGCAGATATGCAGCCTTGGTTTCATAATTGGACAATTCTTTACTGGGCATGGTGGATTTCGTGGGCACCTTATGTAGGCTTGTTTATTGCAAAAATTTCTAAAGGTAGAACCATACGCGAATTCATTGCGGCGGTTTTGCTTATTCCTACCCTATTTAATTTTATATGGATGTCGGTTTTGGGTAACAGCGCTATTTGGTTTGATATGAACATTGCACAAGGTGCATTAAGCGATATGGCATCGAATCCCGATGCGTTAATGTTCGGTTTTTTAGAATATCTGCCCCTAACAGAAATTGCCAGTTATTTTACAGTTGCCATTATTGTAATCTTTTTTGTTACATCTGCCGATTCCGGAATGTTTGTCATGAACAACATAGCAACCAAAAATGCACGTATTTCACCAAAATGGCAAACTGTGGGTTGGGGAATACTGCTATCGGGACTTGCCTTGTTATTACTTAATGCCGGCGGATTGGCAGCTTTGCAAAGTATGACGCTTATTACTGCCCTACCCTTTTCTGTGGTAATGCTGTTGTTTATTGTTAGTCTTGTTAAAGCATTGGCAATCGACCAAAATTATTATGAACGTGATTTTTCATTAACCACAATACCTTGGTCTGGAACCTTATGGAAAGATCGATTAAAAACCATTGTATCTTACAAAGATAAAGCAGCAGTACAAAATTTTATTAACACCACGGTTAAAGAGGCATTTACTGAGTTGCAGCACGAATTTGCAGAAAACGGCATAGAAGTTAGACTTAATACGCATGAACAGCCATTGGGTTGTGAGTTGGAAATTAAGTACGATGTGGTAAATAACTTCGTCTATGGTGTACGATTAGAATCAAGAGCCGTATCGGACTATCTTTTAAATGAAGAAAACCTTCCGGATGTGGAACAGAACCGAACGTATTTTCCAAAATCGTATTTCGGCGATGACAGAGAAGGATATGATGTTCAGGTTTTTACCAAAAACGAACTCATTTCAGACGTATTGAAACATTACGAACGCTTTATAGAAATTATTTCAGAAGAGCGTAACGAACTATTTGTTAGCAGCGATTCTAACCACAGGCTAAAATAAAATCTGTAAGCTAAACATTATTTTCGCTGAACAAAAAAATTGATTCTTTTAGAACAGTAGCAATGTCACCATAATTACACAAGGAAAAACTGAGTTTACAACAGAACAGTCAGCAAAACTAAAGAAGCACAACATACTCGTTTATGAAAAATCAATAACATCGATTGAATATATACAAGGCGCATTGCAAGCTATTGTATTTGATGATGGGTTCAGAGAAAATTTCGACGTACTTTATGCAGCTATTCCGTTTAAGCAACATTCAAACATTGCGGAGTCTTTAGGCTGCGAACTCACAGAAAGCGGACACCTTAAAGTTGATCCGTTTCAAAAAACAAATGTTCCGGGAATATTCGCTTGCGGAGACAATTCAACTGCGATGCGTTCGGTATCCAATGCTGTGGCTACTGGGGGAATAGCCAGAGCTATGGTCAACAACGAACTTACAATGGAGATGTTTTGATTATTAATAATGAAGCATTTTACGATTCTTTCAAAAACTTGAACAATATAATCTATATATTTGAAAATCTAGATGTTCAGAAAAAAAACTATTTATTGAGCAAAGGTTCGGTAAACAACTAGTGTATGACTGTTTACCGGACTCCTTTTTTAAACCCACTGTTTTTGAATAAGTTATTGATTTTTAAGCAATAAAGAGTCACTACAATACAATAAAAAAATAGCCTTTTTGAAAATGACCCGTCAAGGGTGGTTAAAGGGAGTTCTACCGAACCATTTATATTACTTTTAAGGTTTCTTAATAGCGTTGTCTCTCTTTTACTGTTTTATTATACAGATTAGTGAAACCAAAAAAAGCTATAGTTACAATTTATACATCGTGTTCATTTATCTTTTGCAAGCCGTTCACAGCCGGTGCGTTAAGCAGTTTTCCGTTAACGTTGAACCGCGATCCGTGGCACGGGCAGTCCCACGAAATTTCGGCACTGTTCCAACGTACTTCACATTTTGCATGAGGACAGGTGCTTTTAAGAATGTGTGCTTTTCCGTTTACTTCCTTATAAACCGCATAATTTTCGTTTTCGTACTTAACAACCTTTGCATTTCCGGGATCTACTGCTGCAAAAGATTCAATTCGCTCTGTAAAAAGTTTATCTTTTATAAAATCGGTTACAACGGTTGTTTGTTCTTTTACGAACTGGCTAAAACCTGCCACAGGCTTAATTCGTGCCGGACTGAACAATTCTTCATAGCTACTTGAGCCCTTTAGTATTAAATCGCTGATAATTTTTGAAGAAAGACTGCCGAACATCATACCGTTGCCCCTAAAGACTGTTGCAACAAATACATTACCATTACTACCAGGCAAAACGCCTATATAAGGAAACCCATCGACCGGCTCGTAGTACTGGCTTGACCAGCTGTACATAACCTTATCTACATTAAAATGTGAACGAACGTAATTTTCAAGGTTCGAAAAGCATTCGCCCGTATCCTCAGCATGTCCGGTTTTATGATCTTCACCACCGGCAATAAGCAGTTTAATGCCGTTTACCGTATGTGTTCTGTAGTAATGATAAGGATCTTGCAGATCATAACCCAGCATATCGGGATAATTATCATTGGTTAATGTACATGCCAAAACATAACTACGATACGGCGTATTTGTAAAATGAAGTTTATTTATTCCAGGCGGAATGTGGGTAGCATACACTAACTGCTTGGCTGTAAATTTACCTTTTGATGTTTCAACCAATATAGAATCTTCATGTTCTTCATGATTTGTACAGATACAGCCTTCGAAAATAATCCCGCCCAGACTTATGTATTCTTCTGCAAGCGCCTTGATGTATTTTAGGGGATGAAACTGTGCCTGCCCTGAAATTTCGACTGCTTTTTTAAAGGTAATAAGAAAATTTATACTGCTGATGTATTTCATTTGATAATGCACCTGCGCAGCTGCTTTTACCATTTCATCAAGTTCGTCTGCCTGTTTATCGTCCAAAGCAAAAAGCTGCGCGTTCTTTTCTTCGAAGTCGCAGTTGATGCCGTAGGCTTTCACATTATTTTGAATGATCTTCATGGCATCTTTTCCTGCCTGTGCGAATAATTTTGCCTTTTCCAATCCAAAATCTTTAATTGCCTGAGCAAATGACGTATCGAAAAAATCATTCAGATGAGCTGTTGTACCGCCCGATGTTCCAAAGGCAATATTAGCGGCTTCTACCAACAAACATCTTTTACCTGCTTTTTGAAGTGATAAGGCAGTTGAAACTCCCGTGATACCGCTACCAACAACAATCACATCATAGACTGATGCCTGAGGATCGGTAACAGAAAAACTTTTAACCTGATCTTGCCACACGCTTTTTCTTGATCCGTCTCTGTTCATAATGATCTGTATTTAGTTCACAATTATTTTACTACCGTAGTTACCGCCATGTGGTTTAGAAATTCAATGAAACGCCCCACATTCTGCACCCTGATTTTAGCTTTTGTGTCTTTCTTACCTATTTTAAGGGTAAAAGCGTTCTTGGGCAATGCTGCAAACATATCTTCATCTGTATCATCATCGCCGGCTGCAAGTATAAAGGCATCTTTACTGAAGGATACAAATTTTTGAATTGCCTGACCTTTATCGCAGTCTGAAAAATGAATTTCAAGCAGTTCATTCGTTTTCTTGTACCGATACGACAAGCTGTTCTTACTGATATGCTCCGTAATTTCGTTTTCCAACTTATTTATGGTTTCTGCCAACTGATCTCGCATACACATTTTGAAATGCAGGCAGACACCCGATGTTTTTTCTTCCAGAAAAGATCCCTCTAAAACAAGAGCATATCTTTCCATAATAGTAGTTAGCGCCCTGTTGTCCTGCACCCTACCCTCTGTTAGTGCTGTCCAGCCCGACTCATTGTCTTTGAACCAAGCACCGTGTTCGGCAATTAGTGTTATACCGCAATCTGCAAACCACATATCCATATCTTTTCTGCTGCGTCCGCTAACCAGCAAAACTTGTGTATTGGGTACGGACTGCAATGTACAAAGCAACTCCAAAATATCACTTCCCGGTGAAGCCATTTCGGGATACGGTTCCAGTTCCCTGATGCAGCCATCATAGTCGAGCAGTATGTATCTGCTATCGGCATTTTTAAAGCGGATCATTAACCGTTCTGCCAGTTCGGAACTTAAATTTTGTTCGAACGAATACTTCAATTCATCATACATACAGAATACTTCCTGAAAAATAGTATCAAGCCAGTCGAACACCGTATAGCCGAAAACTTTCTTTTTAAGGGCGGCCATGCGTGCATTTTCTTCGCTTTTTTCCATTTCTAACGCATACACCATTGCCACGACCATCTGTTTAATATCGTACGGATGAATTTTTAACGCATAGGTAAGTTCTTCTGCCGCACCCGCCATTTCGCTTAAAATAAGTACACCGTTATTGTTTGTTCTACACGCCACATATTCTTTAGATACCAGATTTAAGCCATCGCGAAGCGAAGTAACAAGGCATACATCGGCAGCGGCATAATAGGCACATAAAGTATCCCTGTTTACCTGCTGATAGTAATAATGAACCGGACGCCATCCCAAACTTGCGTATTCTGAATTGATGTTTCCCACCAGCTCGTCTACCTTTCTTTTATGCTCTTCGTACGAAGGAACATCGGATCTGGACGGTACCACCAGCATAAGCAAAACTAATTTTTCCCGGTATTGCGGAAAATCTTTCAGTAACAAACGGAATGCTTCCAAACGTTCTAAAATTCCTTTGGAATAATCCAGCCGATCTACCGATAAAATAATGCGTTGGTTTGCAAAGATCTCGTGGATTTCCTGCGTCATTTTCTGCACCACATTTTTTTGTACGGTTTGAGAAAAATCGCAAGCGTCGATACTGATCGGATGCGCCGATACCTTGATACCCAACGGGGAATGCGTATTAAAGAGATCGGGATGAGCCTTTGATGCGTACTTTAAACAGGCATCTTTGAAATTGACCCGGTCTTTTTCGGTTTGAAATACAATGTGCCGGCATTTAAGCAGTGCATCAAGCAGATCGGATCTCCACGGAATAATTCCGAACACCTCCTGAGAAGGAAAATGTATGTGATGGAAATACGACAAGTTAGAATGCTTTATATAAAACGGCAGCAACATGAGCTGGTAATCGTGAATCCACAAAAAGGCATCTTGCGGAACGTGTGCCGAAACAACGCTGCCAAATTTACTGTTTACGTTGCGGTAGGCAAGCCAGTACTCTTCGTTAAAAATACAGTGTCCCGGATGGTAATGAAACAGCGGCCAAAGAATGGCATTAGAAAAACCGTTGTAGTAACCATCGAATTCCTGCTGCGATAGAAAAACGGGAATACATCTTAAGGGCTCCTACAATTCTTTAACAAGCTGTTCTTCTTCTTCATTATCTACAATAATTCCGGGCCAACCAATCCAATAACTGTTCTGCTGCTGAAAAACCGATCCTAAGGCAGTGGCTAAGCCGCCGTTACTTTGGGTTACCGTAAAACCGCTTTCTGTTCGCATAATGGTAACGGGCAATCGGTTAGATACTATATATATATTTTCTGGCTTCATAAATGTACTTTTAGCTCAGCTGCACTAAAAATTAAACACGTATTAATATTTAGTACAGACAAAATTATTTTTTATGATTTTTCTTTTGATCTTCTTCAGGCAGTTCGCCATGTTTCTTTTTCTGGTATTCGTCTTCCTGCATTACCTCGGTTCCCATGGGATCTATTTTTTCGGAAGTTTTAGGGATATCATCGGCATGGTGCTGCTCTTTTTTATTGAATCCCTTCTTAGCATCATTTTCATCTGTCTTTTTCATAATGTTATCATTTAAGTGATTATTTTCCAACAGTTACATTCCTCTTTCGTTAATTGTAGAACAAATGCCGAACCACCAGCCATTTATGATATGATTTTTAATTTTACTGAAAGATTAGATTCATCATTGAATAAATCTAAAAGCTGTATTTATAAGGATTTACAAAATTTAACATTTAAAAGAAATTGCTAGCTTGCGTTTACTTTTTAGTTTTATTCTAAAAGTTTTAGAAATAAATCAATATGCTTCTAAAAATTATGATTTAATTATTTTT
>CAJYTF010000051.1 GCA_913777665.1 uncultured Myroides sp.
ACTTTATTTTTAAATTTAATTGTTTCTAAATATATTATTTTTAAATGATTTTTATTTCTTTTTACTTCAACATTATAAAATAATACAAGCTGTTATTTTTTACAATTGTGTTCTAAAAAATTATTAATATTGTAACCGATTAAATTCACTAGTATTAATATGTATTGAATTGTTATAAGTTAACACTTTTTTTCCACATTATCTGTGCTTAATCTTTAAATAATGAACTTCATCCTACACTCATCATCCCCTCATCAAATCATTAACATAATCATAAATTAATCTGCATTAAGTATGCATGGCATTCATTGTTGTAACTTGTAAAGTGAATTTTAAAACAAAAATTATGTCTGATTTAAAAGGAAAGGTAATTATTGTTACCGGAGCAGCAATGGGATTGGGATTTGCTGCCGCTGATGTGTTGGCTGCGAAAGGTGCACACATAACACTTGTAGATTATAACGCCGAAGCTTTAGAAAAAGCGAAAACCGAATTATCTTCAAAATATCCTGATAGTGAATTTTTGGTAGTTACTGCCGATGTTTCTATTGAAGAAAATGTAAAAAACTATGTTGATAAAACAGTACAGAAGTTTGGTAAGGTTGACGGACTTTATAACAATGCAGGAATTGAAGGTAAACAAGCTCCGTTGATAGATTATGATATGGAAGTATTCAAGAAAGTGATCGATATTAATTTGCTGGGTGTTTATTACGGTATGAAGTACGTAATTCCGGAAATGCAGAAAAACGGTGGCGGACGAATTGTAAACGTGGCATCTGTGGGTGGAATTAGAGGAGTTTTAAACCAAACGGCTTACGTTGCAACCAAACACGCCGTTGCTGGTATGACAAAAAATGCTGCCTTGGAATACGGTAAAGACAATATCCTTACAAATGCCATTGCGCCGGGTGCGATTTTAACGCCTATGGTTGCCGAAGCGTTCAAACAGGTAAATCCGCAAGACCCTAAAGCTGCCGAAACAGAATACGCATCTCGTAATCCTACCAGAAGATTGGGCGATCCTACTGATGTTGGTAATCTGGTGGCTTATCTTTTAAGTGATCAAAACGGATACGTTTCTGGGCAGGTTATCGCTATAGATGGTGGTGAATCGAACATGTACGGAAATTCGTAGGGAAGTTTAATAGCAAGAAATTCATAAATTTGCTTTAAAATAGATTGTTAGAGTATCGAAGTAATCTAACGATCGTTAAATAACGAAAGCGTATGCAAACAGCAGCAGCAATACTAACCGCATTGGTGGCGGTAGAACACCTTTACATTCTATGGATGGAAATGTTTGCATGGGAAACAGCCGGAAAGAAAACTTTTGGCAAATCACTGCCTCATGAGCTTTTTAAACCTACAAAAGGTTTGGCAGCTAATCAAGGACTTTACAATGGTTTTCTGGCAGCAGGTTTAATCTGGTCTTTCTTTATTGAAAATCCCGAATGGAGCAGTAACATCAGATTGTTTTTTCTGGGCTGCGTGGCAGTTGCCGGTATTTTCGGAGCCTTGACTGCCTCAAAAAAAATATTCTATGTACAGGCACTTCCTGCCCTTATAGCAATAGTATTTGTACTAATTTCAAAATAAAAAAATGTCGTTAATAGATAATTTAAATTGGAGACATGCGGTAAAAGCGTATGATCCATCAAAAAAAGTAAGCGAAGAACACATCGCACAAATTGTAGAAGCCGCACGATTAGCCCCCACATCTTCTGGGTTGCAGCCGTTTAAGGTGCTTGTTGTACGCAATGCCGATATTAAGAAAAAACTAGCGGAAGGTGCATTGAATCCTGACTGTATGCGCGATGCTTCGCATGTAATTATTTTCGCAGCTTGGGATCGGTACACCGAAGAACGTATTGATAAAGTGTACGATTTTACAACTGAAGAACGTGGTTTGCCTAAAGGTCGATTTGGAAGTTATACCGATAAATTGAAATCGATCTACCTGCCGCAACCTGCCGAAGTGAATTTTGCACATACCGCACGCCAAACCTATATTGCGTTAGGATTGGCATTGGCTCAGGCAGCCGAATTAAAGATTGATACCACACCCGTAGAAGGTTTTAATAACGAATGGGTTGATGAGGTGCTGGATCTTAAAAAGCACGGATTAAAAAGTGTTTCACTGATGTACGTTGGTTACGCCGATCAGGAAAAAGACTGGGTGGGATCAATGAAAAAAGTTCGCGTTCCCAAAGAGGAATTTGTAATGGAATTCTAAATAAAAAAGCAGATAAAAGAAATACTCTTATCTGCTTTTTTTATACTGATCGGATATTTATTTCAGCGAATTAAGATAAGCATCTAATTGTTTTACGTAATCCATTGCAAAACCTACAACACCTTTTCCTTCCAGCTTTTTTTCTTGATCTTTTGTGATTTTTTTCTGTTTGATAAAACTTTCGGTTTCGTAATTTTTCTGATCGATTAAAAATTTGGCTTCAACCGATAAATCATCCACAAAATAATCATCGGCAGCAGTCACAAAATTCATAGTAACTTTTCCCATGGTTTGGCGGTCGTTCTTTTCAAAAGCATATTGTTTTTTGTCGGTTAAAAGCTGTGTGTTTACATAAGCCGTTACCAGTTTTGTCTTTGGATCTGCATTAATAGTAATAAATTCGTTGCTTCCTTTTTCAGATATATAGTATTGGTTACCAATGCGTTGTACGGTACTGCTTTGTATCTGCTTTTTTAATTTGTCGAAGTTCTTTTTTTCTGCAAAAAAGATTTCGCTAACATGAGCAATATATTGATACCTTGGTAATTTGTTGAACGATTTGTTATCCTTAACGGCTTCAGTCCATTTTATAGTGTAATTGTTAAAAGAACTGTTGAATACATTTCCTAATGCCAAGACCGGTAAAAGTTTCCAAAGGCTGTTGTTGTTCTGTTAGTTTAAAATCTATTTGATAATGTTTTTTGCCCTTGTTGGCTTTTTTATAGGTTGCAAACGAATGATCTAAAGCTTCTAAAAGCGTTTTGGTAACATGGGCTCCCTTTTCAATAACAAGTTCTGCCAGTACATCTCCCGATTCGTCTGTACATATTGTTCCTGTTGCGTTTGCCATAGTCAGCAGTCCGAAAGTAGGGTGCGATGCTTCAATTTCAGAAACATTAGCAGGAATAGTGAGCATACCTTGTTCGTCGGTATTTCCGATCCATTCTTTCGTGGCAGCATTGTTTACAATAACATTGTGCAACAGCGTGTTATTTGCGCAGTTTTTAAACTGTGTTTGTGCGGTACAAATAGTTTGTGATAGCAGCAGTAAGGCAATAACTGTTTTTAGGTTTTTCATTTAGTTAGGGTT
Organism: uncultured Myroides sp.; assembly: GCA_913777665.1. GTDB lineage: Bacteria > Bacteroidota > Bacteroidia > Flavobacteriales > Flavobacteriaceae > Flavobacterium. The sequence continues at coordinate 3,327 of CAJYTF010000051.1, forward strand.
TAGGTTGGAATAATTTGTATTGATGTTATTAGGAATTTGTTGTTAAGCATTTCTTGTTTTATAGATAGACGAAAATAAATACAAAAAAGTTGGAAATAGTTTTAAAAAAAAGTTTATTGAAATTAAATAAAAAAAAGACTATTTATAATTTAAAAAACTATAAGAACAAAAACCGGTAAGCAGTATACTTACCGGTTTTTGTTTTATTATTAAAAATGATTACTTCTTAACGATTTTCACAAACTGAGAAGCTTTTGCTGTTTCTATTTTAACCAGATAAGTACCAGCGCTTAATCTGCTTAAATCAACTTTTACTTCGTTGCCTTGGTAATCGTTTCCAAATACTCTTTGACCTGTGATTGTGAATACTTCAACTTTCTTGA
>CAJYTF010000052.1 GCA_913777665.1 uncultured Myroides sp.
TTCATTTTTTTAGTTTTTTAAATTATTAAATAAATATAAATTTTAACTATAATTAACAAATTAAAATTATCATTATAACAAAAAAAGCTCGAAAATAATTTCGAGCTTTATCTTAATATTTTAAAAAAATTATTTTTTAATAAACTTAGAGGAAGCTTTACCTTCTTTAGTTGTAATGTCAATTAAATAAGTGCCTGCAGAAAGATCAGATACATTAATTGTTGTAGCGTTGTTTAATGTTCTTACAATTCTTCCAGATAAATCGGTGATTTTAATTTCTTTCATTTCTAAACCATTTTTAGATGAGATATTTAAAACATCTGAAGTTGGGTTAGGGTATAAAGTGAAGTTTTCTGTGAAGAATTTTTCGTTTGATAGATTTTGAGCAACTAAATCAAGAACAATTTTTCCGTTTGAACCAGGTGCTACAGTGAATAATGAAGGGGTGTTAATATTACATGTTGATGCTCTAAGATATGCGGGAGCGGTTTCGCTTCCTGTAATAACTCCCATGTAATAAGCATTTCCTGCGGTAGTTGCAGCGTTGTTTACTTCTACAACTATAATATCACCCAATAATGCAGAAATAGGTGTGGTAAAAGGTACATCTACAGTAGTTGCAGTAGTAGTTACTGTTAAGGTTTTTGTAGCCGTTCCTATTTGAGTTAGTCCAGCTGGATAAGAACCAGGGAATGCTCCTGTACTTTTGTATAGCTTTACAGTAATAGGAACACTTCCAGTTACAGTACCTATACCAACTTTTACAGAAGTAATATCCATATTAGCATTTAAGGTGTAGGCTCTGTAAAAAGAATTTTCTGCTAAAGAAGGTGCTTGGTTGTTTCCGCAAGCTACTGTACCAATAGTTGGTGCAGCACCTCCTGTTTGTGATATAACTGTTTGTGCAGTTGTGGTAGAGTAAGCAGTACATACAAATGCTACAGAAAGTAAAATTTTTTTCATGATGTTATTTTTTAAATTAATCACATTAAAATTATAAAAAAATATAACATGTCAAAATAATTTCATAAAAAATATTTGGTTATTCTTTTTTTTTGGTGTTTTTGTTTACATTTTTAAATAAAAATCTTTTGTTAGTTCAGTGTATTCCGGCGTGTATTTGTGGCGATTTGTTTCAATGATTAATTCATCAACAAGTGGTTCTTGTTCTATTCGGGAAAAAGCCAATAAACTGCGTTTAATTTCAGATGTGGTGTTTCCTTTAACTCGAGTTATCTTCAATGGAAATAATCTAACAGATTGAGTCAATTCTATAAAATTCGCTTCTTCTTTATAGGGAATAATGACTGAGAAAATTCCGTTTTCAGAAAGTAATGCTTGTGCCGATTCTATTAATTCATCAAATGGTAAAGCTTCCTGAAAACGTGCCTGATCTCGTTTGTTATTTCCTGATGAGTAATTTTTGGAATAAAAAGGTGGATTCGATACAATTAAATCGTACTCTTCTTCCTCTTCAAAAAGTTCTTCGGTAAATTCATCAATCGATGCATGATAACAAAACAAACGGTCGTTCCATTTACTTTGCTCAAAATTTTCTACGCATTGTTCGTAAGCTTCTTCGTCAATTTCCACCGCATCAATCTGCTGTGCATCGCTTCTTTGAGCCAACATTAAAGCAATTAAACCTGTTCCTGCGCCAATATCCAATATGTTGAATGGTTTATGAAAAAGGGGAGTCCAAGCGCCTAACAAAACGCCGTCTGTACCAACTTTCATGGCACAACGGTCTTGTTGAACGGTAAATTGTTTAAATGAGAACATTGAAGTAGATTTTACTTCAAAATTACTGTTTTAAATCAAAAATAGGTGTAATTAAATATACAAATCAATCAATCCTTCCGGAGTATTGAAAAGAATTGATTTGTTTTCGCGATTTACTTCAATAATAAATTCATCAATTAAAGGAATCAGTATTACGGCATCATCTTTCTGAACTTCAAACAAGGCTTGTACACCGTTGTCGCTAATTCGTAAAATGGTTCCGAAATTGCCTAATCGCTGGTCAATGGCATTAAAACCAACAACCTCGTGGTAGTAAAATTTGTTTCCTTCTAATTTAGGAAGCATGGTAAGCGGTAAGTAAACATCTTTCCCTACAATGGTGTCTGCGTCTTCTTCAGAATCCATGTCTTCAAACTGTGTGCGAAGAAATTTTTCTCTGTGGATTGATGATTTTTCAATAAAAAAAGGAACCAAATGTCCGTTTATTTCAACGAACATTGATTCCAATTCTGTGTACAATTCTGGCTCGTCTGTGTCTAAATAAACCAAGACTTCGCCTTTGAAACTATATTTCTTAGCGATTTTTCCTAAATAAAAACAATCTTTTTTACGCATTCAAAATCGCTTACAAATTATGCTTCAGTTTCTTCTGTATTTTCTTCTACTTCTGGAGTAGCTTCTTCTGCAGTTGCAGCTTCAGCAGCAGCTTTAGCTTCTTGTGCAGCAGCAATACGTTTTGCATTTACTTCTTTTTCAGCGTTTAATGCAGCAGCTTTAGCAGCAGCTTTGTTATCAGCTAATCCAGAAACTTTTGAACTTACTTTGTTTGCTTTTTCATCTAACCAAGCAGTGAATTTTGCATCAGCTTGCTCTTGAGTTAAAGCACCTTTACGTACACCACCGTTCAAGTGATGTTTTAATAAAGCACCTTTGTAAGATAAAATTGCACGAGCAGTATCTGTTGGTTGCGCACCGTTAAATAACCATTTTGCAGCAGCGTCAACATTTAAGTCAATTGTTGCAGGGTTAGTGTTTGGATTGTAAGTTCCGATTTTTTCTAAGAATTTACCATCTCTTTTAGCACGTGCATCAGCAGCTACTACCCAATAAAAAGGTTTTCCTTTTTTACCGTGTCTTTGTAATCTAATTTTTACAGACATAATCTTTAAATGATTTAAGCGAGGTTCCCGACCTCTTAATTATTAAAATTGAAGTGCAAAAGTAATTATTTTTTTGTAATGATTGATTATTAACTAGTAAAAATTAACCTTAAGTTGTTAAATTTTAAAAAAGTTAAATAATTATTAAAAAAAATGATTTGCTGTTAAAGAAAAAATTCTATTTTTGTTTGGTAACATTGAATTCAGAATCTAAATAGAATATGAAAAAATACTTTTTATTTGCATTAATGGCAGTTTCACTAGTGTCTTGCGAAGAAGAACTAACTACAAATAGTCCTACGTTTGAAGCCATGAAAAGTTATGACTTTTGGCGCGCTACAAAATTAACGGCAAATGTTGATAATGGTAATTTGGTAATTGTTGGTGCAACCGATTCAGAAAACGTTACTTTGTTTATTCATAATTACGAATCAGGAAAAGAATATGAATTAGGAACAACCAATCATCACGTTGCTACGTATTCTAAAATAGAAAATGATGTTGTTTATTTGTATAGTACATCCTCTTCAACAGGAAAAGGATATATTAAATTAGATCCGGTTGAAAAACAAATTCCGGGAACAATTTCAGGTACGTTTATGGCAGAAATGGTGCCGGTTGATCCTGCTTTGGTTTTACCAGAAACACCACTTGTTAATTTAAATAAAGGAGTGTTTTTTAGAATTCCTTTGGTTTATCCACCAGCGCAACCAGAAACGCCAAATCCATAATAAATTTTAATAAATTTGTTTAACACATACTTAAGTCGTTCTTTTTTAAGAGCGACTTTTTTTATCGTAACTTTGTATTAAATCTACTTGAATTTTACACATGTACATAATTTTTGATACCGAAACAACTGGTTTACCTAAAGATTGGAATGCACCTATTACCGATGTTGATAACTGGCCGCGCTGTATACAGATTGCCTGGCAGTTGCATGATGAAATGGGAAATGTTGTGGAACATGAAGATTATTTAATTAAACCCGAAGGTTTTGATATTCCTTATGATTCTGAACGTATCCACGGAATTTCTACCTTATTGGCAACCGAAAAAGGTATTGATATAAATACGGTTCTAACCAAGTTTAATACGGCTTTGGGTAAAGCTAAATTTGTTGTGGGGCAAAATGTTGGGTTTGATTTGAATATTATGGGTGCCGAATTTCATCGTGCTTCGGTAACAACACCATTAAATTCAATGGCGGTTTTGGATACGTGTACCGAAGTTACTGCCAATTTATTAAAACTTCCAGGTGGTCGAGGTGGTCGTTTTAAACTGCCTACATTGACTGAGCTGCACGAATATTTGTTCGATGTACCTTTTGGAGAAGCACACAACGCAACTGCCGATGTAGAAGCAACAACTCGTTGCTTTTTTGAATTGATCCGTAAAAATGTTTTTACAGAAAACGAATTGCAACAACCAACCGGATACTTGCAGCATTTTAAAGAAGTAAATCCGCAGCCTTTTCAATTGATCGGGTTAAAGCACATCAACCTTAAAAAAGCATCCGAAGAAATTCGCAAGCAGTTAGAAGCTGCCGGTGTTATAAAAGGTGATGCAGAGAAAACAACCATTACTGCCGATGTAAAAAAAGCGTACAACGAAGCCGTTTTTGCGCATTTGCATAATCATACACAGTTTTCGGTTTTACAATCGACTATCGATATTGGTGCAATGATTAAAAAATCGGCAAAAGAAAAAATGTCGGCTTTGGCAATGACAGATCACGGGAACATGATGGGTGCTTTTAAGTTTGTAAGTGCGGTTTTAGATCATAACAAAAATGCACAAAAAGCCAACGAAACAGCAATTGAAAATGGAGAAGATCCTACAGAAACTGAACTGAAGCCCATTGTTGGATGCGAGTTTTTTGTGTGCGAAAATCATACTGATAAATCTAAAAAAGACAATGGTTATCAGGTAGTTCTTTTGGCAAAAAATAAAAAAGGATATCACAACCTTGCAAAACTATCGTCAATAGCGTCAATTAACGGTTTTTACTATGTTCCGCGTATCGATAAGCAGGTTCTTTTGCAATATAAAGAAGATATTATTGTGCTTTCGGGAAATTTATATGGCGAAGTACCAAGTAAGATTTTAAATATCGGTGAAAAGCAGGCGGAAGAAGCGCTTTTATGGTGGAAAGAACATTTCAAAGATGATTTTTATCTCGAAATTATGCGCCATAATCAAGAAGATGAAGATCGTGTAAATAAAACATTGATTGCGTTTTCTAAAAAGCACAACGTAAAATTAATTGCGACAAACAATACCTATTATTTAGAACAATCTGATGCCAATGCGCACGATATTTTATTGTGTGTAAAAGATGGCGAAAAACAGGCAACACCAATTGGTCGTGGTCGTGGATATCGTTACGGCCTACCAAATCAAGAGTATTTTTATAAGACTCAAGATGAAATGAAGGCACTTTTTAAGGATCTGCCCGAAGCAATTATCAACATTCAGGAAATTGTCGATAAAATTGAAGTATATTCTTTATATAGAGATATTTTACTTCCAAAATTTGATATTCCTGCCGAATTTATCCATGCTGAAGATGAAGCAGATGGAGGAAAACGAGGTGAAAATGCTTATTTACGATATTTAACGTATGAAGGAGCTAAACGTCGATACAAAGAAATCGACGATGTTATTACCGAACGATTAGATTTTGAGCTTAAAACAGTAGAAAATTCAGGTTATCCGGGATACTTCTTAATTGTTCAGGATTTCATTGCCGAAGCCCGTAAAATGAACGTGTCGGTTGGTCCGGGGCGTGGATCTGCTGCTGGTTCTGCGGTGGCTTATTGTTTGGGAATTACTAATTTGGATCCTATAAAATACGATTTACTTTTTGAGCGTTTCTTGAATCCTGATCGTGTATCAATGCCCGATATCGATATCGATTTTGATGATGAAGGTCGCGGTCGCGTAATGGATTACGTAATCAACAAATACGGATCTAATCAAGTGGCGCAAATTATCACGTATGGTAAAATGGCAACCAAATCGGCTATTAAAGATGCTGCGCGTGTGTTGGATTTACCTTTATACGAATCGGAACGAATCGCTAAAATGATTCCGACGATGATGCCGAGTAAGTGGAATTTACGTCGATTTTTATCTGAGCCAGAAGATGCTATCAGGAAAGCTTTGCGATCTGATGAGTTTGATGCTGTGAAAGAACTGATCAATGTTGCCAATCAAAACGATTTACTTTCGGAAACCATTCAGCAGGCAAAAATCATTGAAGGATCCATGCGTAACACCGGAATTCATGCGTGTGGAGTTATTATTACGCCAGATGATATTACCAATTTCGTTCCTGTTCAAACCGCAAAAGATTCCGATTTATATGTAACCCAGTTCGATAACTCGGTTGCCGAAAGTGCCGGTTTATTAAAGATGGATTTCTTGGGTTTAAAAACCCTTACATTAATAAAAGATACCGTTGCAATTATAAAACAGCGTACCGGTTTAGAGATCGATCCGGAAGAAATTCCGATTGATGATGTTAAAACCTACGAATTATTCCAGCGTGGAGAAACGGTGGGTGTGTTCCAATACGAATCGCCCGGAATGCAGAAATACATGCGTGAGCTGAAACCGACTGTTTTTGGAGATTTAATTGCCATGAATGCTTTGTATCGCCCGGGGCCGTTAGAATATATTCCATCGTTCGTTCGAAGAAAAAATGGCGAAGAAGAAATTACGTACGATTTAGATGCGTGCGAAGAATATTTAAAAGAAACCTACGGAATTACCGTTTATCAGGAACAGGTAATGCTTTTGTCGCAGAAATTGGCAGGTTTTACCAAAGGTGAAGCCGATGTTTTGCGCAAGGCAATGGGTAAAAAGCAAAAAGATGTTTTGGATAAAATGAAGCCTAAATTTGTAGAACAAGCAGCTGCAAAAGGTCATGATCCAAAAACATTAGAAAAAATCTGGAAAGACTGGGAAGCCTTTGCATCCTACGCCTTCAACAAATCGCACTCAACTTGCTATGCGTGGGTGGCGTATCAAACCGCTTATTTTAAGGCGCATTATCCGGCAGAATATATGGCGGCGGTGCTTTCAAACAACATGAATGATATTAAATCGGTCACGTTTTTTATGGAAGAATGCCGTAGAATGGGGTTAGATGTTTTAGGTCCCGATGTAAACGAATCGCACTATAAATTTGCAGTGAACGAGAATTATCAGATCCGTTTTGGAATGGGTGCAATAAAAGGAGTGGGCGAGGGTGCTGTGAATACCATTATCGAACATAGAAAAGACGGAAATTATAAATCGATTTTCGATCTGGCAAAACGCATCGATTTAAGATCAGCCAATAAAAAAGCATTTGAAAATCTGGCATTGGCAGGCGGTTTCGATTGTTTTACCGATACGCATCGTGCACAATATTTTTATACCGAAGGCGACGGAATTACCTTTTTAGAAAAAGCCATGAAGTATGGCGGAAAGTATCAAGATAATGAAAATTCGGCGCAGGTTAGTTTGTTTGGTGAAAGTAGCGAAGTGCAGATTCCAGAGCCTGTAATTCCAAGTTGCGAAGAATGGACAACCATGGAGAAACTGGCAAAAGAAAAAGATGTTGTTGGAATTTATATTTCGGGACATCCGTTAGATGATTTTAAGTTCGAATTGAAATATTTCTGTAATGTAAAAATAGATCAGTTGAAACATTTAGATCCTTTGGTTGGTAGAACCGTAACTTTTGGTGGAATGATTTCTAACGTGCAGTTTAAAACATCGAGTAAAGGAAAAGATTGGGCAATGTTTACGGTAGAGGGTTATGACGAAAGTATCGAAATGCGCATGTTTAACGAAGATTATTTAAAAAACCGACATTTTCTGTTGAACAATACTTTTGTGTATTTTAAAGTGTATATAAAAGAAGGTTGGATTAAGAAAGATACCAACGAACGTGCCGAACCACGCTTGCAGTTTGTAGAATTAAAGCTGTTGAACGAAGTAATACCAACGTTTGCTAAAAAACTGATTATTCAGATTGATGTTCGTAAACTGAAAGAAATGCAGGTTGATAAAATACGAATGGTAATGGATAAAAATCCGGGAACAAAATCGGTTGTTTTTGAAGTTTTTGAATTGGAGGAAGTTCAAAATAGATTGCAAACTCAAGTGGTTCATAAATTGTTAGAAGATACATCTGACGAAATTCAAGACGATATTTCGGAACAAATCGAAGAGAAATCGCCCGAAATAGAAGTGCCCGAAGTACAATATCTTAAGAAAAATCTGTTAGAAATGCCAAGTAAAAACATGCGCATTGAAATATCATCAGATTTGTTGGAAGAGTTAGAGCGTATGCAGGTTTCGTTCCGTTTAAATTAAAAACCTTTATGTAATTATAGATATTAGTTATAGTTGTTAACTTGTGACAATTAAAAAAATAACTAAATTTGTGTATTATAGATTTAAAAACTAAAATTATGGCTTTAGAAATAACAGATGCAACATTTGAAGAAGTAGTATTAAAATCAGCACAACCGGTAGTAGTAGATTTTTGGGCAGAATGGTGTGGTCCTTGTAAAATGTTAGGTCCAACAATCGAAGAATTAGCTGGAGATTTTGACGGAAAAGTAGTTGTAGGAAAAGTAGATGTAGATGCAAACCAAGATTTTGCTTCACAATACGGTGTGCGTAACATACCAACAGTATTAATTTTCCAAAACGGAGAAGTAGTAGGTCGCCAAGTTGGTGTTGCGCCAAAGCAAACTTACGTGGATGCACTTACCAAATTGTTGTAATAAGTACAAAATATAATCATAAAAGTACCAGAATTAGTTCTGGTATTTTTTTTGTAAATGATTGAAAAGTAAGGGTCTGAAAAAAATATTTAAAACAGTATCTTATTTTTTTTAAAAAATGTTTGCACCATTAGTAAATGGTCGTATATTTGCACCGTTGAAATGATGAAGCAAACGCAACATTAACTTAACAAACGGTTTGGTAGTTCAGTTGGTTAGAATACATGCCTGTCACGCATGGGGTCGCGGGTTCGAGTCCCGTCCAGACCGCAAAACAAAGAACAAGGTTCTTAATTTTGCGAAATTAAAATTTCTTTGACATAAAACATTATCTTGGTTTGGTAGTTCAGTTGGTTAGAATACATGCCTGTCACGCATGGGGTCGCGGGTTCGAGTCCCGTCCAGACCGCGAAATTCGCGAAAGAATTTAAACTTAGTTGTGTTGTTTAGGTACGCAAGTACCTGGTTTAGTAGTTAGACCAATGAAAA